>JBBRSC010000011.1:0-26431 GCA_038245795.1 Acidimicrobiales bacterium
AGTTGGACAGCCCCGAACACCTCGCTCAACGCCGGCTTCGACCCGCACAGCTTCACCTGGGATCCAGACAGCAGATTGGCGTTGATCGTGGGAAGAAGTTGGCCGAACGTCGAACCCCAGTCGGTGGCCATCGTGTTGAAGGTCAGCGGCGACACCGTCACCGAAGTCGGACGATTGACCGCCGACCCGACCACGCGCTCGTGCATCAACTACCCGCCACTCGGCGATCCCGGGACGAGGTCGTCCGGCCCTTCCCCGGGAGACTCCGCTCCGGGAATCGTGGACTCGTGCATGGCTCCCATGGAAATCACCAGGGCATTCGTGGCGTCGGGGTCGATCTATGCCGTCGCCGGACGCCAAGTGCTGTCGTTCGATCTCTTGGCCAAACGAACCGGGGCGCTCACCTTCTGAGACGCTTCGACGTCACGCTGCCACGCGCTCCGGTTTGGGGCTGTGCGGTGAGAACCGGTAGCACGGGTGCTGCCAGTCAAGCACGACAAACTCCTCGTCGACCTCGGTCACGCAGGTGAAGGCGTACAGCCCGAACGAGTCGACCGCCTGAGCTCCGGCGGCGAATCGAGGACCCTCATGATCGAAGATCCGCGACAGATCGATCGTCACTGACGGGGAAGGCTCCCGGATCGCCGGCCAGGCGCTCGGATCCATGCTGGGACTGAATTCGAATCTCGCGTCGAAGGGGCCCAAGACGACTCGTACTGGTCGGGTGCGACTTGGACCCACGCGTCGTTCTCCACGCAGTCAGGCTAGGGGACGGCCCCCTTTCCCTCGCGAAGGAGTATTGAGTGGTGGGCCGCTCGGGTGGTGCGGCCGCAGTGGTCGAGACCACCGTAAACAGCCCCCGTTGGATAGCGACAGTCGCAGCGGACTGGCATCTGTCGATTCATTGTCGGTTACCGATAGACGGGGTTCTAGATTTCTCGGTGGTTGTTCTCACCCTGCGTCGCAAATACGCGTCCACAGACGCGTGTTCGGCACTGTGCGTGAGAACTTCAGCCACGATGTGTTCCTTCGTGCTGGGCGGCCGAGATTCGGTGTCGCAGGGTGTCGTTACGCTGACCGAGCGAAGCTCGCTTTCCATTAGCCCGAAGCAAAAATCGAAGACGCGGTTCCTCGTCCCGCACATCATCGGGCACGGCAACGGGACGAACCTGCGAATGTGCGTGGACCAGCCGTCCTGCGAGGAGCTATCCCGTCACCGTGTGAGTCGGTCCGCCATCGAAACGTTGAGTGGGGGACACGCGTCCGCGGACGCGTGTCAGCACTTTCCGTAGGAACCTCGAGCTGATCTCAGCTGCTGATCACCGAGACGGATTCGATGCCGGGTTGGCTCACCAGATCGGCCACCACATCGTCGGGAACGACCACATCGGTCGAGATCAGCATCAAGGCCGCCACCCCATCGGCGGTCTGACCGACCACCATGTCCTTGATGTTGATGCCGGCGGCGCCGAGACCGACGCCCACCCGGCCGATCATGCCGGGGGCGTCATCGTTGCGGACCACGACCATGTGAGCTGCGGGCTGAATATCCACGGATGCATCGTCGACCATCACCACCTTGGCCACGCCATTGAGTCCGACCAGCGTGCCCGCAATCGAGTTCGTCCCACCGCGGATCGTGATGAGGTTCTGATAGTCCTGTGAGGTCGTCATCGAGGTAGGTCGCACGTCGAGCCCGGCTGCCTCGGCGAGCTGCGGAGCGTTCACGTAGCTCACCGGCTGTGAGCTCGATGCCCCAAAGAACCCTTTGAGTACCGACAAGGTGAGGATCCGTGTGTCGTACTGCCCGATCTCGCCCTGATAGGTGATCTCGAGCGAATCGGGCACCGCGCCAGCCAGGCCGGCATACAGCCGTCCGAGCTCCTCGGACAGACCTTGATAGGGCCGGACGATCTCCGATACGTCACCGGCGGAGACATTCACGGCGTACGGAACGAAGTCACCAGCGAGCGCCAGCTGCACCATCTCGGCGATGGTGTCGCCGGCCTTGTCCTGCGCTTCGACCGTGGACGCACCGAGGTGCGGCGTGACGACAACCTGGTCCAACGCGAACAGGGGCGAATCGGTGCACGGTTCGGTGGAGAACACGTCGATGGCGGCACCAGCGACCGGGCCGTTGGCGATCGCGTCGGCCAACGCCTGCTCGTCGATGATGCCACCACGAGCCACGTTGACGATTCGGATGCCGGGCTTTGCCTTCGCCAAAAGTTCAGCGTTGATCAGCCCGATGGTGTCCTTGGTTTTGGCAAGGTGGAGCGTGACGAAGTCAGCCCGCGCCATGAGGTCTTCGAGCGACATCATCTCGACTGACATGCGACGCGCCGCATCTTCTGACACAACCGGGTCATACGCGACGAGCTTCATGCCGAAGGCGAGGCAGCGTTGCGCCACGAGTCGACCGATACGGCCGAGCCCGATGATGCCGAGGGTCTTGTCGGCCAGCTCGACGCCGTTCCACTTCGACCGTTCCCAACGGCCCGCCTTCAGCGCGGCGTGGGCTTGGGGAACGTTGCGAGCCTGACTGAGGAGCAGGGCCATGGTGTGTTCCGCGGCGCTGAGCGTGTTCGACTGCGGTGCGTTGACCACCATCACACCGAGGTCGGTTGCAGCGGCGGTGTCGACGTTGTCGAGGCCGATGCCCGCACGGCCAACGACGACGAGGTCCGTCCCAGCGGCGAGCACATCACGGGTCACCGTCGTCGCCGATCGAATGATCAACGCCTGAGCGCCGACAATGGCGGTCAAGAGTTGTTCGGGGGACAGATCCAGTTGGACGTCGACCTCGTGCCCAGCGGCGCGAAGTTGATCCAATCCACGATCGGCGATTGCTTCGGAGACAAGGACACGGGCCACGGCGGCGAATGTTACTGAGCTGTCGATAGCCTGCGAATTCGTGAGCTCTCAACCCGCACCGTCGCCAGCAACCGGCCGCCGCGTCGCCGTTCTCGGGGCCGGGATCGCGGGGCTCGCAGCGGCACGCGTTCTGACCGACGCGGGCCACCAGGTGACGGTGCTCGACAAAGCACGATCGGTCGGCGGTCGCCTGGCGACGCGACGGCTCGACGATGCTGGAGCGGTCGCCGACCATGGGGCCCAGTTCTTCACGGTTCGTTCAACCGAGATGGCCGAACTTCGTGATCGTCTCGAGCGCGACGGGTTGCTGGTCGAGTGGAATCACGGGTTCGGCGACCCACCCGACGGCCATCCCCGATACGCCATTGCTGGGGGCATGAATCAACTGGCGAAGTGGATGGCTGAACCGCTCGCTGACGTTCGGTGCGGATGGATGGCGACCTCGGTGTCATACACACCCGACGGCGTCGTCCAGATCACCGGCGACAACAGCACGGGAGCCGAGGAGTCACTGACGCTCGATGCGGCGGTGATCACCAGCCCGCTCCCCCAGACATTGGCGCTCCTCGACGCTGAAGTGATCTCGAACGACGAGCGACGGCTGCTCGAATCAGTCAGCTATGACCCCACGCTCGCCATCCTCGCGTCATGTTCGGCGCCACTCGAACTTGGTGCGTCCGGCGCTCGTCGCTTCGACACTGGGGCCCTGTCGATCGTCGTCGACAACTCCTCGAAGGGTGTCGGCTCCTCCCCCAGTCTCACCGCCCACGCATCATCGGACTGGTCCCGGGCGCATTGGGACGATCCCGATACCGACGCGCTCATGGAACTCGTGGCCCTCGTCGATGCCGAACTGGGGACATCGTTGCTGGTCGAACCCCAGCTCAAACGATGGCGATACGCAACTCCTGTGTCCACGCTGAGCGATCGATTCATGGCGCTCGAGCATCACGGCGGGGGGGCCATCGTGCTCGCAGGCGACGCCTTCGGGGGACCGAAGATCGAAGGTGCCTACTTGTCAGGATTGGCGGCGGGTCGATACCTCAGGGGGACGTCCGACTGAGGACTCCGGGATGGCGATGGCTCCCGTGATCGTCTTCCGGGCGCTCCCGCCAACGCGTGCTGTTACCACTCTGCCCTCCTCGACATCGGCTTCGACAACGAGTTCCGATGGACGGCCCATCTCGACGCCTTGCCGGATCGTCCACGCGTGCGTTCCATCCGCGCGACCGAGCGCCAAGAGTCCCGTCAGCGCCACTGCCGCCGATCCAGTAGCCGGATCCTCCATGACCCCGTGATGGGGAGCGAACATCCGGGCGCGGATCTCCGAACCGACATCTGCAACGACATACAGACTGCGCAAGTCCTCGATCGGTTCGCAGAACCTCACCCACCGATCGATCGAGAGTCGGCAGTGTCCCAATACCTCGAGCGACCGCACCGGGACCACCAGAACGGGCGAACCACAGGAGGCTACCCGGGGACTATCGATGACATCCCGAGCGCTGATGCCGAGCAACTCCGCGATCTCCGACCGCCGGAGCGGTCCCGCCGGCCCGAGGATCGGTGCTCGTGGTGCCGTGAGCATGGCCGAGACAACCGCATCACCATCCCACTGCACGGCGACTGAGACCGGACCGACACCCTCGTCGAGCACGAGCATCCCGTCGTTTCCCACACGTTTGACCTGACCCATGGCCGCCAGGTGAATCCCGACCCCAATCGTCGGATGTCCAGCAAAGGGGATCTCGCCGCGGGTCGTGAAGATCCGGACACGGGAAACCGCCGGAGCCTCGGAACGCTGAAGAAATGCCGACTCCGAGAACCCGAACTCGCGTGTGATCGCGAGCATCTGCTGATCGTCGAGGTCGTCGGCGGCGTCGATGATTGCGAGTTGATTGCCAGTGAACGGACGATCGGTGAAGACGTCATAGACCGTGAACGCGATCGGGCTCATGGCCTCCATACCGCCACACGATCGACGTCATCGGGATGCGGAAGGTCCAGGACCTGGCAATAGAACGACCACTCGTCGTTGAGCGTCGAAGCGATGTTCTGAGCCCGTCGGAACCCGTGACCCTCGCCTTCGACCAGCACGTACGCATGGGGCACCCGGTTGGACCGCAGTGCGGTCACAATCTTCTCCGCCTGGTTCGGCGGCACCACCCGGTCCTCCGCCCCCTGGAACACAATGACCGGCACATGGATCGAGGCGGCGTTCGTGATGGGAGACCGCTCGCGATACGTCTCCTCGGCGACGGGCCATGGGCCGATGAGTCCGTCGAGGTACTGCGATTCGAAGGCGTGGGTATCCGTGGCCATGGTCGCCAGATCGGCCACGCCGTAGTAGCTCGCCCCCGCTGCAAATCGGTCGCTGGCAGCCAACGCTGCGAGCGTCGTGAAACCGCCTGCGCTGCCCCCACGGATCACTGCTCGCGCGCCATCCACCAAACCTGCGTCAGCCAGATAGTCAATGGCGGCGACGCAGTCGGCAACGTCGACGATGCCCCAGGTACCGACCAGTTCGTTGCGGAACCCGCGACCGAACCCTGTCGAGCCACGATGATTCACGTCGACAACTGCGAACCCGCGCGACGTCCAGAACTGCACCACCAGGCGAAGCTCGGCGCGAGCGGCCGATGTGGGACCCCCGTGGATCATGGTGACGACCGGTGGTCGTTCACCCGGAACCAACGCCGCTTCGGGGTTGACCGGCGGGTAGAAAATGGCGTGCGCCCGGCCCCCGTCGGTCGGATAGGAGATTGGTTGTCCGACCGACACGTAGGCGGTGCTGATCCCAAGGTCGCGGGGTCCTCGGAGCGTTTGGGTGCCTCCCACTGATCCGTTGCGACCGACCAGCGACGCCATGACCGCCGGTTCCGCCGTAAACGATCCCCCGATGAACACCACGGTGGTTTCGGCCGCCACCGGCGACGTCACCGAGGTGACGTCGATGTCGAGGCGGCGGACACTGCCCGTGGCCGGATCAATGGCAACCAGCTCGTCGACTCCCGCCGACGATGTGGCGCACACCACTCGCCCATCGGACAGATGTGCGTAGCGGGCGCTCCCGAAGACCCAATGCGGGAGGGCCGCTTCGACGGGCCGCGGGTCCATGGCTTTCGGGATCCCGGCGGGACGCCCCGGCAGTTCGAAGCGGTACAGATTCCACCAGTCCGTTCGATCCGACGCGAACCACAGTCGACCCGCCGCATCCCACGACGGATCCAACACCGACTCGCCCGGCCCGCCGACGATGGCCTCGATCTCCGACAGACTCAGGAACTGACCGAAGTCGTGGACCTGTGCGACCCAGAGCCACGTGTCGTCCCATGGCATCGACGGATGGTCCCATGTGATCCATGCCAGGAGTCCGGACTCCGGATCGAGACGCGGCGACGACACGAAGTCCGTCTCGGCGAACAGGATCTGCGGTTCGCCTCCCGTGGCGGCGACTGCCACCAAGGCATGAATCGGCTGCGATGACGTTCCCGGATGAAGCACTTCGCCGGGATGGATCTCGGCGACGCAAACGATCCAACGCCAGTCCTTCGTCAGGACGCCGTCGGTGTACCTCATCCCGCGGACCGTGACCGAAGGTGGGGTCAGGGCAATCGGCGCGAAGCCCGGATCGAGGCGCCAGATTCGCTGATCGGCGTCGTTGATGAAGAACAGCGTCTCGTGTGCCAGCCACCATCCGGCACCGCCGTAGTCGTGGACCCGCGTGGCGCACGAGAACCCGGGCGGGAGTACCTCGGTGAGGGTCCCGTCAGGATCCCGGCGCACGATCTGGCTGCGACCTTGTTCGGAGGGTCGGTTTTCGTCCCACCAGACGGCCGAGGTGCCGCCCTCGTGTCGACTCACGCCGACGCGGGCCAGCCGAACCGACGACGAGGCTACGCGCTCGGCGGTAATGGGGCTGGGCCATGCCCCGGCCGGGAGCTGGGGGTCGGTCATCTGTCAGGCGCCGGTCGACCAGTGGGCGATCCGGCGGATTCCTTCGATGAGATCGTCGTCGCTCATGGCGAAACTGAAGCGGAGATAGCCGGGCGCACCGAATGCCTCGCCGGGGACGATGGCGACCTTGGCCTGATCGAGGATGGCATCGGCCAACTCCGAGGTGCTTGTCGGTGTGACGTCACCATAGGTGCGGCCAAGCAGCCCGGTGACGTCGGGGAAGCAATAGAAGGCGCCTTCGGGAACAGGGCACACCACCCCATCGATGTCGGACAACATCGACACCATGATGAGGCGGCGTCGATCGAAGGCTGCCCGCATCTCCGAAACGGCATCGAGACTGCCCGACACGGCTGCCAGCGCGGCACGTTGGGCGATGTTGTCCACGTTGGACGTGGAGTGCGACTGCAGGTTCGTTGCCGCCACGGCGACATCGAGCGGAGAGATCATCCACCCAACCCGCCATCCGGTCATGGCATAGGTCTTCGCCACGCCGTTCACAACGATGCAGCGATCGGCGAGTTCGGGGACCAGTACGGGCATCGACGCGTGTTCTGCGTTGCCGTAGACAAGGTGCTCGTAGATTTCATCAGTGAAAACCCAGAGGCCGTGCTCGACCGCCCACCGCCCGATCGCCTCGATTTCCGATGCCGGGTAGACGGCGCCCGTCGGGTTGGAGGGCGACACGAACACCAGCGCCCTCGTCTGTGGTGTGCGAGCTGCTTCGAGTTGGTCGACGGTCACCCGAAAACCCTGATCGGCCCCAGCGAAGACCGGCACCGCTCTGGCACCGGTCAGCTCGATCGACTCGGGATACGTTGTCCAATACGGCGCTGGAAGGATGACCTCGTCGCCTGGGTCCAGGATGGTGGCGAAGGCATTGAAGAGCGCATGCTTGCCGCCGTTGGTAACGACCACCTGCGACGCGGTGACCTCGTAGCCCGAGTCCCGCTGAGTTTTGTGCGCAATGGCCTCACGCAGCTCTGGCAGCCCCGCGGCCGGGCTGTACTTGTGGTTCTTGGGGTCGCGGGCCGCGACCACCGCCGCCTCGACGATCGCCGCTGGGGTCGCGAAGTCGGGCTCACCGGCACCGAAACCGATCACGGGCTCGCCGGCGGCCTTGAGCGCCTTGGCCTTGGCGTCGACCGCCAACGTTGCGGAGGGCGCAATGGCTGCGATTCGGGCGGAGATTCGTCGTTCGGTCACAGGACTCTCATCTGAGGTGGGGGGTGAGTATTCGAATTCGCCGTACCGCTGGCGGGGGGCGAGACTGGAGCGTGAGCACAATTGCTATCCCCCAAGACCTTCTTCCCCTTGACGGACGGTTCGGTTGTGGACCATCGAAGATCCGGCCTGAGGCTATCGAGGCGTTGGGTGTCGGCGCATCTACGTATCTGGGAACGTCGCATCGCCAGGCCACCGTGCAGTTCGAAGTCGGTGCACTCCGCAATCAACTCGCCGAGTTGCTGTCGCTACCTGATGGGTACGAAGTTCTCCTCGGTAACGGTGGATCAACGGCGTTCTGGGACATCGCGACCTTCGGCCTGATCCAGGACCGCAGCCAACACCTGACGTTTGGAGAGTTCTCGTCGAAGTTCGCAGAAGCAGCGGCCGCGGCGCCGCACCTGGGCGAACCGGAGATCCGATCGACCGCGCCAGGGACCAGCACCCGAGCCGTTGCCAGCGACGGGATCGACGCCTATTGCCTCACCCACAACGAGACGTCGACCGGTGTGATGATGCCCATCGAGCGGCCTGCTGGTGCCGACGACACTGCGCTTGTTCTGGTGGATGCCACCAGTGCCGCTGGCGGAATTCGTTTCGATGCCGCTGAGACCGACGTCTACTACTTCGCCCCACAGAAGTGCCTGGCGTCCGATGGCGGACTCTGGATCGCAGCTTGTTCGCCACGAGCCATCGAACGGATCGAACGCATCGCGGCGTCGGATCGCTGGATCCCCGCGTTCTTCGACCTGAAGATCGCGCTCGACAACTCCCGCAAGGACCAGACCTACAACACCCCGGCCTTGGCGACCATCCGTATGGCGAACAGCCAGCTCCAATGGATCCTCGAAGCGGGTGGTCTCGAGTTCGCCGCCGGACGTTGCGATACGTCATCGAGCACGCTCTATGACTGGGCGGAGGCGAGCCCGGTGGCCACACCGTTCGTGGCCGATCCAGCCGACCGCTCACGGGTGGTCGTCACGATCGACTTCGACGAGTCGATCGACGCCACCGCCATCGCCGCAACATTGCGCGCCAACGGCATCCTCGATACCGAGCCGTATCGCAAGCTCGGGCGCAACCAGTTGCGGATGGCCTGCTTTCCCGCCATCGACCCCGACGACGTTCGCCAACTGACGCGCTGCATCGATTTCACTCTCGAACAACTCTGACCCAGGGTCCACGGCGCTGGGGTCCACGGCTGGGGGCCGAAGCCTTGGGACACTGGAGACGTGTCTGGTCACTCGCATTCGCACGATCATGAGCTCGACGTCGAGCCTCGTCTGGCGCGAACGCTCAATGCCATCGTCATCGGCATTGCCGTGGCCACTGTGTTCGGGGCCGCGTTGTTGTGGCCGACTGGAGACGCGCAAAACGATCGGCAACAGGTTCGATTCGAGTATCCCGACGCCACGTTGAGCTCCATCGTTGCGATCAACTGCCCGGGCATCACCAGCGTCACAACGGTGACGTGTCGACTCCTCGAGGCCAAGCTCACCAGCGGGAGTCGTAGCGGTGAGACCGTGCTCGTCTACATCCAAGAAACGGATCCCGTGGCACCGCTGCTGGCAGTCGGCGATGACGTCGTGCTGACCTACAACGCCGCCGCTCTCGAGGATTTCCGCTTCCAGTTCGTCGACTACCAACGCGGCGGTTCGCTGTGGATGCTCGTGATCCTCTTCGTCGTCGTGGTGGTCGCTCTCGGTCGTTGGCACGGCGTACGTGCACTCGCAGCACTTGCGATCAGCTTGTTCGTGCTCATGGCGGGCGTGTTGCCCTCGCTCCTCCGAGGCAACGATGCCATCCAGGTGGCCCTGGTCGGCGCGGCCCTCATCGGGTTCGTCGCGCTCTATCTGACCAACGGCATCAACATGGCGTCGACCGTTGCGCTCCTCGGAACGTTCGCCGCGCTCGTCGTCACAGCGACGCTGGCGTGGATTTTCACTGATCTGGCCAAGCTGACCGGTCTCACCGATGACGCCCAACAGACGCTGCGATTCACCGCGTCCGGGGTGAACCTGCGTGACCTCATCATTGCGGGTTCGGTCATCGGCGCCCTCGGCGTACTCGATGACGTCACGGTCACCCAGGTCTCAGCCGTGACCGAACTTCGTCGAGCCAATCCATCGATGACACGTCGGGAGTTGTACGGCGCGGCGTTGCGGATCGGCAGGGATCATGTGGCGTCGACCATAAATACCCTGGTGCTCGCATATGCCGGCGCGTCGTTGCCGTTGCTCCTCATCTATGTGCAGGCCGACACCCCGCTGGGACGAGTGTTCGGCACCGAAGTCGTCGCCACCGAGATCATTCGAACTCTCGTGGGAACCATCGGCTTGGTCATTGCGGTGCCCATCACGACAGCGCTCGCCGCAGCCGTCATTGCGCCGAGAACGAGACTCGGAGGTGAGTCAGCACTAGCGGACGACGATCCACCGGCGCCTCGGTGGGAGGATTTCGCTCCCGAGGGATGACGGTACGATCTGGTCTGAACTTTCAGGGGGTCAACATGAGTGCCATCAGCGAGATCCGCGCCCAACTCACCGGTCCGGGCGGCGCGTTCGAGGTCGGCAAGGACGTCGTCGACGGCGTGGCAATGCGGGTCTATACCAGCCGCTTTCCCGATCTCAGCGTGGTCGCACAGTTCGGAATGGCGCACGGCGACAAGGAGTTCATCGTCTACGGCGATCGCCGAATCTCCTTCGCTGACTTCTTGGCAACGTCGAACTCTGTGGCCAACCATCTTCGCTCCGACGCCGGGGTCGTCCACGGTGACCGGGTGGCAGTCCTCAGCCAGAACAACCCCGAGTGGTGCATGTCGTTCTGGGGAACCGTGAACATCGGCGCCGTGCTGGTGGGTCTCAACGGATGGTGGACCACCGACGAGGTGCTCTATGGCTTGGAGGACTCGGGCGCCAAGGTTCTCGTGGTCGACGCCAAGAGATTCGCGCGGATCACCGAGCACATCGACGCCATTGAAACGCTGGAGCGGGTGTACCTCATCGATGCCGACCCGGCGGACTTCGGAGGTGGACCGAAGCTGCACCGCTTCGACGAGTTGACCGCCGATCCGACACCCGATTTTCCCGAGGTCAAGCTGTCCGAGGGCGACCATGCCGTCATCTTCTATACCTCGGGCACCACGGGCCGACCCAAGGGCGCGATCTCAACACACCGCAACATGATCGCCAATCTGCAGAACACGGTGTTCACCCTGACGGCTGGCAGTATGGCGATGGCCGCGGCAACAAACGAACAGAACGCTACGAGCGAACCTGCGCCATCCTCGACCGGTTCCTCGCAGCCCGTAGCGCTGTTCACATCCCCGCTGTTCCACGTGTCGGGATGTCATTCGACCCTGGTCGTCGGTCTGATGGGCGGCATGAAACTGGTCATGATCGACGGGCGATTCGATCCGATTCGGGCCCTTCAACTCATCCAGGACGAAGGCGTCCAGATCTGGGCGACCGTGCCGACCATGATCTGGCGGACCTGCGAACATCCCGCTCGACACGACTACGACACCTCGACGGTGATCTCGGTGAGCTTCGGCGGATCACCCTCGGCAGAGGAGTTGCAGCGCAAGATCCGCGAGACCTTCCCGAACGTCAAGGCCACGACCAACGCCTACGGTCTCACCGAATCGTCGTCGGTTGCAACGGCCTTGAGCGGTGCTGATTCCGTACGTCTGCCCGATTCGGTGGGCATCCCCATGCCAGTGGTCGAACTGGCCATCCTCGGCCCGGAAGGACAACACCTCGGACCGAACGAAACCGGTGAGGTACTGATCAAGGGTCCGATCATCATGGCGGGCTATTGGAACAAGCCTGAGGCCACCGCTGATGCGGTTCGTGACGGGTGGTTGCATACCGGCGACGTCGGGCACCTCGATGAGGACGGGTTCCTGTTCATCACCGATCGCGCCAAGGACATGATCATCCGTGGTGGCGAGAACATCTACTGCGTGGAGATCGAGAATCGCCTCGTCGAACATCCCGACATCGCCGATGCGGCGATCATCGGAGTGGCTCATCCCTCGCTCGGTGAGGAAGTCAAAGCGGTCATCCAGATCGAGCCCGGGTCGAGGCTCACCGAAGACGACGTGCGATCGTGGGTGGCGCTCGCACTCGCCGGGTTCAAGGTGCCGACCTACGTCGAGCTCCGAACCGAGAAGCTTCCCCGCAACGCCTCGGGCAAGTTGTTGAAGAACGTTCTGCGCGGCACCGGTGACGTCAGCTTCGACGAGACGATGTAACCGAGTTGACGCAATGACCGATGACGCGCCTTATCCCGACGGTGAGTATCCAGCAATCGTCATCGATGCAGAGGATGGCGTGGCCGAGGACGGTTCGTCGCTCACCCACGTCGAACTCGCCCTCCTCACTGGCCCGCAGAAGGGTTCGATGGTCACGGTCACAGCATTCGGCGCGCTCGGCTCGGCGATCGATCTCCTCGGCATGCCCGCGACCCTGACGGTCTCCGCTGGCCAACCATCCTTCACCATCGATACCTAACGCCCGCGCCGTCTTCCCGGACCTCAATCTCGTTCCTTTACAAAGCGAGCGCTCGGTTTAAGGTGAGGGCGTGCCAAGGATCTCCGAGGAACGTAAGGCTGCGACTCGTACTCGCTTGGTCGACGCCGCAGTGACCGTGATCCTGACCGGCGGGCCAGCTGGGGCCGCGATACCACTATTTCCCGTCGAAAGATGACCTCTACCGGGCCATTGCGCAGCGTTTCGTCGATCTCGATCAGGACAATCCACCGCTCGATCCAACGGTCTCGACCGAACAGCTCATCGACCATCACGAGGATGTGATGCGATCACTTTTCGTGCCTGGCGCCCACACGATCCTCGGTCAGTTGCGAGCCGCTGCCGTGTCGAGCGACACCATCGCCGCCAGGAGAACAACCATGACGCTCCTCCCATCGTGCGGTTCATGCTCGACCCGAAGTACCGGACCGATCCATATCCGCTGTATGCGCGGGTGCAATCTCTGGAACCCGTGCATCACTCGATGATGGCCGTCCCCATCATCAGCGGGTACGACGTCGTCGGCGAAGTGCTCCGGCATCCCTCGGCATCGAGCGGCGAACGCTACAACGATCTGTCGTGGGGAGGCGCCAAACACGGTCGCGGCGTCCCGAGCCTTTACCCCCCGAATCGCCGGACAGTCGCGCCCCATGATCGAGGCGATCGCCCCACCGGCTCATCGACGAGTTGGAACCGCAGGGATCAGGCGACATTCTCGAAACCCTCGCCTATGAACTCCCAATTCTCGTGACCTGCGAGCTCCTCGGCGTTCCCCACGAGGACTATCCAAAGCTCGCTCGATGGGTGCCCGACATCATCGGGGGTCTCGACGTCGAGGTACTCGGTTCACCGGCCAAGCTCATCAAGGCGGACGCGGCCGCTCTCGCGCTCGATGCGTACTTCTGCGATCTCATCGAACGCCGCCGGGCCGACCCTGGCGACGACCTGCTGTCCTCACTGATCGTCGCCGCTGACGACGACGACCGCCTCAGCCTCGACGAGCTCGTGGCCTTTGCCATCCTGTTGTTCGCCGCTGGGCACGAGACCACCGCCAACCTCATCGGCAACAGTCTGGTGAACCTGTTCGAACGACGTGACCAGCTCGACCGATGGATCAACGAGCCCGAAATTCGCCGCAACGGTGTCGATGAATTGCTGCGCTTCGACAGCCCCGTTCAGATGGCACAGCGAGTCGCCATGAAACCCTTCGACTTCGGCGGCACAACCGTTCCCTCAGGCAGGATGATGATCCTGCTCTTCGGCGCCGCCAATCGAGATCCCGCGGCCTTCGATCGATCATCTTCCGTGGCGTCAAAGCACTTCCGCTGGCGTGGAATTGACCACAGGCCGCGCGGTGGGACAGACCACAATGTCCCCATGCCCACACCGTCCTGGCCGCTTTTTGATCTGATCATCCGAACACCCCGGCTGACGCTCTCCATTGTTCGTGAATCAGACGCACTCGAACTCATCGAGCTCTCCGACCATGGCATCCACGATCCCGAGGCGATGCCGTTCCTGATCCCCTGGACCGACGAGCCGACGCCCGACCGCTGGTGGAATTCGTTTCGCTTCTACATGAAGAACGCCTCCGGGTGTACGCCTGAGTCGTGGAATCTGTCGTTTGCGATTCGCCACGAGGGAGCGCTCATCGGCAATCAAGACGCTGGCGCCGACCGCTTCCCCGCCATGCGAACTGCCGGAACCGGCTCGTGGCTCGGCCGAGCGTTTCAGGGACAGGGCTTTGGCTACGAGGCCCGGATTGCCGTTCTGACACTCCTCTTCGACGGCCTCGGCGCGGCAGAAGCCACTACCGGCGCCTACTTTGACAATCTTGCCTCGCTCCGAGTCACCGAGAAGGTCGGCTACACACCGAACGGCGAACAACGCGTACTTCGCAGGGGCGCCGTCGTTCGTGGCGTCGAATTCCGGATGACCGCCGAGCGGTGGGCCGATGTTCGCCCCGCGCTGTCCGTCACGATCGAGGGCATCGACCCCGTCCGCGCCTTTTTGGGTCTCAAAGAAACCCCGCCCGACAGGGTCACGTGAGCAGTGCGATCAACCGTCACGCTCACCACTAGTTGATGAGGCGGTCGCGGTCGGCCCAGTACGGCTCGCGGAGCTTGAACTTCTGCAGTTTCCCAGTCGCTGTCCGAGTGAGTTCGTCTCGGAACTCGAACGTGGTCGGGCACTTGAAATGGGCCATCGCGCTGCGGCAGTGCTCGACGAGTTCGGCCTCGGTCACCTGCGAATCCGGAGCCCGAACAATCAACGCCTTGATCGTCTCGCCCCACTTCTCGTGCGGCACACCGATGACCGCGACTTCCGCTACCCCAGGATGGTTGAACAGCACATCCTCGACCTCGATGGAGCTGACGTTTTCGCCACCGGTGATGATGATGTCCTTCTTCCGATCCGAGATCGTCAGATACGAATCGTCACCGATGTCGCCGCCGTCACCGGTGTGGAACCAGCCGTTCTCGAGCGCCACGCTCGTTGCCTCGGGCTGAGCCCAGTAACTCTTGAGCACCACGTTGGAACGGGCCAGCACCTCGCCGTCCGGCGACGTGTCGAGTTCGACCCCGATCGCTGGAGCGCCAGCCCTGACCAGATGGGTGGCACGCTCGGCTGCGGTCAGCTCATCCCACTCGGACCGACCACGATTCATGGTGAGCAACGGGGCCGTTTCGGTGAGCCCGTAGATCTGAATGAACTCCCAGCCCAGTTCCGTCTCAACCCGTTCGATCGTGCGAGTGGGCGGTGGGGCCCCCGCCACCACGATCCGCGCCCGGCCACTGCCCGGAATCGGTCCCTCCCACGAGGCCGCAGCCTCGAGAATCATCGAGACCACCGCTGGGGCGCCGCACAGGTACGTCACGCCGTGGGCCTCGATCCTGCGCAGGATCTCGCGGCCATCGACCTTGCGAAGCAGCACATGGGTTCCGCCCATCCCGGTCACGCTGTACGTCATTCCCCAACCATTGCAATGGAACTGCGGCAGCGTGTGGAGATACACATCGCGGTCGCTGACGCTCGCCTGCCAACCAAAGGTCGTGGCATTCACCCACAGACTCCGATGTGTCTGCTCCACGCCTTTGGGCCGGGCCGTTGTCCCCGAGGTGTAGTTGATCGTGGCGGTCGCGTCCTCGTCGGCCTCCCAGGCTCGGGGTTCCGTAGCGTTGCCGAATAACACGTCGTCGGCCTCGGATCCGATCACGAATCGATGACGAGCCGCCACGCCTGCCAACGCGTCCTCGAGTTCGGGATCGATGATCAGCACATCTGAACCAGAATCCTCGACGATGTACGCCACCTCGGCCGCGCTCAGCCGGAAATTGATCGGCACGAAGATGCGGCCCCAGCCGCTCACGCCGTAGAAGCTGGTCAGCATCCGCGCCGAATTCTGCGACACCATCGCAACGCGCGCACCGACCGGAACGCCGAGTTGGTCCAGGGCCGCCGCCATCGAACGCGCACGCGACGCCATGTCCCGATACGAGAAGGTTCCCCATGACGGTGCCGGCTGATCCGGTTCGTCGATGATCGCCAAGCGATCGCCGTAGACCAACTCGGCCCGTCGGAGGAAGTCGTTGATCGTCAGTGCCACCTTCATGGCGCCCAACGCTACTGGTGAGAGCTACTTTGCGGCGGCGAATCCGATCTCGAGATCGGCGAGGATGTCGTCGATCGTCTCGAGGCCGACTGAGAGTCGGATCAGGCCCGGCGACACACCCGCTGCGATCTGCTCGTCGGGGCCGAGCTGGCTATGCGTCGTCGATGCTGGGTGGATGACCAGCGAACGGACGTCGCCGATGTTGGCGACGTGGCTGTGAAGTACCAGCGAGTCGGCAAACTTCTGGCCGGCCCCGCGGCCACCGGCGATGTCGAAGGCGAGCACCGATCCGTAGCCGCGACCCTCGAAGTACTTCGTCGCGCGATCATGCGTCGGCGAATCGGGCGCGCCGGCGTAGTTGATTGCCTCGACCTGCGGGTGCGACGCCAGGAACTCGTAGACCTTGTGGGCATTGGCCCAGTGGCGCTCCATACGAAGACTGAGTGTTTCCAGACCCTGCAGCGTCAGGAAGGCGTTGAACGGGCTGATGGCAGGTCCAAGGTCGCGGAGCAGCTGGACCCGCGCCTTGATGATGAAGGCGCCGTGGCCGAGTGCTGGGAAGTAGGCGAGGCCGTGGTAGCTCGGATCGGGTTCGGTCATCATTGGATGGCGGCCCGACGCGGCGTAGTCGAAGGTGCCACCATCGATGATGGCGCCGCCGATGGAGGTGCCGTGGCCACCGATGAACTTGGTGGTCGAGTGCACGACCACATCGGCGCCCCACTTGAGCGGATTGATGCCGTAGGGCGATGGCACCGTGTTGTCCACGATCAGCGGCACGCCGATCTCATGGCCGACACCCGACACACCCTCAATGTCCAACACGTCGTTGCGCGGGTTGGCCAGGACTTCGCCGAAGAATGCCCCAGTTGTCGGACGGGCCGCAGCGCGCCACTGGTCGAGATCGTGAGGATCGTCGACGAAGGTGACCTCAACGCCCATCTTGGGAAGCGTGTAGTGCAACAGGTTGTACGTGCCACCGTAGAGCTGCGGAGACGCTACGACGTGTCCGCCAGCCTCGACGACATTGAGAATCGCGAGATGTTCGGCGGCCTGGCCGGATGCCACCGCTAACGCTCCAGGAATTCCGACCGCAGTGGCGGTGCCACCTTCGAGGTCCGACAGTCGCGCCTCCAGCACACCCTGGGTGGGGTTCATGATGCGGGTATAGATGTTGCCCATCTCGGCCAGCGCGAAAAGATTGGCGGCGTGTGCCGAATCGCGAAATTCGTAGCTCGTCGTTTGATAGATCGGCACGGCCCGGGCACCGGTCGTCGGGTCAGGCTCCTGGCCCGAATGGATTTGGCGGGTCTCGAAACCCCATGTCTCGCTCATCGTGTGCTCCTCGTAGTCTCGGGGTGGTCCGGGGGGAACCCTAGCCGGAAACCTGACCAACTTGGTCAGGTTTAGGCTGCGGTCGAGGACCCGGCGGCTCAGGCTGCCCTCGAAACGCGAGCTCCATGAAGGTCAATGTCGAGCACACGAACGTTGCCCTCGCCTGAGAGCGACTCAGCCACCCGCTCGGCACGATCTGGCAGGACGAGTGCGGCCACGGTGGGGCCAGATCCGCTCAACCAGGTTGCGAGCACGTCGGTATCCGCCAGCCGCGCCAATGCTGCAGCGCTCGCCGGGGATCGTGCGAGTCGGCTGGCCGTGTGGAGCCGATCGTCGGTGGCATCCGCCAATACGTCGATCGTGCCAGTCACGAGCGCTGCGATCAAGAGCGCCGTCCGACCGACGTTGTGGACTGCATCGACGAACGGCACACGTTCGGGGAGCGCGGCACGGGCAGATCTTGTCGATGTTTCGCTCTCGGGCCACCAGACGACGAGCCGCACATCCAGCGCCATCGGCACTCGGATCGCATGACCAGCGGCCGCCACGACCAGCCCGCCAAGCAGTGACGCTGCGGCGTTGTCGGGATGCTGCTCCAGCCTCGACGCGATGGTCAGCGCACGCTGTCGCACTGCTGCCGAGTCGGCGTCAGTTTCGAGCACCCCCGCCAGCGCTCCGGCGACCCGCGCGGCACCGGAGAACCCGAGGCCGCGTCCGGGTGGAATCGGGCTGCGCCATGCCAAGCGCGTCGATGTTCCGCCCGCGGCGGCATAGGCGACGGCGGCGGGGTGGGTTGCCTCACATGTCAACAGGTCGTCGTCGTCGTCGTTGACTGCGAAAACGAACGGCAGCGCCACCGCCAACCCGAGGGCGTCAAAGCCGGGACCGAGATTGGCTGATGAGCCGGGAACCGTGACGCGCATCGGCTTACCCTAGAAGTCGAGCAGTCTCGCCGTGTCAGAGGGTGATACGGATCGTCCCCGACCAAGCGCCCCACGTGCCGTTGGCTCGCGACCGGATCTTCACGTCGTACTTCGAGCCGAGGCACAAGAGAGCGGCCTGAACCCGGCCGGTGGTGGGCCCGGCCACCACGGCTGAGGCATCGACCAGACATCCACCGCCGAAGAATGAATTCATGTCGATCTCGAACGCGTCCGCTCCGACAACCGGGTTCCATGCGAAGTCGCCATACGTGTTGCAGCAACCCGAGCCTGTTTTGCGGAGACCCGTCGGTGCTGCCGGCGACCCCGTGACGCTGACGGAGCGCGTGCTCGTCGCCGACAGACCGTTGTTGTCGGTCACGACCAAGGACACCGAGAAGACCCCCGCGGGATAGGTATGCGAGCTCGTCACGCCGGTGGCGGTTGTGCCGTCGCCAAAGTCCCAGGCATAGCTCGTGATGCTGCCGTCGGGATCGTTCGAGGCTGCGGCGTTGAGCGCCACGGTCAACGGTGCGGCCCCAGAACTCGGCGTGGCGGTGAAGCTCGAGACAGGTGCCACGTTGGTGGCCGTGATGACGATCGAGGTCGATCCGAACGCGCCGAGATTGTCGGTCACGAGGAGCTGAGCGGTGTAGGTGCCCGTGGCGTAGACGTGGCTCGTCGTGATGCCCGAGCCAGCGGTTCCATCGCCGAAGTCCCAGGAATAGTTGATGAGCGTTCCGTCAGAATCGGTCGACGCGCTGCCGTCGAAGGCAACGGTCAGCGGCGCGCTTCCGCTCGTCGGTGATGCGGTTGCCGACGCGACCGGGGCGATGTTCGGTGGTGTCCCGCCGCCGCCCCCAGTGGTGCACGCTGAGGCGGCCAGCAGCACCGCTGCGAGCGCACCCGTCGTGATGGATCTCGTGATTCGGATACTCATGTGTCCCCCAAGGAGTCGATAGATCTAGAGCGTTATGCGGATCGTCGGCGACCATGGCCCCCAGAGCCCGTTGGCCATGGCACGAATACTCACGTCGTACTTCGAACCGAGGCACAGGCCAAACGCCTGGACCCGGCCTCGCGAGGTCTGGCCGTTGATCACGGCCGAGTGGTCCGTCAGGCATCCTCCGCCGAGGAACCCGTCCATGTTGATCTGGTAGTCGGTGGCACCGGCGAGGGGCGTCCACGCAAAGTCGCCGTAGGTATCGCAACATCCCGACCCCGTCTTGGTGAGCCCGCTCGGCGCCACCGATGGGGCGCCGCCCACAGAGATATTTCTGGTGGAGGACGTCGACTCGCCAGCGTTGTCGGTCACCGTCAAGGTGACCGGGAAGGTACCGGACGTGCTGAAGATATGGCTGTTCAGAACCCCGGTGCCCGTCGTGAAGTCACCGAAGTTCCAGTCGTACGCCACGATCGTTCCGTCGGGATCAGCCGAGGGCCCCGCGTTGAACGAGACCGGCAGGGGCGCCGAGCCCGATGACGTCGAGGCGGTGAAGTTCGCGAACGGCAACTGATTGATGGTCGCCGCGTTGATCACCTGGATGTCGTAGTCATGGCGCCCATTTCCCTGATCCATGACCTGGTTGGTGAACGTGCAGTTGTGGCCGAGCGAGAAGATCTCTCCCCCGTTGATGTCGGGTGGCACCGAGACGATCGGGATTGCCACGCTCGGGAAATGCAATCCGGCTACGGCCGAGTCGACGATCGTTGACAACGCTCCGGTGGCAGGGATGCCGACATAGAAACGTGAGCCGATGGGATCGTCTGGGATCCCGGGGATGCTTGCGAACAACGCTCCCGCAATCAGGTTGAACGTCGAGCCGAAGTCGCCGAAGAGCTGCGATACCAACGCGTTGCCGTCGGTCGGCAGGGTTCCCGCCGCCACCGTTGCGTTGAGTGCATTGCGGATGACGTTCAGCGTGCTGAAGGCAACGCCGGCGACGCTCACATCGTCCTGATCCATGGCCCACGTCCAGGTGCCGACCACCTCGAGTGGGGTGGCGGGATTCAAGAGGTCCAACACATCGACCATCTTCACCCCCGCGAAGTTGACTTCGGACTGCTGCGCTCCCACGTTGACGTGCGATTGGCCGTCACCCAGGTCATTGAACGCATCCGATCGATCGCCGACAAGGCCGACCTGAGCGGAGTTGGCAACGCCGACCTTCACCCGGAACCAGAGCTGGTACGAGAACGTCTCGTCACGAACCCCATAGAGAAAGGAGTCGTTGTGATTGACGACCGTGACCTTGCTGGCGCGGAACTTGAACGTCGAGCCCGCCGGCGCGCCACCGGTGCTGGTCGCACACCCGGCCGCCAGCATCGCCACCGTCAGCCCGAACACGCCCAGAAGCCGTGAGTGTCGTCGCATCTTGGTTCCCTCCGCCACCGCGTGTCGCCCGACACACGGAATGTCCCTCGGCAAAGAGCGTACCTCAACTCCGAAACTAGAACAAGTTCTAGTTTCTAGCCCTGCCCACCAGAGGCCTCGGCGACCGACTGCTTGCCCTGGCTGATCCAAGGCATGAGGGACCGCAGTTCTTTACCGACGCTTTCGATCTGATGGGTCTTGCCCGCTTCCTCGAGAGCGTGGAAGTTCTTGCGGCCCGACTCGGATTCAGCGATCCATTCGTCGGCGAATTGACCAGACTGGATCTCGGCAAGGATCTTCTTCATCTCGGCCTTCACGGTGTCGGTGATGACCCGGGGGCCACGGGTGAGATCGCCGTACTCGGCCGTGTCGGAGATCGAATAGCGCATCCCGGCAATGCCCTCTTCGTAGATCAGGTCGACGATGAGCTTCACCTCGTGCAGACACTCGAAGTATGCAGCTTCGGGCTGGTAGCCGGCCTCGACAAGCGTCTCGAACCCCGCCTGGATGAGCGAGGTGAGCCCGCCGCACAGCACGACCTGCTCGCCAAAGAGATCCGTCTCGGTCTCCTCGGTGAAGGTGGTCTCGAGTACTCCGGCCCGCGCGCCACCGATGGCATCGGCATAGGCCATGGCGAGTCCGCGGGCGCTCCCCGAAGCGTCCTGCTCAACCGCAATCAGGCACGGCACTCCCCCACCCTCGGTATAGGTTCGCCGCACGAGATGGCCTGGGCCCTTCGGGGCGACCATCGCCACGTCGACGGTTGTTGGCGGCACGATACGCCCAAAGCGAATGTTGAAGCCGTGAGCGAACAGCAGCGCATCGCCATCGGCGAGGTTCGGTGCGATGAACTCGTCGTAGATGGCCTTCTGCTCGGTGTCGGGCAACAGGATCATGATGACGTCAGCTTCAGCGGTCGCTTCGGCCAGACCCATCACCTTGAGCCCAGCGGCCTCGGCCTTGGCAGCAGAACCGGAGCCGGCACGGAGACCAACACGCACATCGATGCCCGATTCCTTGAGGTTCAGCGCGTGCGCATGACCCTGGCTGCCATAGCCGAGCACGGCCACCTTGCGGCCATCGATCAGCGAGCGATCGGCGTCTTTTTCGTAGAACACGTTGGCCATCGGACCGAAACTCCTGTGTGGGGGACGTTCTTTTCTAGCCGCCGAGCGCGGTCGAGCCCAAGTGCGGACTCACCCGACGGAGCGCAACCCACCTGGGGCACTCGAGCGCTCCAACTTTGGAAGCGCCACACGACCAGTGCGTTGCAGCGACACGATCTCGTAGGGCGTCATCAGCTCGGCGAGGTCATCGAGTCGTCCCGGCGCATCGGCCAATGAGATCGTCAGCTCGTCGTGGCCGACATCCTCGATTCGACCACCGAACACGTCGGCGAGCTCGATGATCTGATGCCGCTTCGAGGGCTCAGCCTTCACCGTCAGCAACATCAGTTCACGCTCGACGGAATCGCGCGGATCGAGCTCGGAGATCTTGATGACGTTGATCAGCTTGTTGAGCTGCTTGACGACCTGTTCGAGCGGCGCCGACTCCACATCGACGGTCACGGTGATGCGACTGAAACGCACATCGTTCGTCGGAGCGACGGCCAAAGAATAGATGTTGTAGCCACGGCGGGCGAAGAGCTGGGCCACGCGCGCCAGCACACCGGCCTTGTTCTCCACGAGCACGGACAGGACGTGGTGCTTGGCTGGCGCGTGGACTGCATGTTTGCCATCCATGATCAACCTCCGAAGCCCTGGTCGGGGCCGACCACGATGTTGCTGTTGGTCTGCCCGGTCGGAACCATCGGGAACACCTTTTCAGATGCGTCGGTCCGGAACTCGAGCACTACCGGACGATCGTTGACCTCGTTCGCCTTGTCGATCGCGGGGGCGACCTCGTCGGGTGACTCGACCCGGATCGCCATGCACCCCATGGCCTCGGCCCACTTCACGTAGTCCGGCAGATCGGGGGACAGATACACCTCGCTGTAACGCTCCTCGTAGAACATCTCCTGCCATTGGCGAACCATGCCGAGATAGGCGTTGTTCAACAGCGCGACCTTGATGGGGATCCGCTCGGTCGATGCCGTGACCAGCTCCTGTGCGGTCATCTGGAAACAGCCGTCGCCGTCGACCGCCCAGACCGTTCGGTCGGGCATCCCGACTTTCGCGCCGATGGCGGCCGGGATCGAGAAGCCCATCGTTCCGAGACCACCGGAGTTGATCCAGGTATACGGATGGCGGAACTTCCAGTACTGCGCCGTCCACATCTGATGCTGGCCCACACCGGACGACACAATCGTGTCCTCCGGCGAGCGATCACGGAGTTGCTCCAACACATACTGGGGCTTGAGCAGTTCGCCCGGCTCCGACTGCTCGTAGGTCAACGGGTACTTCTCCTGCCACCCGGACAGGCGTTGACGCCACTCCGAACGATCGGGCTGGCTGTGCTCACCGCCCTGCTCTCCAATGACCCGCACGAGCTCTTCGATCACCAGCCGGCAGTCGCCGACGATCGGCACGTCGGGACGCCTCACCTTGCCGAGTTCGGCAGGGTCGATGTCGACATGGATGATCTTGGCATCGGGTGCAAAGCCGTCGAGCTTGCCGGTGACCCGATCATCGAAGCGACTCCCCAACGCCACCAGAAGGTCCGCTTCCTGCATGGCAGTCACGGCGGTGTAGTTACCGTGCATGCCTGGCATGCCGAGACAGAGCTCGTGGTCGTCGGGGAACGCCCCTCGTGCCATCAGCGTGGTCACGACGGGAATGCCGGTGAGCTCGGCCAGCGCACGGAGCGCGTCCGCCGCTCGTGCTTTGAGGATGCCGCCACCGATGTACAACACGGGGCGTCGACTCCGCGAGATCAATTCTGCGGCCTCTCGGATCTGTCGGGGATGGCCCTTCATGGTCGGCTTGTAGCCCGGCAGTCCCGCCGCCACATCGTCATCGGTCGGCCAGTACCACTCCATCGCCGAACGCGGATTCCTCGGGTCGACGATGTCCTTGGGAATGTCGACCAGGACCGGACCGGGTCGTCCGGTGGTGGCAATGTGGAAGGCCTCGCGGATGATGCGGGGGATGTCTTCGGCGCAGGTGACCAGCTCGTTGTGCTTGGTGACCGAACGGGTGATGCCCACCGTGTCGCATTCTTGGAAGGCATCAGTGCCGATCGATGCGTACGGCACTTGACCGGTGATGACGACCATCGGAATCGAATCCATGTAGGCGTCACACAACGGCGTCACGATGTTGGTAGCCGCCGGACCCGAGGTGACCATGGCCACGCCGGGCCGGCCCGTGGCGTGCGCATAGCCTTCGGCCATATGCCCCGCACCTTGTTCGTGGCGCACGAGAATGTGTCGGATCGGGCTGTCGATGATCGGGTCGTACACCGGCAGGATCGCTCCACCGGGAAGCCCGAAGATCACCTCGACGCCCTCTTGTTCGAGCGAATGGATCAGCGCCCGACCACCGTCGATCCTGGCGCCAGTGGCAGGTATTCCGTAGTTACTCATCGTGGGTTGCTCCTCGGGTGCAGTGAGTTTGTCGCACCGATCGGTAGGTCTGGTAGTTGTGGGTCTGGAATGAGGCACCGCATGGCGGTCCGAGCGGCAGTTCCCGAAAACCGAAACGACCCCCCCGCAGGGAGGTCGTAGCGCACGCGGCAGGTTCTCGGAAGCGTGCGCTAGGCAGGTACGAGAAGGCCGGTGCGATTGAACATCAGTTGTAGCGTACCACCGGTGTCTGGCGATCGCACCGCCGTTACGCCGGCTCAACCCAGGTTGCGATGGACGCTCGGGACCATCCTCGCCAACCGTGGGATCGCCAACGCCTTCATCCGCTTCCCGTACGTGCTCATCACGCCGCTGACCGTCGGTCTCGGTATCAGCCTGTCCACGGCAACGGCGTTGCTCGGCATCCGTGAGCTGGGAGGTTTGCTCGCTCCGCTGGCCGGTCGCCAGGCCGACCGGGGTCACGAACGATCCACCATGGTGGCCTGCGGACTCCTCACCGCTGCTGGCGCCGCCTTCGCGACGGTGGGATCGAACGTCGTGATCTTCTGCGTCATGATGACCATCGGCGGCGCCGCCAAGATCGGCTCCGACTCCGCACAGTCGGCCTGGGTGGGTCACCGGGTTCCATTCGAACGGCGCGGTCGAATCCTCGGGTTGACCGAACTCTCGTGGGGTGGCGCCTTTCTGGTGGGGGTGCCGGCATGCGCCTGGTTGACCGACAGCTTCGGTTGGCAGGCGCCGTACATCATCCTCGGCGGAGCCTTGGCGCTCGGCAGCCTGGCAACGCGCATCGTGTCGCCGCCCGACGAGATCATCGCCGTCGAGGATCGGCGGACCGGTCGATGGAGACCGCCGCGCGCATCGCTCGGGCTTTTCGCCTATGCATTCCTGCAACCATTCGCGCAGATGTTGGTCTTCGCCGTGGCCGGCGACTGGTTCGTGACCGCCTTCGGTCTCTCGCTCGGCGGCCTCGGGACCGGAGCCATTCTGATCGGATTCGGCGAGATCGTCGGAACCCTTGCGACCGTCTGGGCCGCCGATCACTTCGGCAAGAAGCGCTCCACCATTGCGGGGCTGATCCCCGTCGTACCAGCGCTGCTGGTCGTGGCGTGGGTCGGCGACAATCAAGTGCTCGGCGTCGGCCTGATCGTGGTGGCGGCCATTGGGTTCGAGTTCAGCTTCGTCTCGGCATTGCCCCTGTTCACCGAGATCGACCCAGATGCTCGGGCCTCCGCGGTCAGCGCCGCTTTCGCCACGGCGACGCTCAGCCGCGCCATCAGCTCAGCGCTGGCGGGCGTGATCTATGTCTGGGGGGGAATCGCCGCCAACGGGGCGCTCGCGGCGTTCTGCTTGCTCCTCGGGGCCGGCGTCGTGGCGTTCGGGGTGAACGAGCCCGGAAGCCCTCGCGTCAGCCGTCGACGCGCCTCACCCATCGACCCGAACTGAGAACTTCGACGTGATGAAACGGGCAATGAGCGTGAGCACCACCACGATGAGGATGAGGGTGAGCGCCGCGCCCCACGCAATTGATTCACCGCCGGGTTGGGTGGCATTCGAGAAGATCTGCGCCGACAGAGTGGTGTTCGGTCCGGCCAGTGAATAGTTCACCGCCGAGACGGTGCCGATGGCGAAGAGCACCGGGGCCGTTTCACCCGCAGCGCGAGCGACAGCCAACATCGACCCCGAGGTGATGCCCGGCAGCGCGGCGGGCAACACCACCTTCACGATGGTCCGCCATTTGGGTGCGCCCAATGCCGATGATGCCTGGCGGAGTGAGTCGGGCACGAGGCGCAACATCTCCTCGGTGGAGCGGATCACCACCGGCAGCATCAGGCACGCCAGCGCGATCGCGCCGCCGAGCCCCGAGAGGCCGACGTACAACGTGAACACGACGTACACGAACAGGCCCATCACCACCGACGGCACACCGACCATGACGCTCGACAGGAACCGCACGACCGTCGCGAACGGGCTGTTCTTGCCGTACTCGTTCAAGTACACGGCGCCGAGGATGCCCAGCGGGATCGCCAGCACCGAGGCCGCGAGCGTGATCACGACGGTGCCGATGATCGCCGGTCC
>JBBRSC010000012.1:0-26241 GCA_038245795.1 Acidimicrobiales bacterium
AGATCCGCCATCGCAATGGGAACATGGGTGAGCGACAACGGCGTCCCGAGTGACCGAGGGTGCAGACGACGCGGCAACAACGGCACCGGCGGTGCTTCGGTGGAACGGGCCGACAGAATGTGTGATGCCGCTCGCCGGTGTTCCCACTGCCGCTGCTGCTCCCCGGCTGTCTGGTCAGTGACGATGATGCCGATCTGGGCGTGATGACCATCGATGATGGCCCGCCCTGGGGGTGAGTCACGCGGGACGGTGACCTGAGGATCGCGCGGGTCGAATTCCTCAGTACCCACCTGGCGCAACAGGATTCGTTGCCGGATCGTCCTCGAGAGAACGGTGAACATGCCGCTCGCTCGATCGGTCGTCCCGACGAGGTGGATGCCGACCCGCGGTCCGTTGGCGACGAGCTGCTGCAACAGCGTGAGCGCGGAACCGCTGTCGATGCGCTCGAACTGCTCGTAGAGCGCGGGAAGCCCATCGATGAGGAGGACATAGCAGGGCATCGCGGCCCCGGCTGGATCTCGCCGAGCAGTCGCCATGTTCTCGATTCCGGCCCGGGCGAAGTGCTCGGCGCGACGCTCGAGCTCGCGGCAGAGATGTCGAAGGAGACGCACCACCTGTTCGATGTCGCGCTCAGCAACGAGCACCGAGCCCACGTCGGGGAAACGATCCAGGCCGGCCAGGGCACCGCCTGCGGCGTCAATGGCGTACAGCCAGACCGGTTCGGATGAGGTGCGCCGAGCGATGGCGCCAACGATCGAGCGCAGCACAACGGTCTTGCCCGAGCCGGGAGCACCCAGCACCAAGACGTGCCCGTCGCGCTCGAAGTCGAGCCATGCAGTGATCTGCTGCTGACGCTCGGGTTGGTCGATCAGCGCGATGGGAATCTTCGATCCGTGCGGGGCGCGTCCCAACTGATCCAGATGGACGACGCCGGGAAGCGGGTCGATCCAAGGACGGAACGGATGACCGATCCCGAGCTGGGCAGCGGCCATGGTGGTCGACGAGACCACTCGTTGGAGATCAGTGGTTCTCGACTTGTCTCCGCTCATCACCGGATCGCCGGAGTTCGCCGGAGCAACGGGGCTCGTGAGATCGAAAGATTTTACCCGCACGCTGCTGCCGAGCATGTTCGGGCTGACCCCACCCATGTAGGCCCCTTGGAACCTGAACAACTCGGACGCTCCAACCCGGGCAACTCCGCGCCCCGGGGTCGATCGTTGTATCTGTCCGGCCAACGGGCTCCCGATGACGTCGACGCTCTCCTGAGCGTCTGCGGTTCGAAGTGCGATCCTGAGATTCGTATTGGCCCGGATGCGGTCGCTGATCACACCCGCCGGTCGCTGCGTCGCCAGCACCAGATGAAGACCGAGGCTGCGACCGCGTTGAGCGATGTTGATGACGCCGTCGATGAACTCGGGGATCTCGTGGACCAGCGCCGCGAACTCGTCGATGATCACGATGAGCGAGGGCGGGGCCTCAGCGGGGCAGCGCAGCTCCATCTCGATGAGATCCTTCGCTCCGGCCTTCGCCAACTCGACTTCTCGACGACGGAGCTCGGCCTCGAGCGAGACCAGGACGCGACGGACCTGATGGGTATCGAGATCGGTGACCACACCGACGGTGTGCGGGAGGAGAGCGCAATCCTTGAACGCTGCGCCACCCTTGTAGTCCACGAGCAGGAAGTTGACATGGGCCGGTGAATGGTTGAGCGCCAGCGAGGCGACCAGCGCCTGGAGAAACTCGGATTTCCCCGCGCCCGTGGTGCCTGCCACGAGTGCGTGCGGACCATCGTGGCGAAGGTCGACTGTCAGCGGTTGACCGGTGGTGCGGAGCCCGATCGTCGCACGAAGCGAGGCACCATGATCTTCGTTCCAGCGTTCGATCAGGAGGCCGACATCCGACAGCGCGCGTGGCGCTTCAAGCACTTCGGGCAACGAGATTGTGCTCGGGAGCTCCGCGTCGCCGATGAGTCGTCGGGAAGCATCGGAGATGGGGGCTATTCGGAGTGACAGACGTTCCGTGCTCAGCATCGAGATGGGTTCGATCTCCACGGAGTAGGTCGTGCCGGTATCGATCACGCCGACGTCAGCCCAGATGCCATCCTGGCGAATGGCGATTGAACCGCCGGCACGGGCAGGGAGTCGGGCGAATTCATCGTCGAGCCACAGCACGTGGACTCCCGAGGCGGGACCGTCACGCAGGAGTTCGTCCAGGCGTGCACGATCGAGATTCAGGTGTGCGTCGTACAGCACGACCAGACGCGGGAGCCGCGTCGATCCATCGATCGGCTCGGGGGTTCCGGTCGGTTGAGATCGACGACGCACGAACGTCTCGATCCCCGTCAGTGTCTCGTTGACGCTCGTACCGGTGCCGATGCACGGACCGTTGAGCACGACCGAGGCGGTCCGGACATGCGGGAGCCATTTCATCCACTCCCACGAATCGGTGTCGTCGACGAGCGCGGCGATCGCGACTTCGGCGGGCGAATGCATTCCCACGATCTGCGCGAGCAACGACCGTGCGAGGCCGCGAACTGCATCGCCGGACCCGGACATGCCGAGATGATCACAACGGCCGAGCCCCAAGGCCAGCGGGAGTCCCTCGATGTGTCGAACGCCGTCCACCTGCTGATGCAACTGGGCCCGGAGATCGGCGGACCCGCCGTCCTCGATCTCGATCCGGTGGGCGGTCGGCAGTGTCGCCGTGCCCACTCGGAGTGACAAGAAGTCGCCTTCGGTCGGCTGTCGCTCCCACAGCCGGGCGCCCAGGACGTCCACGGTTGCGAGCGTGTCTCGCACGTGAGGATGTCGGTGGTCGGCGACGTGTCTTTCGATGTTCTCCGCTGCCGCCACCTCGTCAACGTTGGAGACCACCGTCCGCATCCAGTTGCGTCTCCGCTCTCGATGCTCCGCTGCTCCGGCCAGTCGCGATTCGATCGATCCGGCAACGAGGAGGATCGGCATCATGAGGTAGAAGATGCCGGACCGGAGCTGGCCGTCGTCGAGCGCGACGAAGACCCCGCTCATCAACACCCCGGCCAACAGTGTGATCCACGGAAAGCGGAATCGGCGAGGAGCATCAGGCGGCGACGGAAACGCGAAGCTCCGGGGTTCGAACGCCGGCACGAGGTGTGGGGGTCGATTGAGGGCCAACGAATCTTCGTGGGGTGTTGCTCTCGACTCGTCGGTGGTGATCCCGAGCACGGTCCGACCCATTCCGAGCCGAGCTCCCGGAATCAATTGGCGGGATTCGCCGACCGGGCGTCCATCGATGGAGATGTCCCCGACTGCACCGTCGATGACCAGCTCGATCGTCGATCCGACTGACAGGGCGCACTGGTGGCGACTCACACCCGGGTCGGTCAGATGAACTGACGACTCGGGTCCCCGGCCGATGATGTGGAGGCCGGGGACGAGCGGAAAGGACGCGCCGGCGTCGGGGCCGTCGAGTACCGCGACGGTGAACGGTGCATCGGGGCTGGCTGACGGTTGAGCGGCTTCGGACCCGACGAGCTCGATGAGGTCGCCCCGCCGAATCCCCGCCCCCGCCACGAAGGTCTCACGGTGGAGGAACCGGTGTGGTCGTTGGATGACCTGAATCGTTGGCCGGACAGGAGCCGGTTCGATGGCGTGGCGAGGACTCCCTCCGTCGGGCTGCACGACGTGGCAGCGGAGTTCGTCGCTGAGCGCGCCGACGGTGGTGTGTCGCTCGAACTCGACCGCAACATCAATGATGCGCCCATCGGGCGCGCGCAGCCGGAACTGGGTGAGCATGGCCTGGTCCTTCCCTGACGTTGGCCCCCCGGCTCATGCTGAGGGCGAGTGTAGGTCGTTCAATCCGGATGCCTCACGCGGTCGACGCGTTCGGCGGTGTTCGTCGATGCGAGAACGCGTTCCAGTTTTCTGCCAGCATGGGGCAATGGGTGAACAGCATGTACCGCACTGGTGCACAGGATCATGACGTTCACCGATTCGCAGTTGGCTCGACACGAACGAATGCTCGACGTCGCAGCACGTCTTGCGAGTGAGGGCGGATTTGATGCCGTGCAGATGCGGTCGGTCGCAGCCGAAGCCGACGTCGCACTCGGGACGTTGTACCGCTATTTCCCCTCCAAGGAACACCTGCTGGTCTCGGCCATGCTTCGCCAGATCGGTGGCTTGGCGGATCGCCTGTCGGTGAGGCCACCCCGTGGTGCCGAGGCCGCCGAGCGGGTGGTTGATGTGCTCCGGCGTGCGAACAGCGCGCTGCAACGCGATCCGAACTTCACGCTCGCCGTGGTGCGGGCGTTGGCGTCCGGCGATGAGTCGGTTGCTCCGGCCGTGCGAGAGGTGAGAGAAGCAATGCGCGCCATCATCCTCGGAGCGATTGGCCGCAACGATCTCACGGAACGCGATGCGTTGGTGGCGGAGATCCTCGAGGAAGTCTGGTTGTCGGTGCTCGTTTCGTGGATCAGCGGCGTGGAACCGGTCACCGAGGTGGTCCGCAAACTCGAAGCAGCCACCAACCTCCTGTTGGGTGACTGACACGTGACGGCATCTCGTACCTCCCGATCTGATGGACCACCGCTCGTTCCTGAGGATGTCGCAGGACTCGATCTCCCCCTTGGGCGTCGGATCGAGTTGACGGGCCGCGGGACCACGTTCGTGCGTGACGTGGCGGGTCCGCAACCGGACTCGCCGGTGGTCGTGCTGCTCCATGGCTGGTGCGCGAGTGGTGGACTGAATTGGTACCAGTGTTTCGGTCCGCTGTCGGAGCACTTCCGCGTCGTTGCGCCCGATCTCCGCGGTCACGGGCGGGGGATCTCCGCCTGGCGTCGGTTCCGACTGACCGATTGCGCCGACGATGTGGCGGCGACGCTCGAACAGATGGGCGTCGACTCGGCGATCTTCTGTGGCTACAGCATGGGTGGTCCCGTTGCTCAGCTGATGTGGAAGCGTCATCCGCAGCTCGTCGACGGACTGGTGCTGATGGCGACGGGGTCTTCCTTCATCCCAGGGTTTCAACAGCGGATGATGTTTGCCGGAGCCATGGCTGCTGCTGCCGGTGGGACCCGAACCGGTCAGTTGGTCACCAGAGTGCCGGCGCTCGGCCGCCGACTGATGCCGATCCGTTCCCCTCGCCGACCGACCTCCATGCAACGGTGGGCCACGCAGGAGTTCCGTCGACACGACATGCGGCTGGTCCTGGAAGCCGGCAACGCCATAGCGGCCTTCTCGTCACGTCGTTGGATCGGCGGGGTCGACGTCCCGACTGCGGTCGTCGTCACCACCAAGGATCGAGCGGTCAACCCGACCGAACAGGTGCGGCTCGCACTCGCCATCGACGCTGCCGAGATCCGACGGTACGCCGAGGGGCACACCTGCCCGGTACTCGATACCTTCGGCCCAGCCGTGACGGCGGCGTGTAGCAGCGTGCAGCGCAGGATCGACTGATCGAACCCCTGCAGATGGGGCGGACCCGCAGCTACCGGTTGCTTTGATACGTTGCCGACGTGTCCGAACTGAGTTCCTACAACCTCGCCGATGTGTTCCAAGCCGTGGCCGATCGGGTGGGTGATCGAGAGGCGCTGGTCTGCGGAGATCGTCGCCTCACCTACCGCCAGCTCGATGATCGCGTCACCCGACTGTCCAACGTTTTCCTGGAAGCTGGGCTGGGCCGTGGCGACCATATCGGGATCTATCTCCGCAATGGCACCGAGTACCTCGAAGCGATGTTGGCGGCCTTCGTCGTGGGGGCGATTCCGGTCAATATCAACTTCCGATACGTCGCCGACGAGCTCCGCTACCTGTTCACGAATGCAGACCTGGTGGGCCTGGTCGTTGATCCAGAATTCCAGGTGAGCCTGGACGCCGTCGCCACCGATGTTGCGTCGCTTCGCTGGACGCTGGCGATCGGCGATGACTACGAAGCGGCCCTGGCCGCTGCCGATGATGTTCGACCAGAGATCAGCCGTTCCAACGACGACCACTATCTGCTCTATACCGGCGGAACCACAGGGCTTCCGAAGGGCGTGCTCTGGCGTCAGGAGGATGCGTTCTTTGCCTGCATCGGCGGGGGCGATCCCATGCGCCTGTCAGGTCCGGTATCGGAACCGGCCGAAGTGCTCGACCGGATCATCGACTTCGAGTTCTGCGCGTATCCCCTGGCGCCGCTGATGCACGCCGCTTCGCAATGGACGTCGCTGTCGTGGCTGTTCTGTGGGGCTCGGGTGGTGTTGAGCCCGACATCGTTCGATGCGGTGTCGGTGTGGGAACCGATCGCCCGGGAAAAGGTGTCAACACTGATCATCGTGGGTGATGCCATGGCACGACCGCTGATCGATGCCTGGGATGCCTACGGCCCGTACGACGCCTCATCGATGTTCGCACTGGGTTCGGGTGGCGCACCCCTGACGGTCTCACTCAAGGATCGGCTCTGCGCGATCCTCCCGACGACCATGATCACCGACGGCTTCGGATCGTCAGAGACCGGCGCGCAGGGTTCCCAGCGGATGGAGCCGGGAGCCAGCAGCGGTGGCGTTACCAAGTTCACGAGACTCGGCGAGGGCACCACGGTGCTGACCGACGACCTGTCCGAAGTCGAGCCGGGGTCGGGAGTCATTGGACGGGTGGCCCTGACGGGCCGAATTCCGTTGGGGTACTACAACGACCCCGAGGGCACGGCGGCAACCTTCGTCGAACACGACGGCCGGCGTTGGGTCGTGACGGGGGATGCGGCGACCGTTGATGCTGACGGGACCGTCACCCTGCTTGGTCGGGGCTCGGTGTCCATCAACACGGGCGGCGAGAAGGTCTACGCCGAGGAGGTCGAGGGGGTCATCAAGGCCCACCCGTCCGTCTACGACGCGGTGGTGGTCGGAGTTCCCCACGAGCGCTTCGGGGAGGCGGTGGCGGCCATTGTCTCGCTGACACCCGGCGCAGCGCTCGACCTCGAGGAACTCAGTGGCCATTGTCGGACCTCGATTGCCGGTTACAAGGTGCCGCGTTCGCTCGTGATTGTGGACGAGGTCGTCCGGTCGCCCGTGGGCAAGGCCGACTATCGCTGGGCGCGAGCCACGGCACTCGGAACGTGACGGCCGGGCCACTCGCCGGGATCCGGGTCGTCGAGCTTGGGGCCCTCGGTCCCGCACCGTTCTGCGCCATGATTCTGGCGGATCTGGGTGCCGATGTCCTGCGCATCGAACGGCCCGATCGGATGCCGATCGTCCCCAACGATGCGTCCCGGGCGGACATGGCGCGCTGGGATCTGCTCTCACGGAATCGCCCGTGCGTCACGATCAATCTCAAGTCAGCAGATGGGGCAGCTGTCGTCACTGACCTTGCGGCCCGCGCCGATGTTTTCATCGAGGGGTTCCGACCCGGTGTCGCCGAACGACTCGGTGTGGGCCCCGAGCAGATCTGTGGCCAGAACGATCGACTCGTCTACGGGCGGATGACCGGGTGGGGTCGGTCGGGTCCGCTGTCGGACCGACCGGGTCACGACATCAACTACCTGGCCCAGGCGGGCGTCCTTGCCCACATCGGACGTCATGACCAGGCCCCCACGGCACCGCTGAACCTGGTCGCTGATTTTGGCGGCGGCGGGATGCTGCTCGCCATGGGGATCTGCGCGGCGCTCGTCGAGCGCGCCACATCGGGGCGGGGCCAGATCGTCGACGCCGCGATGGTCGACGGCGCCGCGCTGTTGATGACGCCGCTGTTCGGTGCCACGGCGACAGGATTCTGGAGTGATGAGCGCGGGACGAACCTGCTGGACACCGGGGCACCGTTCTACGACTGCTACGAATGCTCGGACGGCCGGTTTGTCGCTGTTGGCGCCATCGAGCCGTCGTTCTTCGAGGCGCTCGTCAGCGGGCTCGGGTTGAGCGATCACGTGGACCTGTCCGAACAGCACGATCCTGGCCACTGGCCGATGATCCGTCGATCGTTCGCCGACGCATTTCTGGCTCGCAGTCGCGACGAATGGTCGGCCCATTTCAGCGAACTGGGTGCATGCGTCTCGCCGGTGCTCACGATGTCCGAGGCAATGATCGACGACGATCTCGAGGAATGGGGGACGTTCATCGATGTCGATGGTGCACGCCAACCCGCACCGGCGCCTCGCTTCTCGAGGACTCCGACGGCGATCCCGCGCCGACCCTCGCTGATCGGCGAGAACACTGATGAGGCGCTCATCGCCTGGGGTGTCGCCGAGTCGGACCTGGTGGCACTGCGGGCGGCCGGCGCGATCCGCTGACTCAGATCCGAACCGGCGGCCCGAATGTGGCCTGCATGTGTTCGGTGTACATGGTGAGCAGCGGCTTCCGCGGGAAGCCCATGGACCGCAGTTCATCGGCGAACGGATGTCCCGTTCCGATCGTGACGTCAGCGCTCCCGCCACCGAAGCGGAGTCGCACCCCCCGATTCCTGGTGGACCATTCGGTGCGGAGGATCGCCCCCGACTCGTCGTTGCTGTAACACGCCATGGTCATCGGCCGGCCCGGCACCCGGAGCGGGCCGCGACGAATGCTGATGTCGATGACGCGTTCACCGGACCCGTTGTCGAGCCAGGCCGTCGCACGCTGTTCGCCGATGTCGACCGCCATCGGTGCCACCCATTTGGGGAAGCCCCAGATACCCCGACCCGCCATGCAGGTGAACGGCTCGGAGACGGGCAGCCGATGGATGTAGGTGGAGACCCCGCCGCGTCGCAGCTGCGGCGACCCCTCGGGGGCGGCGATGACAACAGCCAGGCCGATCTCGTCATACGACTGGAGATCGCCATCGAGGTACGTCACGAGCGCCAGCGACACGACGGCCCGATTCCGACGCTTGCGGTCGACGGTCAGCCCCGTGGCGGCGATGACCGACTGCGCTGCATCGGCGTCGACCAGATACGTGGCGTTCGCCATGCGCGCTGAACGGACCCCGACGGGAAGGGCGATTGGGGTGCCGCCGATGTCGTAGGTGCCGTCGCTGGATGGAGACAAGCCGCCGAGCGCCACGCCGGCATCAAGATTCACCGGTCGCCCTTGGCGAGGGCGCTGGCCCAGGGGTAGTCGGGCTTGCCGCTCGGCGATCGCCGGATCTCGTCGACCACATGGAGTTCACGTGGCACCTTGTAACCGGCGACAAACGATCGGGCATGCTCGGCCAGCGACTCGAGTTCCGCCGAGACCCCCTCACGGAACTGAACGACGGCCGCCACGGTCTGTCCCCAGCGTTCGTCGGGCACGCCCACGACGATGCAATCGAAGACCGCTGGATGATCCTTGAGGGCCTGCTCGACCTCCTCGGGATGGATCTTTTCGCCTCCCGAATTGATCGTCGTCGAGCCCCGACCGAGCAGGGTGATGGTGCCATCGTTCTCCCAGCGCGCGAAGTCGCCGGACACGGCGTAGCGCCGACCATCTGCCGCTGTGACAAAGGTGGCAGCAGTCTTTTCCGGGTCCTTGTAGTAGCCGAGCGGAATGTTGCCACCGCGGCCCATCTTCCCGACGGTGTCGTTGCCCGGCGGGATGATCTGGAGGTCCTCGTCCAACAGCACCACATCCGGTCCCGGAGTCACGGTCGGCCCGCCGCCGCGCATCTGGGTATCGCCCTTGCCCACCATGCGGAGACCGTTGAATCCGGACTCCGACGATCCGATGGAGTCGGTGATGAGCAGGTTCGGGAACACGTCGATGAACTGATCCTTCACGGTTGGCGAGAAGATCGCGGCCGACGACGACACCGAGATCACCGTTGAGGTGTCGTAACGGGACGGGTCCTCCGCCAGATGCTCGATCATCGGACGCCCCATGGCGTCACCGGTGATGAGCATCGAATTCACGCCAACTGATTCGACGATCTCCCAGACCCCGGCGGCGCTGAACCTGGGGAGCAGCGCAATCGTGTGGCCCTGGAACATCTGACCCATCGTTCCCCACTGGGCGGCTCCGTGCATGAGTGGTGGAATCACCAGAAAGATCATCGGGGTCTCGAACGAGGCAGCCTTGGTAGCCAAGCCATGATCGTCAGCGACCCGAATCCCCGTAACGGCATCGATGCCTTGGCCGAGGGCCATGAAGACATCCTCCTGACGCCACATCACGCCCTTGGGGAGACCCGTCGTGCCACCGGTATAGAGCACGTAGAGATCGTCAGGCGAGCGCTCGAGGACCGGTCGTTCCGACGACGCGTTCACGGTCACATCGTCGAGGGACGCGACCGGCAGCCCTCCCACCGAGGACGAGGCATCGCTGCCATCGTCGATCCACCAGATCTGACGAAGTGTCGGGGTGTGATCAGCCACTGCGTCCAACAGCGGGAGGTAGCCACGATCTGCAACGCAGACGACGCAATCGGCGTTGCCCAACAGATAGGACAACTCGTCAGCGACGTAACGGAAGTTGATGTTGATCGGGATGGCCCTGGCTTTGAAGGTGCCGAGCATCACCTCGATCCACTCGTGGGAATTCTGTGCGTAGATCCCGACGTGTTCCCCAGGGGCGACGCCAGCGTCGATGAGCGCGTTGGCGACGCGGTTCGATCGCGCGTCCAGCTCAGCGAAACTCAGATGGAGCGGACCGTCGATCAACGCGGTCCGATCGGGCACGGCGTCGACCGTGTATTCGAACAAGTCACCGATGTTGTAGGCCATCGCCCCAATCTAGATGGCGGCGGTAGAACGCGTTCCTGTTTTGGCGGGAGCCTTCTTCGCAGCTCGGGTTCTCGCCGCCGCCTTCTTGACGACAATTGCCTTGGGGACCGACGCTGACGCTCGAGCCGGGGTGAGCAACTCGTCGAAGGCTGTCGGGATCGCCTTGGCGAGATCCCACAGATCCGGCATGAGTTCGCGGCATGCCATGAACCCGAAGTCGATCGAATCCCGGTAGCTCAGCACGGTGGCGTTGAGGCCGGCACCCTCGTGGATCGGGCCCATCGGATAGGCCGCAACCATTTCTGCGCCAGCCAGGTACAGCGGGAACGGCGGGCCCGGAACGTTCGAGATGACGAGGTTGTGGATGGGTCGATGGAGATCGGCGAGCTTCATCGACGAGTAGAGCCTCGAGGCCAGCGCGAACGTGCGCGGCGCGGCGAACTCGCCCCAATCGGTCAGCAGACGAGCGCCGACGGCGTTATGTTCCGCCTTGGCCCCAATGGTGGCTTCGGCGATGGCCTGGAGTCGCTCGATTGGATCGTCGATGTCAGTGGCGAGTGATGTGAACATGGCCGACACCTTGTTGCCGGCCGTTCCCGACTCATCGTCGGTGCGCACTGACACGGGAACCACGGCCATCAAGGGTTCGGCCGGGGTCGCATCGTGATCATCCAGATAGTGGCGTAACGCACCCGCGACGACAGCGAGTACGACATCGTTCATCTTCACGCCGTAGGCGTCCTTGATCAGCTTGGCGTCCTCGAGCCCGATGCGGGCAAAGGCCACGCGGCGATGCGATGTGATGGCTGCGTTCCACGGAGTCCTCGGTGCCGTCAGCGGCACTGCCCCCACCCGTCCTTCGGGATCGTTGCGATTGCGGATGACGTTGTTCATGCCCTGGATCGTGCGAGTGGCCAAAGGAACCAGTTGCGTTGCTCGGCGAATGCGGGAAGCAACGGCGTAGCTCACCAGTTCGGCGTCGGACGGGACATGTTCAGCGTCGACATCGACCGGCTCGGTGGGAGGCGGTGATGGTTCCAGGTCATAGAGCGAGGTCATGATCTCGGCACCGGAGGCACCGTCGATGGCGGCATGGTGGACCTTGGCGATGAACCCGATGCGATCGTGTTTCAACCCCTCGATGACCCATGCCTCCCACAGCGGTCGCGACCGGTCGAGGGGGATCGAGGCGATCTGACCCGCGATTTCGCCGAGCTCGCGTCGGCCGCCGGGGGCCGGCACGGCGATCCGACGGACGTGATAGTCGAGGTCGAAGTTCGGGTCGTTGATCCAGACGGGGTGGTGGAGTTGAAACGGAACCGCCACCAGCCGACGAGTGAAGGGTGCCACCAGATGGAGACGGCTCCTGATGTGTTCTCTGATGGCCTCGAAGCTGTAGCCGTTGGACATCGTCGAGGTGTCGTAGATGCCGGTCATCGCCACATGCATGTGGCTGGTCGGCGTCTCCAGATACAGGAAGGACGCATCCATCCCCGTGAGTCGTTGCATCCTGTCCATCCCTGTCAGTTCCGCCCCTCATTCTTGTCGAAACCGCGAACCCGTGCCGCGTGGATGGACCTGATCCATCATTTGGGATCCGAGGTGGTCCGGCCACCTACCATGCGTGCTCATGACTGGTGCCCCGATCACTTTCGCCACGCAGCTCGTCGGGAGTTGGTGCAAACCGCAATGGCTCGCTGACCACGACCGGGTGTACGGCAAAGAGGGAACGTGGTGGCGCATCCCGCCCGAGTTCCGGGCCGAGGCACTCGACGACGCCGTTCGTCTGGCGATCTTCGACCAGAACCGCGCTGGTCTGACCTACGCCACTGACGGCGAATGCCGCCGCCAGACGTTCTCCGGCCACTTCTACCAATTCGGCGGCATCGATTCCGAGGAGCAGGGTGCTGTCACCAACTTCTCGAACGATGTCGGAGAGTTCCTCACCATGAAAGCTCGCGCCGCGGCGCCTGCTCCGACCGAGGGCGATGAACCACCACCTCCACCGAAGTTCGAACAGCCGCGAGTTGTCGGACCGCTGACGTGGACCAGCCCGATTCTCGACTACGACGCGAAGTTCCTGAAGACGTATGCGGCTGGCCTGTCAAAGGTCACGGTCATCGGGCCGGTGAGCTTGGCGTTGCGGTTGGTCGATGAGTTCTACGGCGACATGCGGTCGCTGACGTTGGCCCTCGCAGACGTCATCAACGCGGAGATCCGCCATCTCGAGACGTTGGGAGTTGATCTGATCCAGATCGACGAGCCAGAGGTCCACTTCCGCTACTCGCAGTGCAAGGACTACGCCACCGAAGCCATCGACCGAGCGCTCGCCGGGGTGACCACTCGGACGTCGGTGCACGTCTGTTATGGCTATTCGAAGAACATTGCGGAGAAGCGGGCCACCCCCGTGTACGCGGAAGCCATCGAGGCGCTGGCCGCCAGTTGCGTCCACGAGATTTCGCTGGAGTACGAACAGCCACGACATGGCCCCGAACTGCTCGAGCATTGCGGCGACAAGGCCGTCATTCTCGGGGTGTTGGACCTGGATACCGAGGCTCCCGTCGAGACGCCGGAATACATTGCGTCCCGGGCGCGTGACGCCATTGAGGTCATCGGCCCCGACCGTCTGCGACTCGGCCCCGACTGCGGCATGTGGTTCCTGCCCCGAGATCATGCCTTCGCCAAGATCGCGGCAATGGAGCAGGCCGCGCAGGGTCTCCGGAGTGAGTACGTGTGAACGCGTACCGAACGGCCCGTGCCCAGTGGAAGCATCTGGATCCGCACACTCGACGAGCGATCTGGGGCACCATTGGCGTACTGAACGCTCGCGCCCCGCGCCGGTTCAATCGGGTGTTGCAGGTGCCGTCGTTCTTCTGGGCATGGTTCACCACCGAAGGCGCGTTCCCCTTCTTGGTGCTGCACGCCATTCGAGTGACAGGTTCGATCCGACGCGGTCGCTCTGGCATCGAGGGTGCACTCGACTCCGCGCTCGATGTCGCAATTGCGGGTGGACTGATGTCGTTCATCTCCGAGGGTCGTCAAGCCGATGATCAGTTCGCGGCAGCGCTCGCCCCGTACCTCAGCGGATCGGAGTTGGCTGCGCGACCCAACTCTGTGAGATGGGGCGAGTGGTTCCCGATGCTCTACGGCGGGCGTCATCGTCGGACCAGAACTCGCAACATCGTCTTTTCGCCTCCCGGTCCCGGACGTCCGCTCCGCTTGGACGTCTACCGGCCACTCGGCGACTGGGATGGCCGGGAGCGGCGCCCGGCGCTGATCCAGATCCACGGCGGCGCGTGGCTGTTGGGCGACAAACGCGAGCAGGGGATTCCGCTGCTGAACCACATGGCAGCGAACGGCTGGGTGGGGTTCAACGTGAACTATTCGCTGTCGCCGCGGGCCAGAGCACCTCAGCATCTCATCGACGTGAAACGAGCGATCTCGTGGATCCGTGAGCACGCCGATGAGTTCGGGATCGATCCCAATGCCATCTGCGTGACGGGTGGCTCGGCGGGCGGGCACCTCTGCGCGTTGGCAGCGCTCACCGAGAACGACCCACAGTTCCAGCCGGGCTTCGAGGACGCCGACACGTCGATTGCGGCAGCCCTGCCGTTCTATGGCGTCTACGACATGGTTGATCTCGACCATCACATGATCGAGGGATTCGTGAAACTCCTGATCGAACCGGTGGTCTTCGGGGCGAAATACAGCGCCGATCCTGCGCCGTTCGAGTCGTACTCGCCCATCCACCAGGTGCACGCTGACGCCCCGCCGATGATGATCATTCACGGCAGTCGCGACGCGTTGGTGGCCGTCGAATCGGCGCGCGCCTTTGCCGCCAAGATGGCCGACGTGTCCACGAACGCCTCGATCTATGTCGAGCTCTACGGCGCGCAGCATGCCTTCGACATTTTTCCCTCGCCGCGCACCGTTCGGACCATCGAGTACTGCCAACAGTTCCTCGATGGAGTCCACCGCGGCGTCATCAAGTGACCGGTACCGGTTCCAACGGAACCTCAGCGGTGCCAGCCCCAACGGCGGACGAGCATCCGCTCTGGACTCCGACCGCCGGACAGGTTGAGGCAACGCAGGTCGATCGGTTTCGCCGGCGGCTGGGCCTGGCGGACACGACCGAGCTGTACGAGGCCAGCATCACGGCTCCTGAGTGGTTCTGGAATGAGTGCTGGGCCGAGGTCGGACTCGGCGAGGTCCCGAGCGGACTCGCGATGGTGGCGGGCGACCGGCTCAGAGATTCCCGGTTCTTTCCCGACGCTCGATTGAACGCCGCTGAGGTCATCTTGTCGGGGCGTGGCGCGTCAATCGATGCCGAGATGTTGATCAGCCGGGACGAACTCGGCCGACGGGACATCTGGACCCGTCAGGCCGTTCGATCAGCGGTGGCATCTGCGGCCGCGGCACTTCGGGCCGATGGGGTCGGAGTTGGTGATCGGGTGGCGGCGTGGATGCCCAACATCGCCGAGACGGTCGTCGTGATGTTGGCGGCGACGTCGATCGGCGCCGTCTTCTCGTCGACATCACCCGATTTCGGAGCCGACGGGGTGTTGGACCGGTTCGGTCAGATCGAACCCGTGGTGCTCGTGGCGTCTGCGTCGTACTGCTATGGAGGCAAGATCATCGACTGCGTGGATCGCCTACGCGAGATCGCCGCAGGCCTGCCGACCCTCCAACGAATCGTTGTGTGCGCGAACACGGCCTCGCCGGACTGGATTGAGCGAGTGAGCTCCATCGATCGGGTGGCGACATGGGATGACTGGATTGCCCCCCACGACAACGTTGAGCTGGTCTTTGAGCAGCTTCCCTTCGACCATCCCTGGACGATTTTGTACAGCTCCGGCACCACCGGCGCCCCCAAGTGCATCGTCCATCGAGCGGGCGGGGTGTTGTTGCAGCACCTCAAGGAGCATCAGTTCCATAACGACATTCGCCCTGGTGATCGGGTGATGTACTACACGACGTGTGGATGGATGATGTGGAACTGGCTGGCGTCGGTCCCGGCGTCGGGTGCGACGGCCGTGCTCTACGACGGTTCGCCGTTTCACCCAGGACCGGGGACCCTGTTTGCACTGGCCGATGACGAGCGCCTGACGTTCCTCGGCGTGTCAGCCAAGTTCATCGATTCGGTCGCCAAGAGTGGTTACCGACCTGTCGATCATCATGACCTCTCGACGCTGCGAACGATGGCGTCAACGGGGTCACCGTTGTCAGCAGAGGCGTTCCGCTGGGTCTACGACGCGGTCGCGCACGACGTTCATCTCGCATCGATTTCGGGGGGCACCGATCTGTGCGGTTGCTTCGTCGGTGGTGATCCGACCAAGCCCGTGTTCGCCGGGGAGATCCAAGGGCCGGCGTTGGGGATGGCAGTCGATGTCTGGACGGACACGGCGACGGGCGCGACGGCAGGTCAGCGGGGCGAGCTCGTCTGTACCCAGCCGTTTCCGTCCATGCCGCTCCGGTTCTTCGGCGACGACGGGTCCCGCTACGACGCTGCCTACTTTGAGCGGTTCGACGGGGTGTGGGCGCAGGGCGACTTCGCCTCGTGGACGCCATCAGGTGGCATCATCATCCATGGTCGGAGCGACACCACGCTCAATCCCGGAGGCGTACGTATCGGTACCGCCGAGATCTATCGGCAGGTCGAACAAATCCCGTCGATCATCGAGAGCTTGGTGTTCGGTCAGGAGTTCGAGGGCGACGTGCGCATCGTGTTGCTCGTCCGGCTGGCGGAGGGATCATCGCTGACCGATGAGATGATCGCTGAGATTCGGGCGCGTATCCGGTCGGGATGCACACCCCGCCATGTGCCAGCGCGAGTGATCGCGGTGAAGGATCTCCCCCGTACGCGTTCAGGGAAGCTGGCGGAACTCGCGGTCAGTGACATTGTCAATGGTCGCCCCGTGCGCAACACCACCGCGCTCGCCAATCCGGAGTCGCTCGACGCCATCGCCGCCGCCCCACAACTCCGCACCTGAGACGACTCCCGCTCCGAAACGCCCAACGGCCGTCTGATCAGATCTGGCGGTCGGTCCAATATGGATCACGGAGCTTGCGCTTGAAGAGCTTGCCGGACGGATCACGAGGAAGCTGGTCGGTCACATCGATGCTCTTCGGGTGCTTGAACTTGGCGAGGTTGGCCTCGAGGTACCCCATGATCGCCGCGCGGGTCTCATCGTTGTCAGGAGTCCCCGGTACCAACTGGACCACCGACTTGATCTCCTCGCCCCAGTCAGCGTGGGGGATACCGAACACGGCGACGTCGTCGACACCCGGTGCGCTCATCATGGCGGCTTCGATCTCGGCGGGATAGATGTTGACTCCACCAGAGATGATCATGTCGGACTTGCGGTCCTTGAGAAACAAGTAGCCGTCCTCGTCGAGCAGACCCCAGTCGCCAACGGTGAAATATCCGTTCCACCGGTTGTCCTTGGTCTTCGCAGCATCGCCCTTGTATTCGAAATCGGCGAGCGCCAACGACATGTAGACCGTCCCTTCGGTGCCGACGGGCAGTTCGACGTGATCGTCGTCGAGAATTTTCACCTCGCTGCCCGCCCAGGGGACGCCGACGGAACCCGGCTTGGCGAGCCACTCCTTGGCCGTGATGATCGTCCCTCCGCCTTCGGTTGCGGCGTAGTACTCCCAGATCGAATCGCCCCACCATTCGATCATCGCCCGCTTGATGTCCGGCGGGCACGGCGCCGCGGCGTGAACCATCGCCCGGAGCGAAGAGACATCGAAGTCGGCCCGCTGGTCGGCGGGTACAGCCTGCAGGATGCGATGGAACTGCGTGGGCACCATGTGCGACCACGTCACCCGGTAGGTATCGATGAGTTCCATCATTCGCCGCGGGTCCCATTTGTCCATGAGCACCACGGTGTGGCCCATGTGGAAGCCCGATCCACACCAGAGCAGCGGTGCGGTGTGGTACATCGGTGATCCACAGATGTGCACGCCGTCGCCCCCGGGCGTGACACCGAACATCTGTTGGAAGCCCGACATCAGGGCACCCATGTCCGACGGATCGATCTCGAAGAGTTGCCGTTTCACACCCTTGGGTCGGCCGGTGGTACCGGACGTGTAGTGCATGGCCATGCCGGCGATTCGACCCTCGGGCGTCGTGACCGGCTGGCCCTCCGTGATCTCGTTCCAGTCCCTGAAACCATCGATGGTCCCGACGGCGAAGCGTCGATCGGCGGGGATGTTGAACTCCTCGGAGGCAACCCGGCAGATGTCGGCGAACCGCTCGTGGCCGATGAAGATCTTCGACTCGCTGTCGTTCACGATGTAGGCGATCTCCGGCCCCACAAGATGATGGTTGATGGGCGTGACGCGGAAACCGGCCTGGAGGGCGGCCAGATACAACTCGACCATCTCGATACCGTTCGGCTGGACGACTGCCAGCTGATCGCCAGGTTCCAGGCCCAACGCGCGTAGCCCGTGCACCAACTGATTCGCCCGGTCGAGCAGCGCTCCTGCGGTGAAGCTGACGTCACCGTCGGTCGCCGTCGTTCCCGCGATGACCAGCGCCACCCGATCCCGATCCGCCTCGGCAACTTTCCAAAATCCCTGTTCCATGACTGCCCTCCGATGTGATCGACATTCCGCGTGCCCCATGGCAATCGACGTGGTGTCGATCGACGGCGTCGATGGGGATCACCATACTTCTGACGGACCGTCAGATTCGAGGCCGGAGCTTCAGCCGAGCATCACCACCGCGACGGCGTCGGGGGCGGCTGCGGGCCCGGTCAATCCTACCCAGCGTCCACCGACCGCGTCGGCGAGTGCTTCCGCGTCGGCGGTGTCGTCGGCGGGGGCGATGATGGCCAGCTCCTCGAGCCGTCCGGCATCGGCGATCGGTGATCCGCCCGTGGTCGGTCGGCAGTCACTGAGCAGGATGGTGACCCGCCGACTGGCTCGTGATCTGTGGAGCTGTTCGCTGGCGGCTCGGAGGGCGAGCCCAACGTCGGTCGTGCCGTGACCGCGCAGCCGAAGGAGATCGGTGACGATCTCTTCGGTTGAGCGATGTTCACCCTGGGACTTGACGACCACCACCGTGTCGCTGAACGCAATGACCGAACAATCGAGGCCGTGACGGTGCGCAACTGCCGCAGCGGTGACAGCGGCGGCTGCGAGCCGCTCGCCGTTCATCGATCCGGAGCGGTCCACTGCCAGGCACAGCGCCGTGTCGGGACGGGCCCACGTTCGAACAACGAGATCGTCGGTGTGGGGCGGACGCTGGTGGGCCCGGGCCCCCAGGATGGCGTCGAGGCTGGCATCGAGGTCGATGTCGCCTTCGATGTGGACGCCGCGCTGACTCGTCAATCGTCCGGTTCCCCGCCGCCGCGCAACGCCAGCCTTCGCGACATCGACGATGATCCTGCCGGCGAGGCGTCTCGCCAGTTCGCGCAGCCGCTCGTCGGTGGCTCCGGTGAGGTCGGCGAGCAGCGCCAGCGCCTCGTCGGCGTCGTCGTCCAGGAAGTCCTCGAAGGCCTCCTCGTCGAGCTCACCAACCTCGGGACTGACCTGATCGAACCGGTCCCGAAGCGAGAGGTCGCGGCGGGAGGTTGTTCGTCGGCCCGCCTCGGCGACTGCGGCCCTGGCATCGTCGCCTTCGTGAATCACGTCTTCGCCGTCTGGGTCCCCGCCTGGTGGCGGGCTCAGACTTTTGGGGTGTCGCCCGTTGGCTCGGCGGGTGGGGCGTCATCGGGAGGAGCGAAATACTCCCGCCACAGATCCTCGATGATGGCCTCAGCAGTTCGGTGACAGCCGTCGCGTACCCGGACACGACCCGACAATGCCAACCAGGCGGCGTCGAGCGTGACCCCTCCATCGAGCGCATCGGTGTCACGGAGCGCCGCCAACCCGTAGGTGAGGAGACACATGTCGATCGCGCCCCGGACCGACGAACCCGTTCGCAGGTCAGGATGATCGCGGGTGGCCCGCACCATGTTCACCACTTGGAGGGCGAACCCGGCTCCCAGATCGCCGATGGCAGGAGCTGCGACCTTACCCACCACGATCAGCTCATCGCCGGCGTCCTGGTACCCCATCGCCAGTCGACAGCACCGGTCGTAGACCGCAGATGAGATTCGTGCGGTGCCAACCGCGTCGAAGGGGTTCATGGCCGCCACGAGTCTGAAGCCTGACTCCGCCGAGATCCGCCCCAGCCGTGGAACGTGGAGTTCGCCTTCGCTCATCACCGAGATGAGGACGTTCAGCGTTTCCTCGGGGACCCGATTGATCTCCTCGATGTACAGCAGCGAGCCGTCACGCAACGCCGTGACGAGGGGACCATCGATGAACACCTCAGGCGAGTATCCGGCCTCGAGGACCGCCGATGGATCGAAGGACCCGACGAGTCGGGCTGGCGTCAGTTCAGCGTTGCCTTCGACGAATTCGAAGCCGGTTCCGATCGCTCCCGCGACCGCCCGCAACAACGTGGACTTGCCGGTACCCGGAGGGCCCTCGAGGAGAAGATGACGATCCGCGCCGAGCGCTGCCAATACCTGTTCAAGTTCTCGGCGTCGACCCACCACCGTGGTCGCCAGATCGGCAACGGTACGCGAGGTCATGGGAGCGTTGGGCACGGCTCAGTTCAGTCCGTTCAGGATGAGTTGTGTGTATGCGATGATGCCTTTGGCGGTCAGGTGGGTGTTGTCGCTGACGAACAACTCTGCGTCATTGACCGCAGCGGTGTACCAGTCGATGATCCGTGCGTTCTGATACTTCGCTGGCATGCCGTTCAGGAGCGCGTTGTTGGGGACCTCCCAGGGTCGCTCCACTTTCGTCGTCACGAAATACACCTGACGCAGCGGTCCGGCCAACTCCATGATCTTGTCGAGCATGCGCTGGGTGATCACGCCGTTGGTCCCGAGGTGGACGAGCAGGACCGGGCCGAGTGTGTTGAAGGCGAGCATGCCGGAGATGACGTTGATCGCCTCGCCGAACTGACGGGACACCTCGGCGCTCACGACAATTCCGGGGATGTTCTTGGTGAGCACCGACCGCGCGCCCAACATGACGGAGTCACCGACCGCCGACACCTTGACCGGTGTGAGTGTGAGCGATGGGTCAACGGGAATCGTGGGCGGCGGATCGACGACCGGCGCGGTGCCCGGCGGTGCAGTCGGCGCCGGTGGCGCGGTGATGGGTGGCACAGTCACCGCGGGGTCGGGTGAACCGACAGCGGTTGTGGTCGGTTCCAACGCGCTGGCTGCGGGCGGGGTGCTGGCGGGTGCCACGGTCAACAACGGCGCCGTGTCCGCTTCGGCGGACGCTTCAGTGATCTCGCGTTTCACCCGAACCTCGACCGATTCGGTCCGGTCGAAAACCAGGATGCCGGCGACGGCGAGTGGTGCCATGGCGAGCGCTGTCCATTGGGTTCCCCGTCGGAGTCGGCCGGCGGACGAACGAAAGATGGGCCGTTGCCGGAGGCGCGACAACGCACCATGCCGTACGGGTTGCTCGACCCAGCGGTAGCAGGCCTCGGTGATCGCAAGCGTCAACAGGATGCGCACAACAGCCACCATGGGGCCGGGGAGATCGAGATCTTCTCCGGGTCGCGTCACGGCAAAGATCGGGAAGTGCCAGAGATACAGGCCGTAGCTCCGGAGCCCGATCCATCGCAACGGTGTCACCCCCAGCGCTGTGCCGACGCGGGCATTCGGGTGGACCACCGCCATCACCACCATCAGGGTGGCAACGTCGACGATGAGGAATCCCCCGCGGTACACGAGGAGATCGGTCTGACTTGGAACGACGAACATCAGCGCAAGAATGATGAGCCCGACGATTCCCAGGACATCCATGACGCGACCGGCGGAGTGGCTGGCGGGTTGGGCGTGCAGGCGGTCGGCTCGCCAGACCATCGCCAGCGCGCAGCCCAAAAGGAGCCCGCTGAGACGAGTGAACGTCGACAGGTAGAGGCTATTGGCAAGCTGCGGATGACTGGCCATGTCCGGTTGCGACGCCAGCGCCATCCACGCGGCCGAACCAAGGGCTATGACCACGGTTGCAGTGAGGAAGATCTTCTTGCGGACCTTGGTCCCGACGACCAGGAAGACGATCGGCCAGAACACGTAGAACTGTTCCTCGACGGCCAGCGACCAGAGGTGTTTGAGGAGCGGCTCCCGGCCGAACGATGCGAAGTAGTCCTGCTTGGTGAAAATCTGTACGAAATTGCTGACGTACAACAACGCGGCGGGCACATCGCGGCGGAGTCCGGGAACGGCGTCACCGGCGAAGAGCGCTGCCCAGATCACGACCATGGTGATGGTCAGGTAGAGCGCCGGGAGGAGCCGGCGGGCCCGACGCCGCCAGAACTGCGCCAGCGAGATCGTTCCGGTGGACCGGTGTTCGCCGATCAGGAGCGACGTGATCAGATAGCCGCTGATCGCGAAGAACACCTCGACGCCGAAGAAGCCGCCCGAAAACCACGCCAATCCGCCGTGGAACGCAATGACCGCCAGCACCGAAATGGCGCGCAGACCATCCACTCCGCCCAGATACGGGAGGGTGGACGCGGCGGGCTGAACTCGAGTGGGAGGTGGAGCGAGAGTGGTCACAGCAACTGAACGGAGGGCGAGGCCATCATCGTACCGTCGGGCCCTCCACCGCGGAGATCGCAGCCCCGACGCGAAGATGGGGCCCGCACTCTCTCGCAGGCCCCATCCGTCAGTTTTCGCGCCCCGAAGGGCATGTGCTCAGTCGAAGTCGATGACGCCGCGGATGTTCTTGCCGTCACGCATGTCCTGGTAGCCCACGTTGATCTCGTCCAGCGTGTACGTCTTTGTGACGAGCTCATCGAGCTTGAGCTGGCCCTCGCGGTACATCGACAACAGGTTCGGGATGTCGAAGCGGGGGTTGCCGGAACCGAAGAGGCAGCCCTTCACCTCCTTGTTCATCATCGAGAACATGAACATGTTCATCGTGACGTCCTGTTCGAACATGCTGGCGACGGCCGTGACCACCACAGTCCCGCCCTTGGCCGTGAGGTTGAGCGCCGGGTCGAGGAGGTCGCCGGTCATGACCCCGACGGTGATGATGGTCTTATTCGCCATCTCGCCCCAGGTCAGCTCGGCCATGGGGCCCATTGCTTCTTCGATCGAGGCATATGCGTGAGTTGCACCGAATTCCATGGCTTTCTCACGCTTGAACTCAACGGGATCAATGGCAACGATGCGCTTGGCGCCGGCGATCCGTGCACCCTGAACAGCATTGATGCCGATGCCACCGATGCCGATCACGGCCACCGTGTCGCCGGGCTCAACTTCAGCTCGATGTACCGATGATCCGTAGCCGGTGGAGACGCCGCAGGAGACGAGCGCGACCGCATGCCATGGAAGGTCGGGCTCGACCTTGACCACCGCATCCTCGGCGACGAGGAGGTGCTCCGCGAACGTACCGAGCTGGCACATTCGTGCGAGGTCAGTTGTGCCGGTCCGATGGGCGATTCGGCCGTCGGTCATCATCCCGACGTCGAAGAGTTTGGCTCCGAGGTCGCAGAGAATGGACTTGCCGCTCACGCACCACTTGCATCGCCCACAGCTGGGGATGAACGACATTGATACGTGATCGCCGGCGGCAACGCTGGTGACGCCGGGGCCGACGGCGAGCACTTCGCCGGCGCCTTCGTGGCCGCCGATGCAGGGGTAGTGGGGCATCGGCATGTCCCCGGTGACGACGTGTTCGTCGGAGTGGCACATCCCGGCGGCCTTGGTTTTGACCAAGACTTCTCCGGGACCGGGGTCGTCGATGGTGATGTCCTCAACGGACCACTCCTGGCCGACCTCCCAGAGCACTGCTGCACGCGACTTCATATCGGATCCCCTTCGACCACTCCGGACGACAACGGCATCGTCCAGATGCTGCGTTTTACACCACGCCGGCCGCGGGTGGTGCACGGAGCTTGGTGGACGGGCGGTTTCGGAGGCGATCTGGGGCGGGAAGCGACCAGCTATCATGCGGGCGGGGCATAACCAGGTTCGAGGTGGAACCAGTGATCAGTGCTGTCCCCAAACGCACGCTTCAGGCAGATCGTGGGGCTCGTGTCGAGACCTCGTCGGACCAGCGGTCATGAGCGACTCTCCCGCTCGACGGAACAAACGGGGGGATCAGACTCGATTGGATCTCCTCGACGCCGCTCTGGGTCTGGTCGAATCATTCACGGACAACGAGATCCTCGCGGCCCTGACTCCGGCCCGGGTTGCCGCTGCTGCGGGACGCACGACCGGCTCGTTCTTCCATCACTTCCCGTCGCGCCGGGGCTTCCTCGATGCCCTGGCGGGGCGTATCGCGGATGAGTACGGCGGCACGTTCTACGACGACATCCTCTCGGCGGTCGCGGAGCTGCATCCCAACGACGTACCGGGGATCATCCGCGCCGGCGCCGAGTATTCGTGGCAGTCGGCGCATGGACCGGAGCGGCTGCCGCATGGGCTCATCTCGGCGCTGAGCCATGCAGCTCCGTCAACGATCCGGGCTGATGGAACCCCAGGAACTGAGCTGTTTCGCGACCGGGTGTGGGGTGCCCACCGTGCGGCGATGGGCCCGCTGTATCAGGGGTTCATCGACTCGTGGCAACGATCGTGGGTGGAGCCGTTTGATGAGCGCCTCCTGACTGATGTCCTGGCAGCGCTCGAGTTCGGGCTGATCATGATGCAACGGTCGGGCGCCGAGGACATTTCTGAGCGAGCGTTCTCCGATGTTGTGCTTGCGATCGTGGTCGTCGCGACCTCGCCGCGCGACCACCCGGTTCGATTGGCCGATATCGAGATGTCGTTGATGGCGGACGGGAACAGCGATGATCGACCTCCCCCCGAGATCTCGGTCGACGATGTCCACTGGTCGAAGATCGGAGCGTTGTTCGATGGTGGTGGGAGCGTTCCACTGACATCGATTGCTGAGGTTCTCGACATCGATGTCATGGAGGCACAGGCGCTGTTCGGCTCCGCACGTCGAGCCGCAGCACTCAGCGTGAGTGCGTGGATTCCGGGCCTGATGGACGCGGCGGATCGCCATCTCGAGGAAGCTCCCGATCGGGCATTGGCCGACACCGTCGTCGATCTCGCTCGTCGCGCCCGTGATCAGCCATATCTTGCACAAGCCCTGTTGGCCGAACGCGCCGCCGCCCAACTGATCGAAGTCGCCGGTGGAGCGAACGGTGACATCCTCGATCAGGTGCAGATTTCTCGGCCGATCATCAAGGTGTTGTGCGCGACGTCACCGGACGTGGCTGCTGAGCGTCGACACGCTGATGCAGCTGCCGTGGTCGACGTTGCGCTCATGCTCGGCTCCACCCGGCGACGCACATCGCCCGCCGACGTCGCCCACATGGCGCTGGGAATGCTTCGGAACTGAGCCATTCGTCCAGTTTCGTATTCCCTGCAACGGAACTTTCATGTGTACGCAAGGAATTCGACGGAAATCGACATCGGCGCTGGCGTGCGAACCCGCTCATCATGCATCTTGATGATGTTCCTGCGGTTCACCGTGGGGATTCGCCCCAAAAGCTTGGGGTTGGGGGCGGAAACGAACTCAACCCCAAGTGCGGGACCGCCATCCGGGACCGGTCAGCGAGGCCCGACCAGATGGGGTGCGGTCAACGGCCACGGCCGTTCACGCTCGGCGATCATCGCGGCGTCGAGGAGCAGCGCATCGCAGTGGTGCCGAGCCAAGATCTGCATTCCGACCGGGAGGCCATCGACCTGCTCGACCGGTATCGAGATCGCCGGGTTGCCATAGAGGTTGGCTGGAATAGTGAGCCGCCCGTTATTCGACGGCGTGTCCTGGTGTGTGCCGAACCTGGAGGGCAACGGGCCATCGGCGCCGAACGCGACGTCGGGGTTCGATGAGGTGATCACGAGATCGCACTGGGTGAACAACTCCGCCATTGCATCGAACAATGCGGTCCGTCGCCGTTCGAGGTTGATGCGGTCGCTCATGCCGTACCCGCGTTCGGTTGCCCACGCCATGGCGAAATGCATCTCGGGGGTGAGGTCGTCGGCGCACGCGGGCCAGGCATCGCCGAGCGCGCCGTAGAGATCGGCCATGTTGGCCAACGACCACGCAGTGCCGATGCTCGGGATCGGAACGTCAGTGTCGACCACTCTGAGCCCGAGATCGGCGACCAACGACTCCGCTGCACGTCGGACTGATGCAGCGGTCGCGTCGCTGACCACCGCACCGGCGAAGCCGTCGATGATCGCGACCCGCATACCTCGCAATTCGTCGACGTGGGAGCCGAGACCACGTTCCCAGCCCTCGATGCGGGGCAGCGAATGAGGGTCGGTGGGATGCGAGCCGCTGGCCACGTCGAGCCAACGAGCGGTGTCGCGAACTGAGCGGGTCACGCCACCAACGGTCACGGTCAACGCGCCGACGGCAAAGTGCGGTCCCCGCGGAATGCGGCCGTAGGTGGTCTTCAGGCCGACCAGTCCCGTGAACCCGGCAGGAATGCGAATGGAGCCGCCACCGTCGCCACCGGTCGCCAGGGTGCAGAGTCCGCCCGCCACAGCTGCCGCGGACCCGCCCGAGGATCCGCCCGGGGTCCGATCGAGGTTCCACGGGTTCGACGTAGCACCGTGCAGCTTGGTGCGGGTGAGGTTC
>JBBRSC010000013.1:0-24155 GCA_038245795.1 Acidimicrobiales bacterium
CACTTCGGGATCGTCGATGCCAACTGCGCCGTCCGCCACCAGACGCATGACCGCGATCCGACCGCGGGGCGACCTCCGCTCATCGCCCGTGACCCGCCACGTGGGGCAGTGTGGAAGGCACAGCCCACATTGCACGCAGGACACCAGATCGTCAGGGTCGACAGCCACTATCCGACCCCCGCCAGGTGCTTGCCGGGATTGAGGCGACGCTCCGGATCGAAACTGTCACGCAACCGCCGATGCAACGTCGCCACACCAGTCGCTATCACGGCCGCCGGCGCCGGCCGATCGCGATGCACAACACCGACACCCATCTCCGCGATGAACCTCCCCTGGTCCACGCCGCTCCGGGCGAGGTCAGCCAGCTGTGACGGTCGGAGCGACCATCGATGGGGTGGCAGATCTGGCGGAGAGGCGACCGGGATCATGTGGAGCTCCGCCAAGCGGTTCATGTCGTCGTCCACCTGGGCGATTCCGCCTCGAATGAGTGCCCACGAATCGACGCCGTCCCACAGCACCGACGCCGGGCGATCGAGGATGGCCATCACAACGGACGGGTCCGCGGGCCCCATCATCCACTGCGAGGTCTCGCATCGCGGAACCGTGCGGAGGAGCACGGTCTCGAAGCAGGCCAATACCCCGAGCGAGCCGACCATGAGACGGCACAGATCGAAACCCGACACGTTCTTGACGGTCGAGCCACCGATCGCGAACCGACAGCCGTCAGCCCCGACCATCGTTCCGCCCACCAATGCGTCGCGGACATGGCCGTCGCCGAGACGGCACATCCCGGATCGCCCCACGGCGAGGACCCCACCCACGGTGGCGATGGATCGGCCATCGAGGACCACGCGTTGGCCCGACGCAGCGAGCTGTGCATCCAACGCCCCCAGCGTCACGCCGGCATCGACCCGGACCAACAGCTCCGTGGGCTGCGGTTCGATCAACGAGTTCGGTGCCGTGATCGGTCGGGCAGCGGGGTCGGTGACACCGCCGACGCTGCGGTGGGTGGCGCCCCCGACGACGGTGACCGGCCCCGGTTCCGTCAGCCCGTCGACCAATGCCGACGACGACGCCGACGCCGACGCCGACGATGAGTTGGCGGTCATACCCACAGCCCGTCGGGAAGACCACGGAGCTCGCGGTGATCTCCGCACCCGGCACCGATCGGGATCACCTTGTCGGGATTGGCTCGCCGATCCGGATCGAATGTCGCGCGCAGGCGATCCTGTGCCACCAGATCTTCGGCGGCGAACATGTCGGCCATGTGATCACGTTTCTCCAGCCCGATTCCGTGTTCGCCCGAGAGCACTCCCCCGGCCGCCAACGAGATCGCCACAATCGCCTCGCCGGCCTCGTGGACCCGTGGCATCACGCCGGGAGTCCGAGCATCGAAGACCACCAGCGGATGGAGGTTCCCGTCGCCCGCATGGAAGACGTTGTAGACCTCCAACCCGAGCGCTTCGACCCGTTGACGAATGTCCCGGAGCACGCTGGTCAGCATGGCCCTCGGCACCACGGTGTCGTGAAGGTAGTAGTCGGGCTGGAGGCGGGCGATCGCGCCGAACGCCGATTTCCGGGCCTTCCACCACAGTTGGCGTTGGGTGTCGTCGGATGCCACCCTGACCTCGCGCGCGCCACCAGCCATCAACGTTGCGACGGTGCGGACCGATTCGGCGTGGACAGCCACGGCACCACCGTCGAGTTCGACCAGCAGCACCGCCGCCGCATCACGCGGGAGACCGGCTTCGACGTAGTCCTCGAGAACTGCCGCCAGGGGACCGTCGATCATCTCGAGCGCCGCTGGGATGATCCCGTCGGCGATGATGGCGGAGACCGCATCCGACGCCGAATCCAGATCGTCGAAGATGCCCAGGAGTGTCGATACCGCGGAGGGATTGGGCGTGAGGCGCACGGCGATGCGGGTGGCGATCCCCATGGTGCCCTCGGACCCGACGAACGCACCCCGGAGGTCAAGCCCATCGGGTTCGGCGTCCTCGCCGCCGAGCATCACCACCTCGCCATCGGTGAGTACCACCTCGATCGCCGCAACATGCGCCGTCGTGACCCCCTCGGACAGGCAGTGCGGTCCGCCGGAATTGTTGGCGACGTTCCCGCCGATCGTGCACGCCTGTTGCGACGAGGGATCGGGTGCGAAATGCAGACCCAGCGGCTCCAACGCACGATTCAGATCCAGGTTGAGGACGCCCGGCTGAACCCACGCCAGTCGATCCGACGGGTCGATCGACAGGATGCGATCCATTCGAGTGGTCACCACGACGATCGACTCGCTGACCGGCACGGCGCCGCCGGCGAGACCCGTCCCGGCACCGCGGGTCACGATCGCCAAGCTGTGACGCTCGGCGCACCTCATGATGCCAACGACATCGGAGGTGCGGATCGGATGACACACCAACGACGCCGCTCTCCCCTCACAGGTCGATGCATCACGGGCGTGAAGACGCTCGTCGAGGGCGCCGCCGACCGCCTCGGCGCCAAGCAACGCCACAAGCTCGCTGCGGGCCGAGGCGATCCGATCGTTGGTGGCTGCGCTCGACATCGCCCGCATCGTAGAGGTTGTGCAGTGCGTCTCCCCGACGTGGGTACAGTGGCGGTCCGATGAACGAGCCCATGCGCCAATGGCACTCCTATACCGACGAGGACGACGAAACCTGGCTGTTCGACAGCAGCTTTCTGATGTCGAACTGGACGTGCATCTACGGCCGAGGATGCAAGGGCGTCCTCGACCATGACGCCACCGAGTTGCAGCACGGCTGCTGCACCCACGGCGCCCATTTCTCCGACGGCCCCGATCGCAAACGGGTCAAGGCAGCCATCAAACGGCTCACCCCGGAGAACTGGCAGAACCATGGGATCGCCGCCGAGATGGGTGGACCGATCGGTGAGGTCGACGGGGGCGGATACGCCACCCACACCTATGAAGGCGTGTGCATTTTTCACAATCGTCCGGGGTTCCCAGCAGGGCAGGGGTGCGCCCTCCACGGCGCCGCCCTCGCCGCAGGGGAACGCCCGCTTGATTGGAAGCCCGACGTCTGTTGGCAGCTTCCGCTCCGGCTCGAGACCAGGACGGATGAGAACGAACGGTCCACCTACGTCCTCCGTGAATGGCAGCGCAAGGATTGGGGTGACGGCGGCAACGATTTTCACTGGTGGTGTACCGAGACCCACGAGGCATTCATCGGAGAGAAGGCCGTCTACGAGGAGCTCCGCGACGAGATCATCGAGCTCATCGGCCCCGGTCGCTACGCGTGGTTCGTCGAAAATGTCGCCAGCCAGAGCTCCGAAACCATCCTGACGCACCCCGCCAGGCGCACAAGTCCCACCTGAACCCTCAAGTCTCCCCGGTCATCAGCCGACGGGGAGGTCGTGACCACTTTCACCAGCCAAGCCCTGTCCGAGAGCGCGAAAGCCAGCGGACTTCTGTTGCCCGAGCACGTGGTGGAGCAGATCGTCGCCGCCATCGACTCGGGCAAGCACATCATCCTCACCGGGCCACCCGGCACGGGGAAGACCACCCTCGCCTACCTGGCCGCCGACCTGGCCCGTTCGGCCATGATGTGCACCGGCTACCTCCCGACCACCGCGACCAGCGAATGGACGACGTATGAGACGATCGGCGGGCTGCAGCCAACGCCCGAGGGCCTCATCTTCCGACCCGGAATGTTCATCGAGGCGATCGAAGCGGGAAAGTGGCTCGTCATCGACGAGATGAACCGATCCAATTTCGACCGTGCCTTCGGTCAGCTCTTCACGGTGTTGTCAGGTTCGGCGGTCGTGCTGCCCTACAAGGCGCTCGGCAAGTCCAAGCGGTTGAGCATCGTGCCGTTCGGCGAAGAGGCACCGGAGGGAACCGAACCCATCAAGGTGCCCGCCTCGTGGCGGATCATCGCCACCATGAACGCCTTCGACAAGAACCTGTTGTTCGACATGTCCTATGCGCTCATGCGACGGTTCGCATTCATTGAGGTAGGCACACCGAGCATTGCGATCTACGAACAGCTCCTCGAAGGGCCTGGCGAGATGATTCGGCAGCTCCTCCCCCTGCGCCGCTTCTGCGACCTCGGACCGGCGATCTACATCGACGCCGCCCGCTACGCCGAGCGACGTATGCGCGACGGGATCTCGCGTTCGCGGGTGTTGTACGAGGCCTTCTACGCCTACTTCCTCCCGCAGTTCGAGGGTGTCGACGAAACCCAGGCCCTGGAGCTCTATCGGATGGTGTCCGAGCGGCTCGATGATCCTGAGCGTGCTGAAGTCCATCGGAATCTGTCCAACGTGTTGGGCGTCGAGCTCCTGAGCTGACGTGTCAGAGACCGAAGCTCCCGACACCGCCCGCTTCGTCGCGACGGAGACCGAACGCGTCTGGCCCGCCAACCGCGCAACCATCACCGCTCAACCGGCGTTCACCTCGCCGCTCCACCTGGTCTGGAATCGGCTCAGCCGTCCATTCAACCTGGTGCATGTGATCCCGGCGTTGTGCGGCGTGCCGCCCGCTCATGTGGCCGACCTCATTGTCCTGCATGTTGCGTTGTCCTCGGAGGCCGCTGATCTCATTGAGGCCACGCCCGATCTCCTCCGACATCTCACGTCGTCGACCACCATCGCTACCGAACGAGTGGTCGGCGCTATCACCGGACCGGTCATCTGGTCCGAGACGCTCACCGCCCGAGCCAACGGAGGTGGTGCCGATGATGTCTTCGTCTGTGGATCACCCGAGCGGGACTTCTCGACCCCCGAGAACCGGATCCTTGCGGCCGCCCTCCAGATGATCGTGCGGGCCTCGACCCGACTCGATTCGGATGCTGCCCAAGAAACGCTTCGCAGCGATCAACGGGAGACGATCCGGGCACGCGGCGATGTCGCCCGAGGGCTCCTCCAAAACAACCATCTGAGGCCGCTGAGGAGCAAACGGCCATCCCCACGCGATGTGACCTCGGCCCGCCAGGGGCGCCACGGTGCGCACTTCCAACCAGCGCTCGACATGTGGTCGAGGCGCCACGAGCCCATCCATCCCGACGAGCTCCTGGCCTGTACCGATCCTGTCACCCGCGGCCAACAACGCGCGTTGGCGCTGGTCATGATGGCCATTCAGCGACGCGGGCTGGCCGTTCCCCAGTTCACCGTCAACGGCGGCGAGCTCGTGGCGGGCATCATCCGGTATCGAAACCACCTACGAAGCACACAGGCCGGCAACCACGGCATTCTGCTGGGTAACGTGCTGGTCGATGGTGCGCCTGATCCCACCCCGATGGCTCGCCGCCAAGCCATTGCATCGCTCGAAGCCCGGTCAGGCGAACGTGTCTATTGCCTGGTGACGAGCGAGAGCGAGGCCGAGGTGGCCGCGGACCTCGCACTCGACGGGACCCGCTGGGCCCACTGAGGACTACTCCTCTTTGGCGACGTCGTCGTCGTCATACCAACCGGAGCGGCCGGAGACGACCGTGTCGTCGTCATCCTCGGGCTCAAATACGGATTCGATATCGACGTCAGGACCGCGCTTCAATGCACGCGCCTCTTCGAAACGGCGATGGCGACCCTTCTTCACGGTTCAGCTCCAGATTCCAGACGCAAGAGTGAAAAAGTCATGCTACCGGTCCTTCGATGGATTCACCATTTCGTGGCACCTGACATGACGCATCAAGTGATTTCATGGTCACTCAAAGTGGTGACTCGGCGTCAGGCACGAGCCGTAGGCGTTCGATCCTCGAGAACCAGCCGCCCACTCGGCTCAAACGCGATCGAGGCCTTTCCGGCCAACAAGCGGCGCACTGGCGTGCCGACCAGTTCCCCACGCCAGCCGTGGGCAAGACGCGCGTCGGGGTCACCACGGAGAAGCGATTCGATGTCCGATCGGGTCGCCAGCAGCGCCGCGTCGATGGCCTCGTCACGGGCCAGCTGCGACACCCACGCCGACACCAGCGGCATGGCAGGACGCATCTCGTTGGGCACATCCGCAACCGCAGCCTTGGAACTGATCCGCGGTGGGTTGCGGACCGCTTCAGCGACGGCTGCGATGAGGTCATCGGCCACGCCGGAGCGAAGTGATCGTCCCTCGACCCCACGGATCGACTTGAGATCGTCGAGTGTCTGGGGTTTCGAGACCGCGATACCCACCACGCCGAGATCGGACAGGACGAAGCGCGGCGTGAGATCGAGCTCCTCGGCCCGCTCTTCACGCCAGCCTGCCACCGCCTGGGCAATCGCCAAGTCCTTACCCTTCAGATGACGAAGTTCCTTGATGCGTCGCCACACCTCCGCCGGGTCACGCGGTCCGCGAGGCTCGGCCAACATCTCGGTCATCTCGGCCTCGAACCATGCGGTCCGGCCGCGCGCTTCGAGTTGGCGCGCCAGCGAATCATGCAAGGCCACGAGATCCGACACGTCCGAGGCCGCGTAGGTCAGCTGAGCTTCGCTGAGCGGCCGGTGCAACCAGTCCGTCAGGCGATCCGCCTTGGGAAGCCGGATACCGAGCTCCCGGTCCAGGAGACTCGCCAACGAGGGACTCGAGTACCCCAGGAACCCTGCCATCAGCTGGGTGTCAACCATGCGTTCAGGGATGGTGTGGCAGTGCCGATCGAGCACTTCGAGATCCTGTCGGCAGGCGTGCATGATGCACACCCCCGGACCATCGAGCACCTGGGCCAGCGGACCGATGTCGACTGCCAGCGGATCGATCATGGCGATCTGGTCGGCCCAAGCGAGCTGCACCAGTGCCACTTGTGCGTAGTACGTGCGCTCCCGATGGAACTCGGTGTCGATGGCGTACCGGTCGGCGGTCCGGAGGTCCGCAATAACCGCGCCGAACGCCGCATCGCTGGTCACCAGCTGCGGGATGACCACCGACGGAGTCGGCTGGATGTCCGACGGAGTCGGCTGGATGTCCTCAGCCACGCTCCAGACCCGTCATGATCTCACGCCCGGAGGCAATCCACGCCAAGGTGCCGCCAGCCACATTGGTCGTGTCCCGACCCCGGGCCTCCAGAAACTCGCACGCTCTCAGCGACCGTGCACCGCTCCTGCAGATGATGATCAGCGGGCCGTCGGGGAGGTCGCCCACCCGTTCGGCGAGTTCGCTCATCGCCATGAACTGGGCACCCGCAACATGTCCCTCGGCGTATTCGTCGGCCTCGCGGACATCGATCAGCTGGACGCCGGCGTCGCGACGAGCGAACAGCTCGTCCACATCGATCTCGGGAATCATCCTGGTCAGCCTCGTTCGTCGTTGGTCACGCTGGGGTGGGCGGGGGTGCGCGATGGTGAATCTACTGGCGCGATCAGCCCACCTGATGCTCTTGGCTCGGCGGGAGGTCCTCTGGGGTGTCGGCGTCAACGAACCGATGGTCGACGTCGACGACACCTACGACGAGCTCGCCCAGCCCAGCGTCCATGGACATGTTCGTCCATGGACGCGGCGGCAGCGCAGTTCCGGCCCGCCACAGCCCAATGGTCGGTTGTCGTCGACCATCGATGCGCGCCACGACAACATCCCCGGCACACTGTGAAGCGGAGGACAAGAACGATGTGATCGCCGCGGCATCGAGCCATGGAAGGTCGCAGGGAACCACCATCAATTCGGTGGGTTCGAGAGCAGAGATCAGCCCGGCGATGGCGGCAAACGGTCCCGAACCGGGCTCGGGATCGGGTCGGGAGATGGCCGGCAACGGGACGGTCGTCGTCGGCGCCGCTCCCAGCGCCCAGATGGTCTGGCACCCGGCGTCATGGAGCGCCCGCACGCACCGGTCGGCGAGGGTCATCCCCTCGACGACGATCGTGGCCTTGTCTCGGCCCATTCGCCGGGATTCGCCCCCCAGGAGCACCGCACCGCGGAGTGGACCGGCACCACCGAGTGGACCGGCACCGCCCAACGGGCTCACACGACCCCGCCGTAGACGTGCTCACCGCCACGCGCTACCCCTTGATGGGCAACCGAATCACGGAGGTCGGCCAGGAACTCGTCGACGATCACCAGGTGACCGGGCGCCACCATCATGTGAAGGCCGCCCTGCTGGCGATCGAGGTTCCATCCTCTGTCGTCCATGCGATCGCACACCGCGTCGATATCGATGCCCGAGCCATCCTCGGCGCCGAACTCGAAGAGCGACAGATCCGGGTTGGAGGTGATGACCAGCCCATCGATGGCCTCGATCCCTGCCCGAAAACCGTCGGTTGCGGCGGCGACCTTGGCGGCGAGGCGGAGGTAGCCCTCGGCACCGAGATGGCTGATCGCCGTCCACGCTCCCGCAATCGGAGCGCCCGACCTGGTGCCCGCCGCGGTCGACGAGGCGTACAACCCGCCCGGCCATCCGTCGTACATGAAGATCTGCCGCTGGTACAGATCCCGATCGCGGTACAGAACTACCGACGCGCCCTTGAACGTGTAGCCGTACTTGTGGATGTCAGCCGAGAGGCTCGTCACCCCGGGGACCGAGAAATTCCAGGGCGGCACGGGACGCCCCAGTTCCTCCCACCACGGAAGGAGCCATCCGCCGAGGCAGGCATCGACATGGCAGAGCAGGCCGCGCTGCTCAGCCAACGCGGCGATCTGGGTGACCGGGTCGATCACGCCGTACGGGTAACACGGCGTCGACGCAACGAGCGCGATCGTTGCATCGTCGATCGTCGACGCGAAGGCATCGACATCGGCTCGGCCGTCGAGTTTGGGTTCGGTCGTGATCAGCTCCACACCGAGGTACTTGCACGCTTTGGCGAAGGCCGGGTGAGCGGTCGTGCAGGTCACAAGATTCGGCGCATGAATACCGCGTTCGGCGGCGGCGTGATCCCGCGCCGTCTGCACGGCCAGGAAAATCGATTCGGTTCCGCCCGACGACATCGATCCACACGTTGCGCCGAACAGGTCCGCTGCGAACCCGATGACCTCGGTTTCCATACGGAGCAACGATTCGTAGCGGAACGGATTCAGGGCATTTTCGTGAAGGAACTCGGCGCCGACGCGTTCGAGTAACGCCTCGAGCTCGTGATCACCGGAGTCGTAGACCAAGCTGAACGCCCGGCCGTGTCGCCAGTCGAGGTCGCGTTTCCTCATCTCGGAAATCTCCGACCAGATGTCGTCAGGTGTGCGGCCGACTGCGGGAAAGGAATGCGTCATGGCACCGATGGTAGGGCCCGTCTGCGTCGCCTGTTGGCCTCAGTCGAGATCGGCAGGCGGCCACGACGGATCGAGCTGATGCAGGAAGTGCCAGCAGCGCTCGGCCTCCTCGGATTCGTTGATGGCAGCTGCGGTGGCGCGCAGACCCTCGAGCGCTCGCAAGAACCCCCGGTTGGTCTCGAATTGCCACCGCACATAGCCGGTGCCTCGCCATCCCGACTGGCGAAGACGATCGAGACCCCGGTGGTAGCCAACGCGAAAGGCGGCGTAGCGCTCCATGTCGTCACGACCGAGTTGACCGAGGCGTGCCCATCCGTCGAGGAACTTCGGATTCGCGGCCAAGGACGCACTGACCGCGGCCCGCTGATCGTCCACGTCGGCCATCGACAGAGCGGCGGCCAACGCCTGCAGCGATTCCGGCGCCTCGGGTTCGAGAATGGTCTCGGGTGGGCCGGTGGTGAGATGGACAGGGGCGTCGGTCATCACGCCAACCTACCCGGGCGAGGTCGAGGGGAATTCCGTCAGCGGTCGTCGCCGTCGGGCAAGCCCACCTCGTCGGCCCAAAGTGGCACCCGTCGCAGCTGGCCGGTGTCGACGGGCGAGACCAGTCCATCGCGGGGTCCGCTGTCGTTCACTCGATCATCGCCCGATTCGTCGATGTCGTCCAGCTCCTTGTTGTCCAGGTCGCCACCAGTTCCGCCGACGGGCGCATCGCGGATCGGGCGGGTGGCGCGTATCAGCCACACCGTCATGGCGGCCACGACGATCGCCAGGCCGATGAGGCCCCAGATCAGCCAGCGAAGCGTCGACTGCGAGGGATTGTCGGCGGCGGTCGACTGGCCCTCGATTCCGGCGGTGGGAGGCGCCCCCGGTACGCCCGCCGACGAGATCGAGGTGCTCGTCAGGCCACTCGGCGAAGTGGTGGTCGCCTTGGGCGGGGTGATCGTCGACGTGGGGACAGTCGACTTCGGCACGGTGGTTTTGGAGACCGTCGTCTTGGGCACGGTCGTTGCCGCGGCTGCAGCTGTCGGCGCTGACGATGCCAGTGGGGCCAACACCGCCAGCGCACCGGAGAGGCCGCCTGCGAGCAGGACCGACGCTGCTGCGCACCGCAGAGGAGTTCGACAGCAGCGAGCAGGAGACACGGAGCGAGAGTGTTGCACGGTCACTGCTGCTCTGCTGGACACCAGATCGTTGTCCGCCCGCCGACTCGGGTTCGCAAGAGCGGCTGGCCACATCGAGGACACTCGCCGGGGGCAGATCTGTGCCGCTGCAGATCACCAAGATGTGATCCGCCACGGCGCCCCAGCACCTGGATGGTGCGCCGAATAGCTCGCGCCAACACCGCGCTCTCGTTGGCGTCCAACGAACACGTCACACGGGTCGGGGCCAGGCGCGCCCGCCACAGGGCATCGTCGGCCAGGAGGTTTCCGATTCCTGCAATCCGGCGCTGATCCAGCAACGCTGACTTCAGCGGAGCGGTCCCGATGAGCACCCGTCGAAGTTGCGCTGCGGTGAGGGTTGTCGCGTCGGACCCGAGATGCTCAACCGGTGGATTCAGCTCAACTGAACCGAACCGTCGAGGATCGTTGAGCCGCACCCGTCCCCCATCAGCCATGCTGAGCTCGAAGCGATCCCATGCCGGATCATCTCGTCCGCTGGAATAGAGCAACTCCCCCACGTCGTCAACGTCGTCGACGATCAATCGTCCCGTCATCCCGAATCGCAGGCCAAGCACGATCGTCGGCGGACCGGTGAGGTCCAGCAACACTGCCTTGCCCGCACGACGCGCATCGACAACACACAGTCCACCGCAGATCGCGGTCAACGACGCCGACGTCTCGCCGCCCCGCGAGTAGCCGTCAGCGATCCGGATCGAGTCGATCTGCCGGCCGACGAGTCGGCGCGCGGCGCGACGGTACGCCTCCGCTTCGAGTAGCTCCGGCATCTGTCAGACCGGGTCGCGGGACCCTGCGGCTCGAGTCTCGGACGAGCGTGCCGCTGCGATGTCGAGGGCAGCGGTGATGTCCGCCCGAAGGTCCGCGACGTGTTCGAGTCCGATCGACATCCTGATCGTGCTCGGCGAGATCCCTGCATCGGCGAGTTCCCCCGGCAGCAGGCCAACGTGAGTGGTCGAGGCCGGATGGGTGATCAGGGTCTCGGGACCGCCGAGACTGGTTGCCAACTGCGCGATGACCGTCGCTTCGGCAAACGCTCGGCCGCCCTCCAGACCCCCATCGACATCGAAGGTCAAGAGGCCACCGGTATTCGACATCTGTCGTTCAACCAGCTCGCGCTGCGGGAAGGACGCGAGGCTGAGTGCTCGCACATTCGACACGCGGTCGTCCGCTTCGAGCATCGCTGCCAGCATCGCTGCGGACTCGCTCTGTTGGCGAAGGCGCACGGCAAGCGTGCGCAGCCCACGTAATCCGTTGAGCGCATCAAACGGGCTCGCATTCGCCCCCTGGAGCACCGCAAATCCCCAGATCCAATCGAGGAGTTCGCGGCTCCCGGCGACAACGCCGAGGGTGGCGTCGTTGTGCCCGGCGATGGCCTTGGTGGCCGAGTGCACCACCAGGTCGACCCCGTGGCTCAGCGGCTGTTGGCCGAGCGGCGTGGCCAAGGTGGAATCCACGACCGTCATCGGACCGCTGATCTGGCCAAGACGATCCAGATCAACCAGATCGAGTCGAGGATTGGCTGGCGTTTCCGCCAGACACAACACCGTCTTGCCCGGCCGGATGGCGGCGTCCCACGCATCGGGATCGGCACCATCAACGAACGTCACGTCGATGCCGAATCGGGGACACGCCGCCGTGAGCAACATCTGTGTTCCGCCGTAGAGCTGGCGCTGGCTGACGATATGGTCACCTGCCGAGCACAACCCCAGGACGACCGCAGTGATGGCCCCCATGCCCGATGAGAACGCCCGCGCAGCTTCAGCCCCCTCCAGCTCGGCAATGGCGGACTCGAAGGCGGCGACGGTCGGATTCCCGTAGCGGGAGTAGAACGCCGTCGAGGTCGTCGAGGTCGCCATCCGGTTCGCCTCATCAAGCGAGGGAGTCACGAATGCAGCCGTCGCCCACAGTGTTGGCGCCAACGCCGGATCGCCGGGCCGACGGCCCGCCCGGATGACGGTCGTTTCGACATGCCTCGTTTCAACGTGCGTCGCTGCGTCGTCGACGTCAGGTTGTGTCGCGTGCGGTGGGGTCGTGTCATCGGTGGAGGTCATGGTTGTCTCGGATCGGATCAGGTCGGTGAAGTGTCGGGTTGATGATGTGTCACGCCAGGTCTGTTGAGGCGCCGTCGAGAAAGGCTGCACACACTGGTGCAATCTGGCCCGACTCGATGAGAAACCCATCGTGGCCGTCGATGCTGTCGATGTCGGAATAGCCCACGCAACAACCCGCCGCGCGCAGACCATCGCGCAGCTCATGCTGCTGATGGGGTGGATACAACATGTCGGTGGGGATACTCATGACGAGGGTGGGGCTGACAACACGAGCGAGTGCCGCTGGAATCCCGCCTCGGCCGCGGCCGACATCATGGAGGTCCATGGCCTTGTTCAATCGCAGGTAGGAGTTGGCGTCGAATCGGCGGACGAGCTTGTCGCCCTGGTAGTCCAGATATCCCTCGATGTCGAAGCGTTGCTCCAGGGCGAACTGGCCCTCATCGATGGCATCGAGCAGGGTCCGACCGAACCGGGCCCCGAAGGCCATCTCGCTCCGATAGTGAATCTGCGCGATCTGTCGGGCGAGGGCCAGACCGCGGTGCGGTCCGTAACCGGGCGCCGCGTCGTAGTAGTCGCCGCCCGCGAATCCCGGGTCCAACGCCACTGCGCGCCGGCCCACCATGGACCAGCCGATCTGTTGTGCGCTGGCGGACGCGGACGTGGCGATCGCTACCAGCGCGCCAACGCGCTCTGGAAACATGATCGCCCATTCGAGCGCCTGCATCCCGCCCATCGAACCACCAACGACGGCGTTCCAGCGGGTGATTCTCAGGGAGTCAGCCAGCAGGGCCTGGGTTCGCACGATGTCACGAATGGTGACAACGGGGAATGATCGGCCGTAGGGCCGGCCTGTGGCCGGATCGTTCGAAGCTGGGCCAGTGGTTCCCTGGCAGCCTCCGAGCACGTTGGCGCACACCACGAACCATCGATCGGTATCGACACCCCGGCCGGCACCGACGAGGCCTTCCCACCAGCCCGGAGCGGGGTGGCCGAGACCCGCCCTCCCTGTGGCGTGGCTGTCGCCCGTGAGTGCGTGACAGATCAGCACGGCGTTTGACGCGTCCTCGTTCAACTCGCCCCACGTTTCGTAGGCCACCTCAACGTGGTCGAGCCGACCACCACCCTCCAACCGGAACGGGCGGCCGGTGACCACAGTCGCGAAGTGACGCCCCCCGACGGGATCGCCGGGACGCCATGCGCCGGTGGCCGGCGGCAGATTCGTCGCGCGGGCGGCGTTGTCGGGAGTAATGGTTCGTCGTTCGTTCATGGATGCCAGGTCGTATTCAGCGAGACGCAGTTTCCTGGAAGGTGACGGACACTTGGTTGTCGCCGGAGCGACCGCATCTCCGACCGGAGTCGGGAGGCACCTTGGGTGTCCTTCCCAGGTTGCCGGGCCGTGTGTGGCCACTCGTGATGTGACCAGCATGTCATCACGGCACGTACCGGAACGTCAACCTGGTATCTCGTCGAGCCACCACGTAACGAGCTGAGTAGCTGGTTGAGCCGTGAGTCCGTAGGCCGCGCACGACCGCTCTGCGAACAGTGGCCAGTCGCCGAGTTCGAAGGCGGCCGTGGCCGCGACCCACTCGGCAGTGCCCGTTGGCAGCCTGACGGCCGCCAGATCGGTCGCCCGGAATCGGTAGGAGGTCCGACTCATGCCGGAGCCGGCGCAGCGATGGGCCAGCCACGCGGCAACCGGGGGCGCCGAGAGCGCCGCTGCAAGCGGCACGACCATCCCGATGTCGGAAGGGGCGACTGCAATGACCGGCGTGGCGCCGAGATAGTCCCCCTCGGGGTCTGCCATGGCCTCGACCACGCGGGTCTGGGTCGCAACGAGGACCTTCGGTCGCGCCATGACCCCCAACCACGACCGGAGCGACGTCGATGCGAGTTTGACGGCGTCGAGATCCACCCACGGGGTCTGCCAGCGCGCCTTGGCGAAGCGCTGCGACACGTCTCCCCACGAGTGACCTCCGACGTTGATCGCGCCGCTCGTGATCAGTCGCGCCGATGGACCGGTGGGGCGCGTCTCCTCGATGTGGCCGACCAGCCCGTAGTACTGATCTCGAAATCCTGAAGTGACGGTTGCCACCTCCCCGACCGCCGGTCCCGACCCGATGAACACCCTCGGCACCCGATAGCTCGACGCCAGGCAGCTCGACCAGCTGTCGTCGAACTCGGTGGGTGCGGGGCAGGTCATCGTCGACCCGATATCGACGACGCCCGGATGCAGCGTGGTGGAGCTCACTGGAGTCGCGTGCCGACGTGTGGGCGGCCCACTGCGGCGCTTCGAGAGCAACGTGGCGCACACCGCCACCGACGCCCCGAACACGTCGCGACGATCGACCCAGAGATCAGTCAACTCACAGTCCTGGAGGACCTGCTGACGAATCCGTCGAGCGTGGGCGGCGGCCAGCGTCGATCTCGGTTGAATCATCAGCACGCTCCCGCCCGGAGCCACGCTGTCAACTGCCGCCAGAAGAAACAGCGCCGCGGTGTCGACGTATCCCTTGGCAGCGTCGCCGAAGCGCTCGTACGCAACATTCCTGGACTCGGACGACCGCGCGGTGCTGGTGTGCAGCTGACTCTGAAACGGAGGGTTTCCAATCACGATGTCGACATTGGCGGCCAACTGCTCGAGCAGATCGAAGCCATCGCCCAAGGTGACGTTGGCATCGATCAGGGCAAGGATCGAACGGCGATCCAACGGGTGGCCGAAGCTGTGTCGAGCTGCGCGCTCGTCGAACCAGCACACCAGCGCCGCCCGTGCAGCGTGCACCGCCCCGACATCGACATCGGAGCCCCGGACACAGGCGATGGCCTCGTCGGGCGCCATGCCCCCATCTACGAGCGCATCGAGCGCCGTGATCAAGAAGACACCGGCGCCGCACGTCGGGTCCACAACCAGGGGTGGTCCGTGCCGAACCGCAGGGGCCCAACGGTTGAGCACCAGATTGGTGAGATCAACGGCGAGCTGGGGTGGGGTGAAGTGCGAACCCGATCGGCGAAGTTCCTCGCTGAGCGTCGCCTCGTAGCGGGCTCCCACCGCGTGCGCTTGTCCAGTCACCGTCACAGTGTGGTGGATGCCGCCCTATTCTCTGGCCATGCAGTGGCTGACACACGGCGAGCGCTCCGTCTACGACAGCCCGTGGGTGAGCGTGTCGTTGGTCGACGTCGAGGTGCCTGGAGTCCGTCGCTACGAACACCATGTGATCCGTAGTTACGACGCAGCGGCGACGTTGGTGCACGACACCGAACGGGGAGTGTTGCTGGTGTGGCGGCATCGGTTCATCGCAGATCGATGGGGATGGGAGATTCCGGGCGGGATCATCGATGACGGCGAAACCCCGGCCGAGGCCGCAGCTCGGGAGTGCGGCGAGGAGTCCGGCTGGATCCCGAGCCTTGTGACCCATCTCGGCAGCTACCAGCCGATCGCGGGATCATCGGGGCAGACCTTTCATATGTTCCTGGGCTCAGATCCGATAGCGATCGAGGGCTGGGACGGGTCTGACGAAACCGAACGAGTGGAATGGATGAGCGTCGACAGAATGCGCAGCGAGCTCCGCTCGGGAGGGTTCGTCGATGGCTTGTCAGTCACGACGTGCTCGTATGCGCTGGCATTCGGTCTTGTCGGATAAGCCGTCGATCGGCCAGCGCCAGAGGATCAGGCAGCAGTGTCCGCAGTGGGGTCCCAGCCCGCGAGATCCTGTAGACGAGCGTCGTTCGAGAACATCTCGACGATGGGCTGATCGAGGCCGATGCGCTTCATCAGCCGCTTTACCTCGAGCTCCTCGTTGAAGAGCACCAACGTCACCACCACGCCAGATTCGCCAGCACGCGCAGTGCGGCCGGACCGGTGCAGGTACGTCTTGTGATCGACGGGCGGGTCGTAGTGGATGACCACGTCGACATCGTCGATGTGAATACCGCGTGCCGCGACATCGGTGGCGACCAGTGCCTGGAGCTTGCCGTCGGAAAACTGCGCCAGGGCCCGCTCGCGCAGGTTCTGGCGGAGATCACCATGAATCGGAGCGGCCCCAACGCCCTCTTCTTCGAGCTTGCGAGCAAGGCGATCTGCGCCGTGTTTGGTGGCGCTGAACACGAGGACGCGGGAGTTCTCACGGATGATCCGGGCCACGACCCGGACCTTGTCCATCTCGTGGACCGCCAGGAACCGGTGTTGCATCTGGTCGACGGTCACTGTGGGTGACTCGACCTCGTGACGGACCGGGTCGGTCTGATAGCGCTGGATCAGCGCGTCAACGACCCCATCGAGTGTGGCCGAGAACAGCAGCGTCTGGTGGCTCCCCTCGACATTGCGGAGGATCCATTCGACCTGCGGGAGAAAGCCCATGTCGGCCATACGATCGGCTTCGTCGACGATCACGTGTTTGATGTCCGCAACAGACATTTCCTTGCGCTCGATCAGGTCGATGACCCGTCCGGGAGTGCACACGACCAAGTCGATGCCCTCCTCGAGCAGTTTGATCTGGCGTTCAATGGGATCCCCGCCGTAGATCGCTGCAACCGTCCGGTCGACCGCTCGGCCGAGTGGTTCGAGCTCGTCACGAACCTGGGTCGCCAACTCGCGGGTCGGGACCAAACAGATCGCTGTGGGACGCTTCGGCTTGGCCTTGGGCACGAGCTGCAAGGTGGGAACACCGAATGCCAGCGTCTTACCGGAGCCGGTCTTCGCCTTCCCGCAGACATCTCGGCCGGCGAGCGCGTCAGCGATCGTCAATCCCTGAATGGCGAATGGGGCTGTGATTCCTCGCTCGGCGAGCGCGCTGACCAGCGCAGCATCTACTCCGAGCGAACTGAACGAGGGGGTCATGTGATGTCCGCATGTTGTTTGAGTTCCACTCATGATACAGCGGACGACCCGCGGAAGCCGCTTTTCAACCTGAGGACGCGCTGGGGGGCGTACCATCGCCAAATGTCAGATGAGGCAATGGCACGGGACGGCTACGTCATCGTGGAGGACGTCTTCGATCACGATCGAGCCGCGGCCCTGATGGCGGAACTCGACGAACTCGAGCAACGACTGGACATCTCCCCAGCCGGGAACTCCTTTGAGGGCCGATCGACTTGGCGGATCTACAACCTGCTCGCGCACGGGCCGTTGTTCGAAGCGATTCCCACGGACCCGATGATTCTGCCGAGGGTCGAATCGGTCCTCGACAGCGGATGTCTCGTCTCGTCGCTCTCGTCGATCGCGATCGGTGCAGGTGAGATCGCACAACCGATACACGCCGACGATCAGCTCCTCCCCCTTCCCAAACCGCACATTGCGACCATCTGCAACACGATGTGGGCGATCACCGACTTCACCGAAGCCAACGGTGCGACTCGGGTCATTCCCGGGAGCCATCTCTACGATCACGGCCCCGAGTACGGAACCCACTACGACTCGATCCCCGCCGAAATGCCCGCCGGCTCGGTGCTCATCTGGCATGGCAGCCTCTGGCACGGAGGCGGCGCCAACCGGACCACGCACCGCCGCTACGGGATTGCCATGAACTATTGCGCCGGATGGATCCGCCAGCAGGAGAATCAGCAGCTCGGCCTCGATCGCGAGCTCGTCGCTACCTTCGCACCACGATTGCAGCAGCTCGTGGGGTACGACGTCTACATGGGACTCATCGGTCACATCGAACGTCGACGCCCGATCGACGGACTGACCGGATCCGAGGCACCCGTTCTGTGGGATCAGATGACGTGATCGAGTCGTGACGGACGCCGCCCCAGCAATTGAAGAGCTTCGGATTCTGTGGTCCCACAATGCGTCGATCGGTATCGTCCGCGGCGACGGGAGCTCCCAGATCTGGGGGGCGCCCTCGGCCCGACATCCCTTGGCCTCCGTCACCAAACCCTTCGTAGCGTTGGCAATGTGGGTGGCACTCGAGGAGCGCTCGCTGTCCCTCGATGCGCCAGTGGGTCCCCCGGGAGCGACGCTCCAGCATCTCCTGGCACACGGTTCGGGGTTGCCCTTCGAGGGCCTCGACCCCATTGCCGCACCAGGCACGAGGCGCATCTACTCGAACACGGGCTTTGAACAGGCTGGATCGGAACTCGAGCGCACAACGGCAATGACGTGGCAGGATTATGTGACCGAGGCGGTCTGCCAGCCGCTCGGCATGAGCGATACAACATTCGGCGCTTCCTGCGCCCGTGACGCATCGAGCTCGGCCCTCGATCTGATGCGGCTCGCGCGGGAATTTCTCCAGCCATCGCTCATCGGACACGAAACCCATCGCTTCGTCACATCGAACCAGTTGGGCGAACTCGATGGCGTGGTGCCGGGCTTCGGACCACAGCGGCCCTGCCCCTGGGGTCTGGGCGTCGAACTCCGGGGGTCCAAGTCGCCGCACTGGACGGCTCCTGGTAACTCAGTCGGAACGTTCGGACACTTCGGCGCCAGCGGGTCGTTCATCTGGGTCGATCCCCGATTGGAGATCGCCCTCGTTGGACTCGGCGACCGTCCGTTCGGCGATTGGGCTGTTGACCTCTGGCCCCGACTCGGGCAGGCCATCCTCGGCACCTTCTGACGAGCCGCCGTACAGGAGGTGGGGGCCGCTGGCAGCGTAAGCTTCCCGTTCAGCGAGCTCCTCCTCGGTTGCTCGGAACCCTCCCCAGAAGAACCAGATCAGCCCGAAGATCACCATGATGATCGAGAGCACGAAGTTCCAACGGACGGTGCCGATCCGTGCGGCAGGATCGATGCGGAGTTCCTCGACCCACATCCGGCCCAGGAAGTACATCGAAATGAAGGCCGGGAACAATTTGCCCTGCCGGAGCTTCAATCGGTTTCCCATCAGGATCAACAGCATCGCTCCCGTCACGTTCCAGAGCCCTTCGTAGAGGAACGTCGGGTGGAAATACTTCGCTCCCTGATAGCGCTCAGGTAGTGCAGCGAGTTCGGATTCCTTCGTGATGTGGAGGCCCCACGGAAGGCTGGTCGGTCGCCCGAAAAGCTCCTGGTTGAACCAGTTGCCGAGCCGTCCGATCGCCTGAGCCACCGGGATGGCTGGTGCCGCAGCGTCCATGAGCCGGGTCGCACTGAACTTGCGTCGCCGGACGTACCAGATTCCAGCCGCGAAACCGAGGGCGATACCGCCGGGGATGCCGAGCCCACCCTTCCAGATCAGAAAGGCGTCTGGCCACCACCGACCGTCCGAATAGCGGACCGGCCAATCGGTGATGACGTGATAGATCCTGGCGCCGATCAGCCCGGCCGGAACACCGACGAGCGCAACGTCGCTGACGATCTCGGGATCGTCACCCATGGCGGCCAAGCGGCGGCGCGCGATCCACACGGCGACGAGCACACCGAGAGCGATCATCATCCCGTAGTAACGGAGTGACAAGAACCCGAGAGTGAGCGTGTCGCTGGGCGGACTGGGAATCGAAGCAAGCACGACCTCGATCCTAAGCGGCTCTGCGCTACCTCAGGGTGGTGGATGGTTGCAGCGGCGCGGGGATCGTCGTTGTTCCCTCCTCGAACTTGTCCTGCGGGAAGGGATCCTGCGGAATCACGGGAATGAGGTCGCCGTCCTGGAGGCACTCGACCATGGCTCGGGTGATACCCGAGCCAACCCGATTGTCGTTGGCGAAGGGATCAACCTCGCTGCCGGTGAGGAGTCCGGACACCAATTCCCGGGTGAGACCGAGCCGCTCGATGGCGCTCGCAACGCAGGCCGACGCTTTCACATCAAGCTTCTGGTACGCCGCCAACAGCTCGAGAAGACCTTCCTGGAAGTCGATACACCCAACGAGGATATTGAGCACCGAGGCCTGTTCATCCGCAGCGTAGGGCAATTTCAGCTGACCGAGCTGCGGGTCGAAACCGAGCGCCAAAAGACGATCCACGCCGAGCCGTTCGACGACCTTCTCGCCGGCGCAACGAGCCTGATCCTTCGGCGCTGCCCACTCGTTGAGGTTCGATCCGACCGTCGCGAAACGGTCGGAAATCGATTCCACCAACCCCGCGGCATCTCGGGTGTAGATCTTCTGGGTCGTGGGCGTTGGATTGTCGACCTCGGACAGGTCCACGTCGCTCGTCGTACACGAGACAACCAGCGCTGACGTCACCAGCACCACGAGCGGCACGATGAATCGAGCGGTCACCCTGGACGTGAACGAACTCGTCGTCGTCCATCGCCGTGCCACGTCCCCCAGCGTAGAAGAGACGCACGCAGCTCCCGCATCGAGCGCTCGGCGAGACCGAGTACCCCTCACAGGATCGGCAGTGCGACTGTTGCAGCGCGTCATCTCAATCCGCCGCTGTTCATGCCGATTGGGAGCCATGCGCGTGCTCATCACCGGCGGTGCCGGATTCATCGGGTTCAACCTCTGCGAACGACTCTCTCGTGATCCTGGCGTTGAGGAAATCCGCGTGCTTGACGACGGAACCGGTGGCGACCCAGAGCGTCTTGTTGATCTACCCGTCGCCCTGATCAGTGGTTCGGTCTGCGATCCTGGAGGTGTCCGAGCAGCAGCCGACGGGGTGGACGCCATTGTCCACCTGGCGGCGCACCACGGTCACGGCGTGGGCCTCGGAGATCCGACCACCACCGTCAACGTCACCGTGAGCGGCATGCTCAACGTGCTCGAGGCAGCCCGTGCCGCGGGCGACGCCCACGTAGTGATGGCTTCATCGGCCGCCGTGTACGGCGCGAACCCTGCACTTCCCTCGCACGAGGACCTCACACCGATTCCTCGTACGCCGTTCGCCGCCGCCAAGCTGGCGGCCGAAGCGCTGTGCGCGAGCTATCAGATGAGCTTCGGGGTCCCATCGCTGGTCCTGCGGCTCTTCGATGTCTACGGTCCTTACCAGCGAACCGACGCTGGCGAAGGGGCCGTTGTTGCCTCGTTTGTGAACTCAGCGCTCGACGGTGAGCCGTTGCAGATTTTCGGCGATGGACGTCAGACCCGTGACTTCATCGACGTTGACAGCGTGTGTCGGGTCATCTCATCATCGTTGGCCGATCGAGTGTCCCACCCACGGCCGATGAACATCGCCTCGGGACGTCGAACGAGCGTGCTCGAACTCGCGCAGATTGTCGCTGCCAAGGTCGGGGGTCCGATCTCGCTTCGGAACGAATCGCAGCGAAGCGGCGAGGACCGAAATCGATGCGCTGACGTGTCCCGTATGCACGCACGATTCGCAACCCTTGTACCGACGCCCCTCGACGACGGAATCACCGAGATGGTGGCATGGGCACGGTCCGAACGGGGCTCATCACTACTGTCCACCCGCTGACCCCGACGCGGCTCCGCGATCAGTGGAGCGTCTTGTGAACCCGGTCGAGAGCGTCGTCCTCGCTGACGTCGAGCGCAAAGCTCAATTCGGAGACCAGCACCGAACGGGCCTTCACGAACATCGACTTTTCACCGGCGGACAGCCCCTTGGCCTGCTCGCGGAGACTCAGGTTCCGCACCACTTCGGCGACCTGATACACGTCACCTGACTTCAGCTTCTCCTGGTGGTTCTTGAAGCGCCGGCTCCAGTTGGCTGGCTCCCGGACATCTTTCTTCCCGAGCAACTCGAAGAGATCCTGGACCTCTTCGTGGCCGATCGGAGGACGCATGCCGACCTCTTCCGCCTTGTCCGCAGGGACACGCAGCGTGAGTTCACCGTGGGCCATCTTGAGCACCAGGTAGTCAGTTTTGGTTCCGTTGAACTCAATCTTCTCGCGTTTCACAATCACGGCAGCACCATGATGGGGATAGACCACTCGGTCACCGACGTCGAACAACACACACACCTCTTGGAACTTCGTTGCAGCAGGAGCCAGGGTGCCATGTTCAGCGCCTCTGGGCCAATCATTGTGCAGGAAAAGTCGCGGGAACGGACTGTCGCCCTTGGCACACGGCAGGTCAGAGCGCCCGCCGACTCATCCATCTGAGGTTGCCGACGTGCCGATGGCGGGCCGCGTCGGCCAGACCATCAGGCGTGTACCTTCGCCGCAGTTGACGCCTGTGGGTAGGTTGGAGTCATGTCGCCAGGCCCCGAAAACGATGAAATCAACCCGGCCGATCACCCCCGCGAATGGGTCGTGCTCGGTGAGCAGGGTAGGTGTCCTGGAGGACACGAGGATCGACCTGTCATCTCGTTGATGGACGCCGCTCGCCTCACCGGCTGGACGCCGAAGCCACAGGGCTGGTGCCGCGACGAGATCTGTCGGCCGTCGAGGCGGCTGGCATCAGGAGATGTCGGCGAGATCACCATCGACGAACTGGTCGTCGATCTCGGCGCGGCCGTGATGATCGATGACGAGCATCGGATCATCTCGATTGGCGGCTCGGAATCCGCACCGGCCATCGCACCTCTGGAGGCGGCTCCCAATGTCAATCTCCCCAAGCTCGACGGTGCTCGCGCCGGCCTGCTCGACGGCACTGACGGCAAGCGGATGGTGGTCGCGTTCTCCAGCTGGTGCGGATGCCGCTATGACCTGCCGCTGTGGCAACGGTTCGTCGATGAGATGGGAGACCCTTCGCTGCAGATTGTCGCGGTCGCCATCGACCAGAACCCGGAGGATGTGGCGCCGTGGGTCGAAGACGTGACCTTCGATGTCTTTCTGGATCCAGAACGATCGTTCTGCGACGCCTATGGGATCACGAACGTCCCAACCGTGGTCTGGATCGACGAGGGTGGAGATGTGGTCCGGTCGAATTCCATCGAGTTCGCCGATGACACGTTCGTCGATTTCCACGGTTCGCACTCGGGTCCTCATCTCGATCAGTTGCGTTCCTGGGTGACCGACGACCGGGCACCTGACGATGCTGAGGACCTCCGAGCGGACCGTCACCCGGCGACCGCCGCCGAGCGCGAGGGCAGGGCCGCCTTTCGGATCGCCACCGAGCTCGCCGCCCACGGCGATCGACCGGCTGCCACCGAGTGGGTGGCCCGAGCGGAGTCCCTGGCCCCTGACGACTTCACGATCTGGCGAGCTGGGCTGCAGCTCATCGGTGAAGATCCATTCGGACCGAAGTTCTTCGAGCGCTACGAAGCGTGGAAAGAACGAACGGGTCAGGCCCCCTCACCCATCTGAGTTGTGAGGAGACATCGATGAACCACAGTTGGCTCTCGCCCGCAGCCGAGATTCGCCCTGCCGGCGCAAAAGGCAAAGGCGTCTTCGCTTCGAAACCGATCTCTGCGGGAAGTGTGGTCACCGCATTTGGGGGCTACGTCATGGATGCCGGAGACTTCCACGCGCTCTCACCAGAGCATCAGATCCACTCGTTGCAGATCGGCACGGGCCTGTTTCTCGCCTGCCCTGAGAGCGCTGAGGATGCCGACCTGTTCAATCACAGTTGCGATCCCAATCTCGGCATCTCCGGCAGCATCATGTTGATCGCGATGCGCGACATCGCGATCGATGAAGAACTGACGTTCGACTACGCGATGTGCGACGACGACGCCTACGACGAATTCGAATGTTGCTGTGGAACCGAAGGATGTCGACGCAAGGTCACGGGGAACGACTGGATGCTGCCAGAGCTCCAAGAGCGGTACGACCGGTACTTCTCGACGTACCTGCAGCAGCGGATCACGGAGCTCCGATCGGGCTCCACCTCGGACTGGCTGCCCTGACCTTCGGCTCGGGAATGGGCCAGGTTCGTGAGACTGGTGTGTCCAACACGTGTGTCACCATGGCTGCAGACCCTGCCCCTGACGGCGTCAGAAGCGGGTCGCTCAGCGGTCACGAACAGCCCGAGGTGGAGCCACATTCGCCGCAGGCGTAGCACGAGCCGGCGCGTCGCATCCTGATGCCACAGTTCATGCAGAGTGGC
>JBBRSC010000014.1:0-23421 GCA_038245795.1 Acidimicrobiales bacterium
ATCTCCGGCCGGACTGCCGACATCTGGGCGGGCGTCGGGGTGGTGGCCGACTCAGATCCGTTGAGCGAACTCGCCGAGACCCGGGCGAAGTTCGCCGCCACACTCGGAGCGTTTACGCGGCTCTGATTCGTGCCCGTGGTCCGACTCATGTGTCGAGCGCCGAAGCGATCGCCTCGTTGAGCTGGCGATGGAATTCAAGGTTGGTGTCCCGGTTCCCGTGGACCACTCGGATCTCGACGCCGTGCACCGCGGCAAGCGCCGCGAGATCAACGCCGTGTGGGGTGCCGTAGAGCTGCTCGAATCGGTCGGTCTCCAACACATCGTGCTGCGGCAGGAACGAGAAGATGCCGCCGCCGTCATTGTCGATCACGACGATGTCGAGTTGGCCCGGCCGATTCGTCAGCCCGAGCAGACCATTGGTGTCGTGAAGGAAGGCCACGTCGCCGATGACCAGCGTGGTGGGAAGCCCGGTGAGCGACATCCCAACTGCAGTGGACGTCACCCCATCGATCCCATTCACTCCGCGATTTGAGCACACCCGCACTCCGGTTCGGGCCGGCGCGAACCATTCCAGATCGCGGATCGGCATCGACGAGGACACCATCATCGCAGCGCCCGTGGGGAGGTCAGCGAGCACCCGCGCCACTGCCGACGGTTCGCTGTCGGGCGACTCCGCCAAGGCCGTGTCGATCACGATGCGCGCCGTCCGTTCAGCGCGCTGCCAGGCGGCCAACCAGGTGCCGTCGGGTTCGATCCGACTACCGGTTGACTGGCGGTGTCGAGTCGCTCGGATCAGGGCCGTGGCGGACTCGGCGACATCGCCGTGGATCGCCTTCGCCAGGATCTGATACGGATCGGGCACCACGCCGTAGCGATCGAGGCCGATCTGAACAGCGTCACTCGACGCCAACCACTCATTGAGGACACGGGACGACAGCAGTCCGCCGATCCGCAGCACCATCTGCGGAATCAGACTCGTTGCTGACCGCGCGTGCCGAAGGATCGGATCGGCGGCGGTGACCAGCAGATCGTGAGGCACCCGAAGACCCGATATTGCATCCGCGATGATCGGCCAGCTGAGCAGTTCTGCCAACTCATGGACAACACCCACATCGTGAGCGCTCATGGATGTCCGTGCGCCACAGACGATGAGGCCGCGCTGATCGAGGAACGGCGCCAGGCGAGCCACCTCTTCGTCGAGAAGCCCCCAGATCGCCGGTTCATTCGTGGGACCGAGATCGTGTCGAGGCGGGATCTCACCGAGTGATCCCACAAGCGGTTCCCGAAAAGCCAGATTCAGATGGACCGGTCCGGGTCGACCGCCAATCGTCGCGGCCACGGCGTGGGCTGCCAACGGACGCCACGTCTCCCGGGCCTCAGTGGTTGGCGGCCCCGGTTCGCCGTACCATCGGACGCAGTCGCCGAAGAGCTCACGTTGATTGATGGTCTGCGGTGCTCCGACCCCCTGGAGCTCTGGCGGTCGATCCGCCGTGACCGCAAGCAGCGGCACACACTGATAGTGGGCTTCGACCACTGCGGGATGCAGCTCGACCGCAGCGGTCCCCGAGGTTGTCAGGACGACTGCGGGGCGACCCGATGCCACGCCGATGCCGAGCGCCATGAACGCTCCGGACCGTTCGTCGTGGTGCACGTGAACGCGGAGCCCCGGATGTTCGGCCACCGCAATGGCCAGGGGCGTCGACCGCGACCCCGGGCAGACAACCACATCGGTGATCCCGCAGGCCGCCCATTCGTCCGCCAGCGTCGCCGAGAACGACATGCCGAGGTTCTCAACCGTTTCGTCCCGCTCGGCGAGCTCGCTCGACGTGGAACGAGGCTGCCCGCTCATTGCACCTTCACCACGAAACGCATTCCGTCGGCGTAGTGCGCCGGCTGATGACATCCCACGACCAGCGTCCCGACGGCGCCGAACCGATATGTCAACCTTCCGACGCTGCGTCGCTCCATTGTCACCTCGTTCTGGTCGGTGGGTCGGAGGGTGCCAGCGCTGTAAGCCTTCTGCTCGTCCTCGGTCCCGATGAAGGCGCGGTGCCCGACCGCACCGGTGTTGTCGAACTCGAAGGTGATGGTCGATCCCACCGGGACCGTCAGTTCGTCGAGGGCGAAATGATTGTCGGTCATGACGACGCGAACGGTTTGGCCATCTGTTGCAGAGATCCGCGTCGGCGGAGCATCGTCTCCACATCCAACAACGAGGAATGCAAGGACGGCAAGGAGCGCTGCCACCACACGACGAAGGACGGCCAGCCAACGGTGGGTGCGAATGATCACGGAGAGAGCCTACGGTTCGACCTGATGACCGCCGAATCACTCCATGTCGACTGGTCGACAGCGAGACGCCCGCCGCCAGTTTTGGCGACGCGGCACTCGGTGACGATGCTGCACGGGTTCGCGCAAACGAACCGGTGTTGGGGTCCGCTGCTCCACGCCCTCGGGAGCGACCATGAGATCGGCGCGATTGACCTCCCAGGTCACGGCGGATCAGGCTCGATCGTCGCAGATCTGGCAACCACGGCGTCCCTCGTCTCAGAAGTGAGGGCGACCGAGGCGATCACCACAGCGACAGTCACGACCAACGTGTTGCTCGGATACTCACTCGGCGCCCGGGTGGCACTCATTGCGGGAGCGCAGCGACAGCACTTCGACGCGCTCGTGTTGATCAGTGGTTCGCCAGGTCTGCGAAGCCCCGAGGAGCGCGCCGTCCGCCGGCGATCAGACGAGGCGCTCGCCGAGCGGATCGAATCGATTGGAACCGAGGCCTTCATCGACGAGTGGTTGGCCGGACCCCTCTTTGAACATCTCGATGCCGACGCTCAACATCGATCCGAGCGACTTCGAAATCAGCCGGCGGGGCTCGCAAGCAGTCTGCGGTTGGCCGGAACTGGCACGATGGACCCGCTCTGGGATCAGCTGGGCGCCGTCGATGTCCCGGTGCTCGTGATCGCAGGCGCCGACGATGCCAAATTCGCATCGATTGCCAGCGAGATGGATGCACTCCTGCCACACGCGACCCTGGCCGTGATCGGCGGCGCCGGTCATACGGTGCACCTCGAACAACCATCAGCCACCATTGCGTGCATCCGCGGCTTCCTCGCCACGATCCCCTGAACCGTGCGCGCCGGTCCCGACGCAACAACGAGGCCCGTCGTCGCAGACGCCGTCGTCGTCTACTTCGGCGGGCAGGTGGTTGGCGCTGACTCACCGGCGAATCGCGCCGCCAGCCAGTCGAGCCCCAGACCCGGCAGCGCTGCCAGCCCGTGGGTGCCCTTCTCCAAGGCCTTCAGCTGCACCACCGTGCCCGCCGCACACAGAATCGTCGCCGCGGCCAAGCTCTGCGCGAACGGTACGACCTCATCGGCGGTGCCGTGTTGGATGAAGACCGGGGCCGCCGACCCAGTTGTCGGCATGTCCATCGCCGCAAGTGCTGCGTTCCACGCGGGAACCGATGCCATCGTTGCCCGCTGACGTTGTTTCGCGGGCACCGGCTGAACCAGCGAATTGGTGTCCGGACATCGTGGGTTCGCATCGTCGATGAGTTGTGGCGTCAGGCCGACGATTTTCGGCCCGGCGACCTGCGACATGTCGAGGCCCAACGTTGCGGACCACGACGTCTGCAGCATCACTGCGAACGGATACATGGGGCTGGCTGGGGGCTCTGCGCCGATCACCCACGAACGCGAGGACGGACCGGCGGCATCAATGACTCCGACCACCCCGAGCGACCGCGCCAGCGGATCCTGGCTCGCGAACAACACCGCGTGGCCTCCCTGGGAGTAGCCCCAGAGTGCGACCCGATCGGGGCTGGCGTCGAGCGAGCTCAAGGATCGGGCCGCAAGAATCGAATCGAGGACTGCCGCCGCCTCAGACGGACCATCCATGTAGGGATGCACTCCGGGCGTACCCAGCCCGACGTAGTCGGTCTGAACCACGGCGTATCCGGCCTTGACCATCTCGCTGGTGATCGACACCGCGTCGGACGCCCTCGAGGGGGCGCAGGAATCGGCGAGTCCAGTCGTCGGGTGCGCGAAGGCGATCAGCGGGAACCCTCCCCGTGAAGGGGTCGAGGTCGGCCGGAAGGCAACACCAGAGACGACGGTCGGCGCGCCCGTGGCGTCAATCGATCGATACAGAAACCGAATGGCGGTCGACCCAACGGGTGCAACGGCGAGCTGCTGATCCAGCAGATCGCCCCGTTCGGCCTTGGCCAGATCGAAACGGCCAGCATCGTTGTAGAAGCCGACATCGAGCTTGATCGGCGTGGCGGGCTTCTCATCGGTACAGGCAGTCAGCGGTATCGCCAGCGCCAAACTCATGGTCATCGCCATCAGGCGGAGCGGTACGAATCCTGTGATGACGCGACCCTGAACCCGGCGTTGGATCTTCGTTCGAGCTCGGCTCGTCACACGATCACCGCGAACCCGCCGGCCACGAGTAACCCGTAAGCCAGTTGTGTTCGACCCGTCGCCCCGAGGACCGGAATGAGATCCCGACCGGTCGCGCCGCCGAGCACGGCGACCAAGGGTTTCGTGGACAAGATGATCGCCGCGAACCCCACTGCTGCCAACGGTCGTCCGCCGAGCCCGGCCAGAAATGGCAGCAACAAGAACGGCACGATCATCAACGCACCGTAGAGCCGGCGAGTGTTCATGTCGCCGAGTCGGACCGCCAGCGTGCGCTTCCCCACGAGCGTGTCGCCCGGAATGTCGCGCAGATTGTTGACCACCAGGAGCGCGGTGGCGAGGGAGCCGACAGCGATCGATGAGCCCACGGACACCCACGTGATCCGTTCGATCTGGACGTAGGTTGCGCCGACGGTGGCGACGATCCCGAAGAAGACGAACACGAAGACCTCGCCAAATCCGGCGTAGCCATAGGGCTTGGATCCGCCGGTATAGAACCAGCCGGCAGCCACCGAAGCAACACCAACGGGGATGAGCTCCCAACCGATCATGAGCACCAGGACCGACCCGGCGGCCAGCGCTACGGCGAAGGAGATGAGCATGGCCCGCTTCACCGCTCCGGGCGAGGCGAGCCCGTGGCCAACGAGTCGCACAGGTCCGACGCGTTTCGAGGGATCATCGGTGCCGCGTTTTCCATCGCTGTAGTCGTTGGCATAGTTCGTGGCGATCTGCAGGGCCAGCGCCACGATCATCGCGAGAACGAACGTTGCGACCCGCTGGGGCTTCGTCAATGCCTCGTACAGAACGGCGCTCCCCGAGGCGCCGGCCGTACTCCAGGGCCACACCCCGTCGGTCGGACCCACCCCAACAGCGGCCGCAGTCCCCACGAGCACTGGCACGATGGCGGCTGGAAGGGTCCGGGGGCGCGCACCCGCCAGCCACAACTTCAGGCCCATCGGTCGAGCTGGCGGAACCGGAGGCGAAGCGGGAACGGTCATGGACGACGAGGGAACTGCCCGAAGTCGGGTCGCTCCTTGTTCTTGAATGCATCGCGCCCATGTTGCGCTTCCTCGGTTTGGTAGAAGAGCAGCGTGGCATCGCCAGCCAGTTGCTGAATGCCCGCCAGCCCATCGTCGGCGGCATTCATCGAAGCTTTGACCATGCGCAACGCCATCGGGGACATCTGCAACATTTCGGTGCACCACTGCACCGTCTCCTCCTCGAGCGCTTCGAGCTCGACCACCTGGTTCACAAGTCCCATCTCATAGGCGCGGACCGAGTCGTACTGGCGGCACAAGAACCAGATCTCTCGGGCCCGTTTCTGGCCGATGTTGGCCGCCAACAGACCCGATCCGTATCCTCCGTCGAAGCTGCCGACCTTCGGGCCGGTCTGTCCGAAAATGGCATTGTCGGCCGCGATCGTCAGATCGCAGACCACCTGCAGGACGTGGCCACCGCCGATCGAGTAGCCGGCCACCATGGCCACGACCGGTTTGGGGGTCCGACGGATCTGGATCTGGAGGTCCAGCACATTGAGGCGTCCCACGCCTTGCTGCGCGACCTCGTCATCACCGATGTAGCCATCGTTGCCACGAATCCGTTGATCGCCACCCGAGCAGAACGCGTAGTCCCCCTGACCGCAGAGCACGATCACACCGACCTCGATGTCATCGCGGGCCACGTTGAAGGCATCCTGCAACTCGAACAAGGTCTGGGGTCGAAACGCGTTACGCACCTCCGGGCGACAGATGGTGATCTTCGCGATCGCCCCGGGAGCGTCGGCCGGTCGGCCGATGTCGTAGGTGATGTCGCGGTACTCGCGTCCCGCCGGTGCCGGATCCCGAATCCACTCAAGGGCTGGCCGGATGCTGTTGGTGTGCGGATCGGTGATGGTGCCGATGGGTCGGGCGGGAGGAATCGTGCTCACCGCAGGAATCTACTGGTGCCGATCCACGAGGGTCGATCTACCGTGATGCGGTGAGCGGTGGTTCGATCGACGTCGTTGGGTTGTCCATGACAGCTGGACCGCTGTGGGTCGACGCGCTCCGTCGCATCTGGGACGCTGGCGACGCGGTGTGTCCGCTGGACCCGTCAGCTCCGTCGGCGCATCGTCGACAGCTTCTCGATGTGTTGCGACCGACCGCCATCATCGAGTCTGACGGCGAGCGTCGGAGCCTCGCGGACGGGATGCCTGCCGAGTCGGGCGATGGGTTGGTGATGGCAACGAGCGGCACGAGCGGTGCACCCAAAGGCGTGGTCCTCACCCGTGTCGCGCTCGACGCCTCGGCTCGACTCACCTCTGAGGCGGTCGGCGTATCGGCCGAGTCGCGCTGGGTGGCGTGTCTGCCATTGCATCACATCGGTGGCTTCGGGGTCGTAGCTCGAGCGGTGCTGACCGATGTCGCACTGGACTGTCATCGGGGCTTCGATGCCGAGGTGGTGGTGACTTCGGTCGATCACGGAGCCACCCATGTGTCCCTGGTCCCGGCGATGTGTTCGTTCGGTGAACCGATCAGAGGCCGCCTGTCACGCCGAGACATTGAACGATTCGAGCGCGTCCTCCTCGGTGGTTCGGTCATACCGACGGAGCGACCCACGAACTGCACAGCGACCTACGGCATGACCGAGACGGCGGGGGGCATCGTCTACGACGGACTCCCGCTCGACGAGGTAGCGATCCGGGTAGCGACCTCGGGCGAACTCGAGGTGAGTTCGCCGACCCTGTTCCGCGGGTTTCGTACCGGCGCTACTGCACCTATTGCCGACGGCTGGTGGCGCACCGGGGACCTGGGCTCGATGTCATCCGATGGCATCGTCATCGTCGATGGTCGCGCCGATGACGTCATCATCTCGGGTGGCGAAAAGGTGTGGCCGGCGCCCGTTGAGGCGATATTGATGGGCCTTGACGGAGTGGCTGACGTTGCCGTGGTCGGACGACCTGACGAACGCTGGGGCCAGCGAGTGGTCGCGCTGATCGTGACGGCGTCCGGCGCCGAACTCGAACGGGACGCCGGACCGACGCTGACAACCGTTCGTGCGGCGGTGAAGGCAGTCCTGCCTGCGGCGTGCGCACCCCATTCCATTGAGTTCGTCGAGATACTTCCTCGCACGTCCATCGGCAAGATCCGACGCGGCGAACTTCGCTGACCCGCGCAGCCCCGCACACCTCAGAGCAACATGCCGCCGTCGACGACGAGCGTGTGACCGCAGATCCAACTGGCGGCATCGGACGCAAGGAACACCGCGGCGTTGGCAATATCTGACGGCTCGCCGAGCCGTTTCATGGTGATATGGGCCGCCACACCCTCCTCGTTGGTCTCCCACAGCGCCTTCGCCATGTCGGTCTTCACCAGACCCGGCGCGATCGCGTTGACCCGAACCGCGGGTGCCAATTCCTTGGCGAGTGTCTTCGTCTGGTGGATGAGCGCCGCCTTGGTGACGTTGTAGTTCCCGATGCTGGGCTCGACCGACAACCCCCCGATCGACGAGATGTTGATCACCGAACACCCCGACCTGTTCTTCATCGACGCATGCCACGCGAACTGCGTCCAGAACAATGGGGCCGTGAGGTTGACTGCCAACGTCTTCTCCCAGCGGCTTGCATCGATGTCGATCGACGGCCCCATATAGGGGTTGGTCGCCGCATTGTTGACGAGAATGTCGATCTGACCGAAACGCTCGACCGTTGCATCGACGCACGCCCGAGCCTGGTCAAGGTCCCCTGCGTTGGCAGCGAAGACCCCGAGCTCAGCGTCCGGAGCCAACGAGAGGATCTGATCGCGGGCAGCTTCGAGCGCCTCGATCTTGCGCGACGACATCATCACGTTCGCCCCCGCCGCGGCGAACTGGGTGGCGATCTCGCGTCCGATCCCCTTCGATGCGCCAGTGATGAGCGCAACCTTGCCGTCGAGTCGAAGTTCCATGGCCGAGCACGATAGTCGCGCACTGTGATCACTTGATGTGACACGAGAGTTCATCTTTCGTTTACCCTGTGTTCAGCGAATCGAGGGGGTTCCAATGAAGCGAAGAGATTTCCTACGCGCCGGAGCGGGGGTTGCCGGAGTGGCAGCCGTCGGGGGTGTCAGCACCGCATGTGCACCGGCCATGGGCGGATCGACACCCACCAGCGTGTGGTCCGCGGGCGTCGCCAGCGGACTCCACTCCCCAACGCAGGTCGTTCTGTGGACACGGGTCGAACCAACGTTGGCGCCCGGCGTCACCACCGTGCTGTGGGAGGTGGCTACCAGCCCTGCCTTAACCACCATCATCGCCAACGGATCCGCTCCCGTCAGTGCGCTCGCCGACAACACCGTGAAAGTGCTCGTCGGCGGGCTGTCCCCCGACCAGAGCTACTGGTACCGATTCGACACGGGGACCGACGTCTCACCAACTGGCCGAGCACGCACCGTTCCATTGCCGAACGCCACCCCGGCACGATTGAACTTGGCCGTCGCCAGCTGCCAATCCTACGCCTCCGGGTTCTACGGGGCCTGGGCCAGCATTGCCGTGCAGGACGTGGATGCCGTGTTGTTTCTTGGCGACTACATCTACGAGTCATTCGCCATTCAGTTGTTGCGGAGGGTGCGCGACGAAACGTCCGAGACCACACAGACGCTGGCGCAGTACCGCGACCGCTACAAGCTCTATCGCAGCGACACGAACCTGCGAGCTGCGCACGCTGCTCACCCGTTGGTCCCCATCTGGGATGACCACGAGATCAGCAACGACTACGACAAGACCATCTTCACCACCGAACCGGCGCGGGCGGCCGCCGCCTACCAGGCATGGTTCGAGTACATGCCCGTCTGGCCCATCGCCGGGAACCAGATCTATCGCTCGATCCGTTGGGGAACGCTCGGCGAACTCTTCTGCCTCGATACCCGCCAGTATCGCGACGAGCACCTCGGCACCTCACTGCTCGGCATCCTCGGTCTGGCGATCATGTCCGGCGACCTCCAGGCCACCGGCCGATCGATCATGGGTGCAACGCAGCGAAATTGGCTGCTCAACGGGCTCGATACCGCCCAGTCCGATGGCGTCCGTTGGAAGCTGATCGGCAACCAAGTGATGATCGCGCCGATCCGTATCACCGACTACGACACCCCCGAAAACCGTGCGATCGATCCGACGCTTCCGAAGCATGCCGGGCTCTATCTCGGAACCGACAGCTGGGACGGCTTCGGCTGGGAACGCGACCAGATCCTGGGCCATCTCAACACCGCCAACGTGGCCGATGTGGCCTTCCTCACCGGCGACGTCCACTCCTTCTGGGGCGCAGCGTTGACGACGGACTTCGACGATCCGCTCGCGTCGACCGTGGCGTACGAGTACACGTGCGGATCCATCAGTTCGCCGTCAGGCATCACCGAGAACAGCTTGGCGGGCGGCCTCGCGTCGTTCGCCACCCAACCCTCGTTCGACTATTCCGAACTGCGCTACAACGGCTTCGGACTGGTCGAGTGCACCCCGTCGCAGATGAAGGTCACGTTTCATCAGACCATCCCGACCATTCCCAACGCTGGAGTGTCGCCCAAGGTGCAGTTCGTGGCGACACCGGGTGTGGTGCAACCAACCATCACCCTCATCTGAACATGATCTGACCGGTCGACGACTCTGCTGACACAATCGACCCGTGTCGAAGGATTCTCCGCCGGTCATCTGCCCCGGATGCGGCGAGCCACTGACGCGCGAGGACGGGTCATTTCGGTGCGAGAATGGCCATTCCTTCGACATGTCGACCGACGGCTACGTCAACCTGATGCCGTCGGGTCGCTTGGCTGGGGGCGTGGCCGGTGATTCGGCAAACATGATTCGCGCGCGCCGGGAGTTCTTCGACGGCGGGCACTACTCCCCCGTGATGACAGGGGTCGCCGACATGGTTCGGCAAACGCTCTCCCAGACAGTGTCCTCCGACTCCGCGTTCTCCGACTCCGCCCGCGCGGTCGTGGTGGACGCCGGATGCGGGGAAGGCTCGTATCTCGATGCCATCCAGAGCCCAGTACCGGGCGCTGAGCACACCATCGAGTGCATTGGTATCGACGTCTCCAAACCCGCAGTCCGTCTGGCTGCCCGACGGTTCCCGAACTGCCGTTTCGCCGTGGCATCGTCCTATCGGATTCCACTGGCAGCCCTGTCGTGCGATGTGGTGGTCTCGGTGTTCGCGCCACGTCCCTATGACGAGTTCGCCCGCGTCCTGGTGAACGGCGGTTCGATCATCACCGCGTCGCCGGGGCCGCGCCATCTCGCGGGATTGCGGGGGGTGCTCTACGACGACCCAGCGCCCCACGAGTCCCGGCCTCATGTCTCCGAGGAGGGGTTCGGCGCGCCCGACCAACGCCACGAGATCACCTTCGACCTTGATCTCGACGCGGATGATGCCCGGCGACTCCTGCAGATGACGCCCTATTGGTGGTCGGCGACTGAGGCTCAGCAGGCCTCACTCGGCGCCATTGCGACCACGGTCGACATCGTGGTCGCGAGGCACGTCGTTCGGCGTTAGGTTCCGGTGATGGCCAACCGCCTCGCTCACGAGACCAGCCCGTATCTTCGCCAACACGCCGACAATCCAGTCGATTGGTATCCCTGGGGCGACGAAGCGTTCGAGCGGGCCACGGCCGAGGATCGTCCCGTGCTGCTGTCGATCGGCTACTCCGCCTGTCATTGGTGCCATGTGATGGCTCATGAGTCGTTCGAGAACGACGCCACCGCTGCCATCATGAACGAGCTGTTCGTCTGCGTGAAGGTCGACCGTGAGGAACGGCCCGATGTCGACGCCATCTACATGGAGGCGACGGTCGCGATGACCGGCCACGGCGGCTGGCCCATGACCGTGTTCCTGACGCCCGGCGGGGAGCCCTTCTATTGCGGCACCTACTTCCCCGACGTCAGCCGCGGCGGCATGCCGGCATTCGCCGATCTGTTGGTGGGGATCGACACGGCATGGCGCGAACAACGAGACGAGATCACCGAACAATCAGAGAAGCTCACGGCGCACATCCGACGCGAACCATCGCTCGCCGGGGGTTCACTTCCCGGTCCCGAGGTCTTAGGCGAGGCCGAGGACGAGCTGATCAATGTCCACGATCGGACATGGGGAGGTTTCGGTGGCGCCCCGAAGTTCCCGCAGTCGATGTCGATCGACTTCTTGTTGCGCCAACACCTCCGGACCGGCTCCAAAGAAGCGTTGGCCGCCGCCACACGCAGCCTCGACGCCATGTGCGCCGGAGGTATCTACGACCACCTGGGGGGCGGCTTTGCGCGTTACAGCGTTGATGCGCAATGGCTGGTGCCACATTTCGAGAAGATGCTCTACGACAACGCTCTCCTGATCCGGCCGTACCTCCACGCTTGGCAGATCACGAAGGACGCCGCCTATCTCGAGGTCGTCGAACAGACCATCGAGTGCGTCCTGCGCGATCTTCAGGTGGCCCCCGGAGCGTTCGCGTCCGCCGAGGATGCCGACTCCCCCGACCCTGATCATCCTGGCCACAACGAAGAGGGGCGCTTCCAGACGTGGACCCCAGCCGAGATCGAATCGGTGCTGGGTGATGACACCGGCGCATTCAGCGAGTGGTACGGGGTGACCGACGGCGGCAACTTCGAGGGACGATCGATCCTCTTCCGTCCGGTCGGCGGGTTCACCCGAACCGACAACCTCGAAACTGCCCGCCATCAGTTGTTCGCGGAACGCGAAACACGCCAGCGACCTGGCCTCGACGACAAGGTGCTGTGCGAGTGGAACGGACTCTTCTTGGCGTCGTTGGCCGAAGCTGCGGCCGTCACGGGTCGGTCCGAGTGGGTCGACGCAGCGGTGGCCTGCGCAGAGTTCCTGTGCCGCGAACTTCGCGTCGACCACCGCTGGCACCGATCGTGGCAAACCGGTGCCGGTGCCCGACACCTGGCCTATGCGCATGATCACGCGGCGGTGATTGATGCGTTCGTGCGGGTCTACGAACTGACGGGCGATCCGCGATGGCTGAGCGAGGCGACCCAGACGGCCGACGCGTTGGTCGAGCTGTTCTGGGACGCCGACACCAGCGTGTTCTTCACCACCGGTTCCGATGCTGAGGCGCTCATCACCCGGCCCGTCGACCTCCAGGACAACGCCACGCCGGCCGCGCAGTCGGCGGCAACGGCCGCGCTGCTCCGGTTGGCACCACTTGCGGATCGTGAGGATCTCCGGGACATCGCGGAGCAGATCCTGTCGAAGTTGGGAGAGATCGCTGGTCAACATCCGTTGGCCTTCGCCAACCTGTTGTCATCGGTTCAGATCGTTGCTGATGGACTCGACGAGATCGTGATCTGTGGGGAACGACCCGACCTGCTGGCCGTGACCCACGAGACGTGGCTCCCCAACGCCGTCCGTTCGTGGGGCACCCCGCTGCCGGGCCCGCTGTGGGAGGGTCGAAGCGACGGGTTCGCCTACGTGTGCCACAACTATGCATGCCAACTTCCAGCCTCGACTCCCGATGAACTTCGAGCGCAACTGAGGATCTCATGACCGACTCCGACACAACCGATGGACCAACACCGATTGCCCGGCGTTTCTGGCAGCTGATCGAACCGCTCCACGCCATCACGTACTTCGCCCCCGAGAGCGCTGAGGCCATGTTGCGGCTTGGACTGAAGGGATTCTGGATGGGCTACTTCGCCGGACGGGCGGCACCAATGGGAGCCGTGGGAGCCGGCATGGTCGAAGCGACCTTCGCCAACTTCGCTCCCGTCTTGGTTCGTCGAGCGATCCCCGAGGCATGGGCCAGGACCGCCCCGGAGGCGGTCGTCGTCGCGCGGCGTGATGCTGCCGCCACCGTGCTCCGACGGGTCATCCCGAACGTCGAGACCGAAGCCGGGCGAGTCGTGCCCCTGTTGTCGTCCGTCGTTCGATCGGCCCGCGCAGATGGCCGACCGCTGTTCGCCGCCAATCGCGATGTGCCGCTCTCAGATGACCCGGTCGAGGCATTGTGGCAATGCTGCACCACGTTGCGGGAGCATCGGGGTGACGGCCATGTGGCTGCCCAGGTAGCGCACGACGTCAGCGGCCTTGAATCGCACCTGCTGCTGGGGATGCCGACCGAGATGCTCGGCCCAGTTCGCGGCTGGACCCCCGACGAGTGCAGCGTCGCGATTGACGGGCTCCATCAGCGCGGGTTGCTCGAACTTGATGGATCCCGCACCGACGCCGGTCGTGAGCTTCGCCGAGTCATCGAGTCCGAGACCGATGTGGCCGCCGCCCATGCATGGAACGACGGTTTGACCGAGGACGGGATCGATCTTCTGCCTGGGCTGCTTCGGCCGCTGGCATCGTCGATCAACTCGGCCGGGATCCTTCCCTTTCCCAACCCCATCGGCCTGCCCAACGCCACCTGAGGTCGAACCCCGAGCGTGGCGGTGCGGTGCGACACTCGGCCGAAGCGCGGACCGTGCGGACCGTGCGGCTGCCCGATCAGCGCCGACCGCCCGATCGAATCGCGCGCCCGATAGAACCGCGCGTGAATACGCACCGAATGGGTACCTTTCCACGCGCAGTTCGGGGGAACGGGCAAACAATCGGAGCCGCTCGGCGTTCGTGACACGACATTGGAACCTTCTAGCTTGGACGCATGCGGTGCGTGATCGTCGGTGGTGGAGTCCTGGGAACCATGCATGCGTTCACCGCCTTGGAGCGCTGCTGGGACGTGGTGCACCTCGAACGCGACGCAGAGGCCCGATCGGCCACGGTTCGAAACTTCGGCATGGTGTGGATTTCCGGTCGGGCACCCGGACAGGAGCTTGCCCACGCGTTGCGGGCCCGCGAGATCTGGGCCTCGATCGGGCAACAGGTGCCCGATGTCGGGTTCCGTCCCGACGGCTCGTTACTCGTGGTGTGGGAGCGCGACGAATTGGCCGTGCTCGAAGCCGTCTGCGCTCGACCCGATGCCGCCGAGCGCGGCCTCCGGCTCGTTGATCAGGCCGAGGCGCAACGCATCAACCCCGCGGTCACGGGCGAGATGCTCGCCGCCTTGCACTGCACCATGGATGCCAAGGTCGAACCGGGACGGTGCCTTCCCGCCATACGCCAGTGGCTGTCGCTTACCCACGAGAACTACGAGTTTCTCGCACCCCGTACGGTGACCGAGGTCGGAGACGGTTGGGTCACCGATTCAACAGGTCATCGACACGACGGCGATCTGGTGATCGTGTGCCCGGGGGCCACCAACGATGGTCCGATCGCGGCGCTCGTGGCTGGCCGGCCGGTTCGGCGAGTGCGCTTGCAGATGCTGCAGACCGAAGCACCGACACGGCCACTGACCACGATGCTTGCGGACGCCGATTCGCTGCGCTACTACCCCGCGTTCGACTGCCCCGCGCGGGATGCACTGGATCCACCTGAGCCGATCGTCTCGGAGTTTCATATGCAGCTGCTCTGTTCCCAGCGCCTCTCCGGCGAGCTGACGATCGGCGACACCCATCACTACGACGAACCGTTCGAGGTTGGCCTGTACGACCGCCCAGAACAGCATCTCCTCGGCCGCTTGGGGCGAGTCCTCGGCGAGCCCGCACCGACAGTCGTTCGACGTTGGGCTGGGGTGTACAGCCAGAGCACCGACCCCGAACACATCTGGCACCACGAACGAGTCCATCCATCCACCGTGGTCGTCACCGGCCCGGGCGGGCGAGGGATGACGCTGGCGCCCGCTATAGCCGAACAGACCTTTCTCGATTGGGAACACACATGAGCATCCAGCTACTCGTTTCGGATATGGCGGGAACCATCGTCAGTGACGACGGAATCGTCATCGCCTCGTTCACCGATGCCATCGGATCGCAGGGCATCGCTCCCAACGACGATCGATATGGCCCGGCATTGCAGGTGGTGCTCGACACCATGGGCATGTCAAAGATCGTCGTGTTCCGACAGATCCTCGGGAACGAGGAGGGGGCGCAGGCTGCCACCGCAGCGTTCGAGTCGTCGATCGCCGATCGGATTCGCGCTGGCGAGGTACACGCTCTGCCCGGTGCTGAGGCCGCGCTCCGAGAGATCGCCGAGAGTGGGGTCAAGATCGCGTTGACCACCGGATTCAGTGATTCGACGCGGGAGCTCCTGATCGAACATCTCGGCTGGGTCGAGCTGGCGGACCTGTCGCTATCGCCCTCAGCCACGCTACGCGGTCGGCCTTTTCCCGATCTAGCGCTGGCGGCGCTGATCGAGCTGGAGATCGACGACGTCCGTTCGATGGCCATCGTCGGCGACACCGCCAACGATTTGCTGGCTGGCTACCGCTCCGGGGCCAGCATCGTTGCGGGGGTGCTCACTGGCGCGCACGACCGCGTTGCGTTGGAGTCGGCGCCGCACACGCACATCCTCGATTCGGTGGTTGATCTCCCGGCCGTCCTCACCGGTGGATGACCAGATCTGAGCGCCTCTGAACCGGGTGGCCCGGCCCGAAAGCGCCATGAAGGAACGCTGGTCAGGTAGGTACTGGCTGGGGCTCGGTTGCGTTTGGCGTGCTGATGTACGGATCGGTCGAGAGTTTCACGAGCCCGCGTGTCACCCAGTTGCGCTTCTCGGCCCACACGAGGAGCGGCGGCAACACGATCAGCGCGGAGGCCAATGCCACCGCCACGTTCATGGCGACGATGCGGCCAAAGTCACGCAACAGCGGCAGCGACGAGAACGACAACACCGCAACACCCGCGATGGCCGCCAGACCGGACACAATGAAGGCCCGCCCGGTACGCGACGCGGTGACCTCCATGGCTTCTCGTGGCTCATAGCCACGGTGGCGTTCCTCAATGAACCTCAACAGGATCAGCGAGGTGAACTCGGTACATGCAGCGATGACGAGTGGCCCACCGACCGCCGTCATGGGACTGAGCACCAGGTCGAACCCATAGGCGACGAGCGACGCAGTTCCGACGGCGATCAACACCGGCACCAGCGACAGCAACGATCGCACGATGCTGCGCAGTCGGACGGTCAGGAAGAGAAACACGAACAAGATGGCCAGGTAAGTGAGCTCCACCCGGTTCGATTCGAGATTGCGCAACAGGCCGACACCCACAACAGCGAGCCCAGACGCCGTTGCCGAAATGCCTGTCGGTGGCTTGGTAGCGATGACCTCGTCAACCAACTTGGCGCGATCCTCGAGCGACCCCTTACCGACTCGAAACGCGATATTGAACGCGCGCCCATCTCCGGCAACCGTGGAGGATTTGACGTCGGCGGGCGCGACGTCCCACGCCGCCCGCACGCTGGCACCAGTCGGCGCAATGTCGGACGCCCCCGGAACCTCCATCAGATCACCCACGGTGGTCTCGATACTCGAGCCCGTCACCAGATTGTTCTTCGGCTCCGCGAGCTTCGCGCGGGTGAATTGATGGACGAAATTGATGGTCTCGTCGCTGAACACATCGTCGGACTGCACAAACACACCGAGTTCGTTCGTGGAGCGAGTCTCGGCCTCAACCGTGCGAAAGTCCTTGATCGATTGTGAATCCTGATTGACCCACTCGACTGGGTCGGTCTGCAACGTCAACTTGGACTCGACCAGGATGCCACCGGCAAAGACGGCCAAGCTGGCAATGGCCAACGGGATGGCGGCCCAGGTCGGGAGCGAACCGAGCCTCACGACGAACTTCCCGAGACGCCCCGACCGGTAGTCACGACCCTTCGTCGGCGACTTGAACTCTCGCGCTCCGAGAGCCGCGAGCGGCATGAAGATCGAGCACATGCAGATGACCAGAATGCCGGTCGCCAACAGCAGACCGAAGTCCCGGATCATTGGCACCTTTGCGAAATGGAGCGCCGCGAAGGCGAACACCGCGTCGAAGGTCACCACCAACAACGCCGGCCCGAGGTTTCGCGCCGTCTCCTGAATCGGATGTTCCGAGCGGTCGATGATCACCTCCTCCTCGATACGCGCGTGCATCTGTATCGCGTAGTCGATGCCGATCCCCAACATCACGGGAAGCCCAGCGATAGTGACGATGGTGAGTGGGATACCCAGCCAGCCAGCGAGGCCAAAGGCCTGCACGACCCCGACCAGAATGACCGCCATCGGCAGGAGCCGCCATCGAACATCGAACAACACCAACAGGATCAGGATCATGATCGCCACGGCGATGCCGCCGAGGGTCAGCATGCCACCTCGGAGGTAGTCGTTGATGTCCTTGAGGAGCACTGGTGCCCCAGTGGTGGTGATCGTGGCATTCGGAATGGACAGCTGCTTCGCCGCGTCCTGCACGAGCACCGACGACGCTCCTTCAACATCGATGGATTCGTTGCCCTTGATCCGCACGATCACCTGCGCGTGCCGGTCATCAAGGATGAAACTCCGAAGGGCTTTGCGGACGACCTTCTGATCGGCGGTCTGACCCTCACGGGCGTTGTCGAACAACAGGAAGTCAATCCAGGCCGGATTGTTCAGCTGTTGTTCCGCCAAGGGCACGGCGGTCAGTCGGGCGAGTGTCGCAGTGCTGTCAGCGGTGCGGGCGGTCGCACCCGGCGAGCCGGGAGCTTCTTTTCCGATGGCCCCGAACAGTGCCTTGCCAGCGATGGATTCGAGGGGGTTGCCCGATGGACTCGAGACAAGATCAGCGGAGAACTTCGCGGCGGTCACGGGGGTGATCACGCCGACGAACCGGCCGGTCGCCATCAGGTCATCGTGGAGTTTCGTGTACTGGGCAATGACGTCGTCGGTGTACAACTCCGAAACGTTGTGGCCTTTGTCCATCGTCACGACGACGATCATCGCCTGGCCACCGAAGAGATCCTGGTACTTGACGTTGTCCTTGGCGATCTGTTCGTCGGCGTTCAAATAGCTGTCTTGGCCGGTAGCGAACTTGAGCTGCGTGATGCCCATGCCGAGCCCGACGGTCACCAACAGCCCGATGACGGAGACCAAACCGAATCGTTTGCCCAAGAGGACTGCGAGCGATGACCAGAACTTCTGCATGACGATCCCCCGAACCCCCTTGTGAGCGCCGCGCTCACAACGAACGGCGCTAGAACTTACCCAATTTCACCACCCAGTAACCAACGGTTCACTTGGGCCATTCATCTGGGGCCGAACCGCGAACGCTCAACCACCCAGTTGGGTGTCAGTCGTTCACAGTTCGGGGCGGACCACGATGTCAGCGAGCGAAGGGCGCCCGCGACGTGCGGACCCAGAGCGCTTCACCGGGTCACTCGAGGGCCAGCCCAACGCGATCGTTCCCACCGACCGCCGCTGCGGATCGAGGCCGAAGGCCCGTGTCACGGCGAGTTCGTGGTCGAACTGACCGAACAGCAGCGAGCCCAGGCCCTCTGCTGTCGCCGCCGTGAGCATCGCCATCACCGCCGCCCCGGCATCGACCCACCAGTACGGCACGGGCCAGGCATCGAGGCCGTCGCCCAACCCGGTGCGCGCCTTGTCCGCCTCCGCGTAGCGCTGCGGATACGCCGCGGAATCCACGCTGGGGATCACCATGACCGGCGCCGCCAACACACCCGGCCACGGAAACCCATCACGGGCTGGCCCCGGCGCCAACGTGGTGTCCCAATAGCGCCGCGTTAGCTCAGCGGTGTCGAGCACCACCAGCTGCAACGCCCACGCGTTCCCAGCGCTCGGGGCGCGCAGTGAGGCTCCGAGTACGCGTTCAAGAACGCCGATCGGGACCGGCGTCTCCGCGAACGATCGACAACTTCGACGCGCTGCCAGGGCGTCGAAGGTGTCCATCAGCCGTGGTACTTGAGGAGCTCCTCGGCCATCATCCAACCGAACGCGATCATGGCGTCGCCGGACTTGGGCTTGAGAGCCTTGGTGAGCGCCACCACCTCGGAGTCGAGCTTCTCCGGTTTGAGCGACTCATGATCCAACACGAGCGGCGGCGACCCATCCCCTGTCAACGAGAAGGTCTGGTCGTTGTACGTGGCATCGACACCGAAGCGTTTGGCCAGACGACGACCCCAGGCTCGCTCCTCGCCCGACGCACGATGGCCTGGACGGGGATTGATGTCGGTCAGCGCCTTGAACGACTCGAAGCCGTCCGGGCGACTGAACTTGGTGCCCACCAGCACGTCCTCGTCTGGGAAGGCCATCAACGCCCGGCGATAGTTGTCGGACATCACCGCCTTCAGAATGGGATCACGCTTGGAGCTGCGTTTCACATAGCCCATCCCGATGATCACCGCTGGGGTGCCACCGATGCGCTCCAGCGTCGAGAAGGAAAAGCCCCGAAGATGCTGGCCTTCTCTCACGAGGGTGACGAGCACCCACGCTTCGGCTTGCTTCGAGAGCGCGCCGATGTCATGGCCCGTCGAGCTCTCGGTACCGAGGTCGGCCATCTCGGCCAACTCCGTATCGCTGAGCTGCGTGCAATCCTTGGTTACGACGTCATACGCCATGGGTCCCCCACGGTTCCGGGTAGAAATCTGGCCCTCTAAGTTCAGCCGTCAAAGAGCCTCCGACGCAATTCCTGGGGGCTTGACAAACCGGATTCTGCGTCACGGCATGACCCCAGTCGCTCCGAGCAGCACCCGAAGCTCGCCGAGGAGCCCCGTCGTGGGATTGACCGTCACATGATTCGGGAGCTGGATAACGGTGGTCTCGCCAACGTGGATGAACACCTCGGAGTCGCCAGGAAACTCATCGAAGAGCGTCCGCAGATCGCTCACCAACCGATCATCGAGTCGATTCGGATCGACGCGCAATCGGACCGGCGGCTTGTCATCAACGAACGCGTCGAACCGTTCGATGTCGCGCAGAATCAATTTGGGCGTCTCGTCCCGCTTGTCGATCCGGCCGGTGGCCAGGACGACGGAATCCTCGACGAGCTTGTGGCCAAGGTCGGCCATCGACTTCGGGAAGACCATCACCTCGATGGACGACACAAGATCTTCCAGCTGGAAGACGGCCATCAGATCACCCTTGCGGGTCTGTTTGCGTTGCAGCCCTGTGACGACACCACCGAGGCAGCGTTGCGCGCCCTCCTCGACCATCTCCAGATCAGCAATGGAGCAGTCGACCTTCTTGGCCAGCGCCCGCTCGACACCGAACAGCGGATGGTCCGACACGTACAGCCCGAGCATCTCCTTTTCGAACGCCAACCGCTGAGTCTTGTCGAACTCCATGATTGGCACCATGGCCCGCTCCTCGAAGCTGGGCCCGTCGCCGCCGAGATCGCCGAACAGCGACTGCACGCCCATCTCGAACTCTTTGCGGCGAGAAATGGTGGCATCGATGATCTGCTCGAACACGCCGAGCAGGCCCTTACGAGGATGGCCCATGGCATCGAAGGCGCCGGCCTTGATGAGCGATTCGACGGTCCGCTTATTCAACACCGAGGTGTGGACCCGCTCGCAGAAGTCGTAGTAATCGACAAAGTCCCCGCCAGTTTCGCGCGCCTCGATGATGTGGTCGACAAGGCCCTCGCCGACATTACGGACCGCTGACAGCCCGAAGAGGATCTGTCGGACTTCGGCGCCCGTCTCGGGATCGTTGCCCACTACCGGCCAGAAATCCTTCCGGGACCGATTGATGTTGGGCACCGTGACCTCGATGCCGAGCGCTCGACACTCGGCCAGGTAGATGGCCGCCTTGTCGAGGTTGCTCTTCACGCTCGTCAGGAGACACGCCAGATACTCGGTCGGGAAGTTCGCCTTGAGATACGCCGTTTGGTAGGCAATCAGGCCGTACCCGTAGCTATGGCTCTTGTTGAACGCGTAGTCGGCGAACCGCTCGATGATGGCGAAGAGTTGCCCGCCGAGCTCGGTTCCGTAGCCGGAGTCCTCGACGCCCTGCACGAACGAGTCCCGCTCCTTGGCCATGAGCTCGCGGATCTTTTTGCCGCATGCCTTGCGAAGATTGTCGGCCTCGGCCAGGGAGTACCCGGCGAAGTGCTGCGCCACCCGCATCACCGACTCCTGGTAGATCATCAGGCCGTAGGTGTCGCCGAGCAGCGCCTCGGCCTCCTCGTGGAAGTACTCGATCGGCTTTCGCCCGTTCTTGTAGTCCGCGTAGTCGTTGTGCATGTTGGCGTCCATCGGCCCGGGCCGATAGAGCGCGACGAGCGCCGCGACATGTTCGAAGTTGCTGGGCGCCAGCGACCGGATCAGCGCCCGCATGTTGGGGCTCTCCAGCTGGAAGACCCCAATGGTGTCACCCCGCGAGAGCAACTCATAGGTCGGGCCGTCGTCGAGATCCACGTCGTCGACATCGACCACGACGCCCCGAGTGCCTTCGATGGCGATCAGCGTGTCGGTGATGACGTCGAGGTTGCGTAACCCCAGGAAGTCCATCTTCAGCAGCCCGAGATCCTCGACCCCGTGCATCTCGTATTGGGTGACGACTGGCGCATCGGCGATGTCCTGGCCCTGGCCCGGTTTGCGCTGAATGGGCAGATAGTCGGTGAGGGGATGTCGGGTGATGACCACCGCTGCCGCGTGGATGCCATCCTGTCGGCGGAGTCCTTCGAGTCCGCGGGCGACCTCCATGACCTCCTTCGCCTCAGGATCAGTGGCGTACATGTCGCGCAGATCACTGGCCTGTTTGTAGCCGTCGGCAAACTTCGGCTCCAGCTCGAGACACGCCCGCAATGGAGTGTCGCGGCCCATGATGAGCGGCGGCATGGCCTTGGCGACCTTGTCGCCCACCGCGTACGGCAACCCGAGAACGCGGGCGGCGTCGCGCACGGCGGCTCGCGCCTTGATCGTGGAGAACGTGACAATCTGGGCCACCCGATCGCGGCCGTACTTCTCGGCTGCGTAGCGGATCATCTCGTCCCGGTACCGAGAGTCGAAATCCATGTCGATATCGGGCATCGACACGCGGCTGGGATTCAGGAACCGTTCGAACAACAGGTCATAACGGATCGGATCGAGATCAGTGATCCGCAGCGTGTAGGCCACGGCGCATCCCGCAGCCGATCCGCGGCCCGGACCCACGCGGATCCCCTGGCCGCGGGCGTGCGCAATGAGATCCCACACAATCAGGAAGTACGAGCTGAACCCCATGTCGGCGATGACCTTGAGCTCATAGGTGAGTCGATCCGACACGTGTTCGGGCAGTTGGTCACCCCACCGTTCTTTCGCACCGAGCAGCGTCAGGTGCGACAGGTACTCGGTATCGGTCTCGAAGCCGTCAGGCAGCGGGAAATTCGGTAGTTCAACCTTGCCGAACTCGATCTCGACGTTGGCCCGCTCGGCCACCCACAAGGTGTTGTCGCATGACACCTCGACCTCCCGGAAGAGATGGCGCATCTCAGCGGACGTCTTGAGGTAATGCTCGTCACCGTGGAACTTGAAGCGGTTCGGATCACTCTTCAGCGCCCCGGTCTGCACGCACAGCAGCGCGTCGTGAGCGCCGGCATCCTCGCGATGGGTGTAGTGGCTGTCGTTGGTCGCCAACAAGGGCGCCTTGAGCCGTCGGGCGATCTCGAAGAGTTGCGGGTTCGTTTGGAGCTGTTCGGGGATGCCGTGGTCCTGGATCTCGACGAAGAGATTGTCGCGGCCGAAGATGTCCTGCAGACGCGCCGCCTTCGCGAGCGCAGCGTCGAACCCGTCGTTCATCAATGATTGCAACACATGCCCGCCGAGGCAGCCTGTCGTGGCGATCAACCCCTCGGAATGCTCGGCAAGGAGATCCCAATCGAGCCGGGGCTTGTAGTAGTAGCCCTCCATGAAGGCCCGGCTCGAGAGCTGGATGAGGTTCTTGTAGCCCTGGTTGTTCTCGGCGAGCAACGTCAGGTGGTAATAGATTTTCTTGCCCGAATCGGATTCGCCGCCGGTGTCGTCCATGCGGCCCCGACGGGACGGTCGTTCGGAGCGATGTTCGTGCGCCATGTACGCCTCGAACCCGATGATCGGCTTGACCCCCTGATCACGACACGCCTGGTAAAAGGGCAGAACGCCGTACATGTTGCCGTGGTCGGTGATCCCCATGGCTGGCTGGCCGTCGGAGGCGGCGGCAACCGCAACGTCGCCGACGCGCGCAGCACCATCGAGCATCGAGTACTCGGTGTGTTGATGGAGATGGACGAAGGA
>JBBRSC010000015.1:0-23250 GCA_038245795.1 Acidimicrobiales bacterium
GTCATCGTGTCGAACCGGCTGGAGAGTGAGCGGCCGGTCATCAGTGGCGACATGGGGTGCGAGACGGGCCGCAGAACCCGCCCGATGGAAGCTGCGAGCTCACCGCTGGCGCTGGCGGTGTCGAGCGGATGACCGAGGGCGGCCGTGACCGTAGCGGTCATCCCGCTGGCGGACCGCTTCAAGATCCCCAGCTGTCGCCGCCGTTCATGGTCAAAAGCGTCGACGAATCGCTCAGGTTGGCTCATCACGTGGATCTCGGGAACCGGTGGCATCTCCCGCTCGGGCGCGTTGGGATCCAGATCGAGCAGCTCGAGCTGGAGGCGCATTCCTCCCACGCCGTCGGTGATCGCGTGATGGAGCTTCATGATGATCGCTGATTGCTTGTTGGCGAGCCCTTCCACGACGACTGCCCGCCACAGCGGACGCGCTCGGTCGAATCCGCTCATGGCGATCGGTTCTGCGATGGACAACACGTCGCGCATGGAGCCCTTGCCGGGTGCCCGTACCCACCACAGATGGAATCCGAGATCGAAGTGCGGATCGACCTCCCACCGCGGCGGAGCGACTGAAAACGGGTTGGCGCGCACTCGTTGACGGAGTCGTGGGATGACGCGGCTCATACGTTCGAAGCGCTGGATGAGCACGTCGTGAGCGAGCGCTCGATCGATGATCATCACGGTCGTGATCGTTGACCGCAGGGCGGGGTCCTTCTCGATGTTCCACATCAAGGCATCCGCGTCGCTCATTCGGTGCTCGAAACGGATCGATTCTTCGCTCATTCTGACCCCCTGTGGTCGTTGACAGTCTGCCGTATCGTCAGCGCAGATGCCGCTGCATCGGGGGCCTAGGGATGTTTGGGGGGATTGCAGTTGTAGTCGGCCCGGTAGTTCTGGGTGTCCGTTCGCCCATCGACGAAGGTTCGTGCACGCACGACCGTGACCTTGCCGCATCCTGAGGGTGGCGTGACGGACTGCTGCGTGCCCGTGACGTATCGGGTGGAGAACAGCTGCACCGTCAGGGTGGTTCCGGTGTAGGTGGGCCAGAGGAGCACGCCGTAGGGCGTGATGTTCTTGACTTTGAGATCGACGCTCGGAAAAGCGAGCGTCGCCTCGCGTCCGTAGGGATAGCGGCTGATGTAGATCGAGTGGGCTTTGTGTTCGGGGATGTCGAGTCCGGCGAAGAACGCTGCATTGAAGAAGGTGGTCGCGAACTGCGAGACCCCACCGCCAACGTCCTCAGAGAATTCGCCCTTGTCGATCACTGGGGCGGTCACAAAGCCCTTCTCAACCGTTCGTCGGCCAACGAAATCGTTGACCGAGAAGGTGGCCCCAGGGGCGATGATGACGCCGCGCGTCAGATCCGCGATGCGGTGGATGTTCTTGACGCGTGGCTGGCCGGCCGGGTGCTTGGTGGTGAACTCGCCGACAAGGCCGCTGATCCCCAGCGTCTGGACTTGTGCGAGCCCGTCGGCCGCAGTCATGGTCGAAGAGCCGATGTCAATCGTGGTGGATCCGGCGAGCAATCCAGCGGTGATCTTGGCCGGCGCATCGTTGCCACAGCAGACGACGGCGTCGTTGCCAGCCTTGGGTAGCGGCGCCCCGTTGACGACATCGAATGTCACGCCGGTCGGGTTGAACGTAGTGGTCGCCGTCTGATCGAAGACCTTCTTCACGACCGCGGGATCGAGGTCGAGTCGACCAGAGACTCCGTCGAGCACGACTCGGAATCCAGGTCGGAACAACTTGCCATCGATGGTCTTCGACTGACCGCCGAACTTGAGTGTGATGTCACCGCTGGTGGTAGCCGTCGCGGCAGTGGCCAACTTGGCGATGGACTCGTCGGATACCGACGGTGCCGTCTCGATATGTGGTGCGGCGACCGAGATCGATTCGGTGGCTGAGCCGAGCCGTGTGGGAAGTGCGCCGAGGAGGTGGCCGATGTCGATGGCTGTTCCTGCGGACCCGGGTACCAACGTGATTCCCGAATCGGTCGCCGATACCGTGGGTTCCACGGGTGAGGTCCGCCGCGGACCCTCGAGCCGCGCCACCGTCGTCGCCAGCTTGGATTGATCGACAGTGAGCCGGAGATCGACGTTGCGGTCCGACACCCATGCCTTCGCCCACCTGAGTGGAGCCAGCGGCCCCGGGTCGCGACGCCCAGCGTCCATCGCGGCGCTCGTCGTCGCTGGAACGTCGACAGAGATGCCGAGCTCCGTAGCGGTCGACTCGACGGAGAAGGCGCCGGCGTCGATCGTGACGCTCGTGGATCCAAGAGTCTCCTGGAGTCCGGCGACGGTTGCGACCAGCTCAGCGTCGGTCTGGCCGGCGACGTCGCGGTGAGCCAACTGGACGCCGCGCATGACCACTCCATCGTGGTTCGACCGGTCGATTGACCAGCTCGCCGCCACCAATCCGAGGATGAGCAGCGGACACACAAGCGCGATGAGGAGAGACTTCCGGGCGCGGGACACACCGATAGTCTGGCAAGGAAATGTCGTTGGGTCGGGTCAATTCCTGAACGCGGCACTCAGGATGAGAGGAACAGGTCATGGTCGGGTCTACTGAACGTCTCTGCGAGGGACGGGTGTGCGTGGTCACCGGGGCCGGTCGCGGCATCGGCCGGGAGTATGCGCTCATGTTGGCGGCCCAAGGCGCGAAGGTTGTGGTCAACGACTTGGGCGGTTCCCGTGACGGCGCAGGTGCCGATGTGGGGCCCGCTGAGGAGGTCGTCGCCGAGATCGTTGCGGCAGGAGGCGAAGCGGTCGCCAATGGTGACAGCGTGTCCGACTGGGCCGGAGCGGAACGACTGATCGGCCAAGCGGTCGAGGTCTTCGGCGGGCTCGATGTGGTGATCAACAACGCTGGAATCCTCCGTGATCGGATGCTGGCGAACATGACCGAGGCCGAGTGGGACGCGGTCATCAACGTCCACCTCAAGGGCACGTTTGCCCCAGCGCACTTCGCAGCGGTGTATTGGCGAGATCGCGCCAAGGCGGGCCAATCCAACGACGGTCGCATCATCAATACCTCATCGGTCTCGGGCATCTACGGCAACGCAGGCCAGACCAACTACGGCGCCGCCAAGGCGGGAATCGCGTCGTTCAGTTTCATCGCGTCGCTGGAACTCGGTCGGTACGGCGTGACGGTGAACGCCATCGCGCCGGCGGCGCTGACACGCATGACTGAGGATCTCGGGATGGGTCAGGTCACCGGCGCAGTGTCGGGTATGTCTCCTCGGTGGATCGCACCCATCGTCTGCTGGCTGGCATCAACGGAATCAAGCCATGTCACGGGCCGTGTGTTCGAAGCGTCGGGTCAAGTGCTGGCGGTGGCAGAAGGATGGCATCGCGGACCGTCGACGAAACCGACAGACGATCCCCGCGCCGTGGGTGAGTTGATCGAACACCTGCTGGAAACGGCGCGCCCGCCGGCCGACATGAACGGGGCTGATCGCCGCTGAGGTTGCCGAGCGTCTGACTCAGAAGAGCCGGAGCTCGTTGGACGCGAGACCGCGGAGCTCGTCGTAGTCGACCTCGACGCAGGTGATGCCGCGGGACTGGGCGAGAACCTTTGCCTGCGGTTTGATGCTCTGGGCGACGAAGACCCCTCGGACGGGTCGAAGTCGTGGGTCCAGGTCCAACCGCTCGAGGTAGCGGGCGAGCTGCTCCACGCCGTCGATGTCTCCTCGTCGTTTGATCTCCACGGCGACCACTGCGCCCGTGTCGTCCCGACAGAGCAGATCGACTGGTCCGATGTCGGTGGGAAACTCTCGCCGGACGAGCGTCAACCCCTCGGCGATCGTGTCGGGATGCTCCGCAAGGAGTACCTGGAGGTGGGCCTCCACGCCGTCCTTCTGCAGACCTGGATCGACGCCCATCTCGATGCTCGTGTCGCTGAACACTTCCTCGATGGTGATGGTGATGACCTCGCCCTTGGGATTGGAGACTTCCCACTGGTCGTCGGACTCCATCAGATGATTCGGAGCGTTCATCCAGTTCAGGGGTTTGTAGGCGCCGCCGTCAGCATGAATGGCGACGCATCCATCTGCCTTGACCATCAGGAGGCGGACGGCAGTCGGGAGGTGGGCGGTCAGGCGTCCGACATAGTCCACCGAACACCGGGCAATCACAAGACGCACGGAGCGACTGTAGGCGGCGGCTGGCGCCGCCGACGATGGCGGTCCAGTGAGCCCTCGGGATGAACGGTTGAGCCGTTGGCGAGGTTGGGGCGCTCGGCTATCGGGCCACGAAGGTGTCTTCGCCCCGGACAGCTCGCTGCTTGAAATCGACCGTCGCTCGTTCGAAGACTTCGGTGCACCCGTCCTTGAACCGATCGTGGAGTTCGATGGCGATGAGTCCGACCTTGTCGATCCACGGGGCTGAGGTCTGAAAGACCTCCTTCTCGGAACCCTCGATGTCGACTTTGAGGATGTCGATATGGTCGATGTCAAATGACTCCATGAGCGACGGCACATCGTAGGCATCAACTTCAGAGGTCGCGATCGGGGTGAACTCCTCCGGCGAGTCCACGCGATAGCTCGCCTCGCCATCATTCGGATCAGTCAACTTCAACGTTGTTCGCTCGCCCCACAGGGCCCCTTGGATCGGAATCACGTTGGGATATGGGCGGACATTGCGAGTCAACGCTGCGAAGTTGTTCGAGGAGGGTTCGATAGCGAGAATCGTTGCGTCGGGGTAACGGTTGGCGTACCACACCGAGGCAAAGCCGACGTTTGCTCCGGCATCGACAATCACTGTGGGAGACGTGCCGACCAGAAATGGAAACTCGTATCCGTCCTGGGCCACCACATGCTGAAACATGCGCAAGTCGGTGGATCCCATACGGAGCCGAACGGTGGAGGCCAGGCCTGGCCACGACAAGTCCTCGATGCCGGTGGCCCCATCGCGATCCTTGATGCCGAGTCGCACGGCTTCCTTCCATCCGAAGTCAGGCGCGTACTCGGTGATATGGCCGACCGTGTTTCGAGTGGATCTCGTCCAGCTCCAGCGATTCGTGATCTTTTTGCTCTGTGCTTTCAAGTCCATGTCGTGTTCCTCGGATAGCCCTCCGACGCGATTCTAGGGGACGACGAACCATGGCGCAGTGGTGCCACTCGACGGGGCCAGATTCACCGACGAGACATCGACACTCGCAGCATCAATCCCGTGACTGAGTCAGCGGCTCGGCGAGGCTGTAGTGGTCTTCGATGTTCCAGAACGCTTGGCGCTTGAAAATCTTGCTCATTCGGTACGGGTAGCGATTCCACAGGTATTGGAACGGCCGAGCGTCGTTGAAGGCGTGCTGATGCGGGGCGAGGAGCTCTGGAAGGATGTTGGCGCTGTCACGGACGACTTGCTCGGTCGCCATCCCCTCGTGAAGCTCGAAGAACCTCCGCGCCAGAAGCGAGAAATTTCTCACCCGCCAATAGTGGTAGAGGTACTCGCGAGCAGGCGAACAGCCCTGCGGTTGGTTCTGGAAGATGTAGCCCATCGAGATCTGCTCGCAGAAGACGAAGCCCCACTCGTCATACAGCGCGTCGCAGAACGCCAAGACCTCGTCGAGGACCGGAGCGTTCTCGGTGGACAGGCCAATGACGCCGGCATTCCAGTTCTGGGTACTGAGCGGGATGTGGTAGAGCCGCCCATCGACGTCGAGCTGAGGATGGGCGCGGAATCGCTTGTCAAGGTGCCAGAACTCGGGATTGACACCCTTGTCGAACACACCCTCGCTCTCATACATGATGAGGGCGCCCGCCTCGATGGAACGAAACAGCGGGTCCAGATCCCGGAGCGGGTAGACATCGGAATCGCAGTAGAGACCAACGCCGTCGAAACGTTGGCAGAAATCACGAATCATCATGAGTTTCGCTCGCCAGAAGTAGCTCTTGGGCCCTGTCCATTCCTCGATCTTCGACAGTGGCGTGTCGACGGTCTCGATGCGGAGATCCGTGTCCTCCCAGCGAGCGAAGGCATCGGGGCGGTCGGTGTACACCACGAAGGTCGGGCCTAACCCCGTGGAGGGATCCCGCGTCGCGAGGTACCTCGTGAAGAAGTAGTCGAGCTCGATGAAGACCTCGTCGATGCCGAAGACGAGAAAGATCACATGGTCAGTCATTCCGGTCACCTCGGTTCCAGTCGGTCTGTGTCGCCCCGGTGATCCTCGTGGTGACGGCCACTTGGCAAGGAGCGACGTACCGTATCAGCTGATCTGACCTCGGGTGCCCGAGCCTGATGGCCCACCAAGCGAGGGAATTCCTCATGGCGATGGCACACTGATTCGGTGATCAGATCAGTGACTGTCAGGCCGATGAGTCCCGCCGACGTCGTTGCCGTCTCGGAGATGTTCGGGCGGGCGTTCGAGGATGACCCCATTACCGAGCACCTCTTCGGCGGTCATCGCGATCAACTCGCTGCGGTCACGCGGCTCTATCGGCTGTTCTGCGGCGCGCACATCGACTCGGGTGAGTCACTCGTGGGAGACGGTGTTGCGGGGGCAGCGTTATGGGCACCGCCCGGCACGTGGAGACTCGGTTGGACCACGCAGGTTCGTCTGGCGCCGCAGCTGTTGCGGCTGCTGGGGTGGCGATCGATCAAATTGCTGTCCGACTACACCAAGATCGAACATTTCCACTCGACGCTGCCTCCCGACCACTGGTATCTGTCGGTGCTCGGTACCGACCCGATCCACCAGGGCCGCGGAGTGGGCGCGGCGGTGATGGAGCCGATCCTGGAGCGCTGTGACCTGAACGGACAAGGCGCCTACCTCGAGAGTTCGAAGGAATCGAACGTCCCGTACTACCGGCGGTTCGGCTTCGAAGTCATCTCCACGTTCGGTTTCACGGATGGCCCCGAGATCTACCAGATGTGGCGCGACCCCCAGCCTGTGTGAGCAGCGCCGAGGTTGCGGGTCGTTCTGAGCTCTGCGCTCAGGCTTTGGCGTTCTTGAGGTTCTTCGCCAACTTGGCGCGATCGCCCATAGGGAGATGCACTTTGCGAAGGCGCACGAAGTTCGGGGTCACCTCGACGCATTCATCGGACTCGATGAACTCCAGCGCCTGCTCGAGCGAGGGGATCCGGGCCGGGATGAGCGGAATCGTGTTGTCCGATGAAGACGTCCGCATGTTGGTGAGCTTCTTCTCACGCGCAATGTTCACGTCCATGTCGTCCTGGCGGGAGTTCTCGCCAACGATCATGCCCTCGTAGACCTCCGTGGTCGGCGGCACGAAGAGGGTGCATCGTTCCTGAAGGGCCGTGATGGCGTAGGTGGTGGTCATGCCACGCCGATCCGACACGATGGAGCCGCGCTCACGCGCGCGGAGCTCGCCCGCCCACGGCTCGTACGCCTCGAAGACGTGATGCATGATGCCCGTGCCACGGGTTTCGGTGAGGAACTGGGTGCGGAAACCAATCAGGCCTCGTGCTGGCACGGAGTAGTCGAGGCGGACCCAACCGGTGCCGTGGTTCACCATGTTCTCCAAACGACCCTTACGGGGCGCTACGAGCGCTGTGACGGCGCCCAGGTGTTCCTCGGGGACATCTATGGAGAGACGCTCGACGGGCTCGTGGATGGCGCCGTCGATCTCACGGGTGACCACCTGTGGCTTACCGACGGTGAGCTCGAAGCCTTCGCGACGCATGATCTCAATGAGCACTGCGAGCTGGAGTTCGCCTCGTGCCTGGACCTCCCAGGCATCTGGACGATCAGTGTCGACGACCCGGAGGCTCACGTTACCGACGAGTTCAGCGTCGAGGCGGTTCTTGATCTGTCGGGCGGTGAGCTTGGTGCCGTCCTGGCCATTGAGCGGCGAGGTATTGATGCCGAGCGTCATCGACAACGACGGCTCGTCGACGGTGATCACGGGCAACGGCCGCGGATCGTCGATGTCGGCGAGCGTCTCGCCGATGGTGATCTCGGGGATGCCCGCAATGGCGGCAATTTCGCCCGCCGAGACCTGGTCGATCTCGACGCGTTCGTGGTTCTCGTTGATGTAGATCGTGCCGACCTTGGCGCGCTCGATCGTTCCGTCGGTGCGACACCACGCAACCTGCTGACCCCGCTTGATGGTTCCGTGGAGCACACGGCACAACGCCAGACGGCCCACGTAGCTCGAGGCGTCGAGGTTGGTGACCAGAGCCTGCATCGGGTGCTCGGGATCGGTTTCGGGAGCAGGGATGCGATCGAGGATCATGTCGAACAGCGGCTTGAGGTTCTCGCCGGGCGTGTCGAGGTCGAGCGTTGCCTGGCCGTCGCGGGCAACGGTGTAGATGATCGGGAACTCGATCTGATGATCGTGGGCGTCGAGATCCAAGAAGAGCTCGTAGACCTCGTCGACAACATCGGCGACGCGAGCATCGGGTCGGTCGATCTTGTTGATCACGAGGACGACCGGGAGATCCAGCGCTAAGGCCTTACGCAGTACGAATCGGGTTTGGGGGAGCGGTCCCTCCGACGCATCGACAAGCAACAGCACCCCATCGACCATGGTGAGGGCACGTTCGACCTCGCCGCCGAAGTCGGCGTGGCCCGGAGTATCGACGATGTTGATCTTCACCGCCGGCGAACCATCGGGTGGCGAGTAGCGCACGGAGGTGTTCTTCGCCTCGATCGTGATCCCCTTCTCACGTTCGAGATCCATCGAGTCCATGACTCGATCCTTCAGTTCCGCACCCTCACGGAACGCACCCGCCTGGCGCAGCATGGCGTCGACAAGGGTTGTCTTGCCGTGGTCAACGTGGGCGACGATCGCGATGTTGCGAATACCGTTGACACGGTGAGTCGCATCGTTCAGGGGCGCGGACATGGAGGAACTCCGAAAACTGGGGGACTTCCAGTGTGCCCGACAGCAGGCGGAACCGACGAATGCGTAGCGCGGCAGAGTCTCAGGAGGTCTCTCAGACTGAGCACCCGCCGCTGAGATCAGCTTCCGCTGAGACGCTTGCGGATCATGTCGCGTCGCTCTTGGAGATCCTGATAGGTGACCTTGTCCATGTCGGGATCGACGATACCGAAACTGGCTTTGATTGCCTCGGCGTCGACGTTGAGTTCGCTCGGATCGATGCCCATGTCAGCGGCGATCCGATCGCCGTGCGTCGCGGCCATGTGGATCGACAGGCTCATGAATTCGCCGAGGATGTCGAGCTCAGGGGCCAACTTGGCGATGGCGCCATCGAGAAACATGAGGTTCTTGACGTAGAGCATCAGAATTTTCGGCAATCGAGCCCCATAGCCGAGCAGCGCTTGGATGATCCGTTGGATCTCGCCGACCAGTTGCTCTTGGCTCATCGATGTCGGATCCACCGGTGTCTGATCGAGACCGAGGTCCAGGAACACCTCCCGAAGGTCGGTATCCATCGGTAGGGCGCCGAGATCGCGAAAGGCGGCAAGTTGGCCCATGAAGTCGCCCGTCGCCGCCGTCATCATCAGTCGAAGGAACGCGTTCCGTTGGAGCGGTGTCATGCGGGCTGTGATACCGAAGTCGAGCAGCCCGATGCGGCCATCATGGAGCACGAAGAGGTTTCCGCCGTGCAGATCGCCGTGGAAGATCCCGTGGATCATGCAGCCCTCAGTAAAACCCTTCAAGCCGATCCGGATGACTTCGGTGGTGTCGATCCCGGCGGCGCGCATACCCTCGACGTCATCGAACCCGAAGCCGATCAGACGCTCCATGACCAGCATCCGTCGTGTCACGAGCTGTGGATGGGGGCGGGGGACGACGAAGCCGCGTTGCTCGAGCAGGGCGAAGACCTGGGCGACGTCCAACATGTTCTCGGCTTCGAGACGGAAATCGAGTTCCTCGCAGATGGTCTCCGCAAACAATTCGACGAGCGCCGGAGGGTTGGCGAGCGCGGCGATGGGAATCCTGCCGACCATGAACGGGGCCAGCCACGCCATGACGCGCAGGTCCTGATGGACCTGGGAGCGGATCGTCGGGCGCTGGACCTTGACCACGACTTCTTGACCATCGAGGAGGCGGGCGCGGTGCACCTGAGCAATCGACGCGGCCGCCAGAGGAACGCGGTCGAACTCCGAGAACGTTGCCTCGATGGGTCCGCCGAGCTCGGTCTCTACGACCTCCCGGACCACGTCCCAGGTCTCGGCGGGCACCTTGTCCCGACAGAGCCGGAACTCCGCCACGAGCTCCTCGGGGAACAAGCCCTCACCCGACGAGATGACCTGGCCCAGCTTGATATACGTAGGGCCGAGGACCTCCGCTGCCTCGCGGAGGCGCCGTGAAACCCCTGAACGCGAGACGGCTCCCCCGACCCTTCGTTCCTTGACCGCCCAGACGCCCAATGCCCGCCCGAGATGCCAGGTGACCGTCACGAGACGACGAAGCGGTGGGATCTTTCGGGGGGTTGTGAGATCGGGCACCTGGCGACGGGTTGCGGCTCGAATCACCGCGATCCCCTTGGTCCATGTCAACTCCTGGCGATTGATGGTCCAGGGTTCGTCGTCGGAGAACGAGCCGAGCTCGTAGTCGGTCGGGCGATGGGCCGCATCCAGGTCGGGCGCGGGAACGTCAGCTACGGGAACATCAGGCACATTGCAGTTTGCCACCCGGACACTGAAAGTCCCGAGGCGGCCGGACGTGGCAGGCCGGGACGGATCTCAGGCTGACGACGCACGAAGCGCAGCGGACACCTCCGGCGCCCACTCGGGCCGGCAGATCAGCAGGTCCGGCAGCAGCGGATCAAGTTGGTTGTAGACGAGCGGCGATCCGTCGAGGCGGGTCGCAACGAGCCCCGTGGCGAGACACACGGCAGCGGGTGCGCAATTGTCCCACTCGTACTGACCGCCGGAGTGGGGGTAGATGTCGACGTCGCCTCGCACGACAGCCATCGCTTTCGCTCCCGCCGAGCCCATGGAGACGAGCTCACCAGAGAGTGCATCTCGGATTGTGGTGGCCTCGACAGGCGGCCGGCTCCGACTCACGACGATCAGCGGCGACGTCGAACGGGCAGCGCTCACCGCGGGAAGCACGGGCGGCCGCGCCGTCGAGAGGACGATGCGCTGAGCTGGCAGCGCGACAGCGCCGACGACCGGCGCCCCGTCCACACACATGGCGACGTGCACCGCCCAGTCCTGGCGATCAGGCTCGGAAAATTCCCTCGTGCCGTCGAGCGGATCGATCACCCAGACCCGGGATGCCGCCATGCGCGAGGTGCGATCGGCCGTGGTTTCATCCGCGATGCCCTCCTCGCTGAAGGCGGCGTCGTGGGGGCGGAGTTCGGACAGCGCTCCCATGATGAACTCGTGCGCAGTCCGATCACCGTGCGCCTTCAGCTCCGCGGAGTCAGCTCCGTCGGCTACGAGCGACGCCCTCAAATCCATCAACATCTGCCCGGTTCGCTCGGCCAAGGTGGCGGCGAGCTGATGATCGGGAGCGAGCTCGCTCGTCGATGGGGTCTGGTCGCCGTGTTGCTGCACGACACGACCGTACCGGCTCCTTGGCAGAGCAAACCCGAGCAGAGCGCTCCTTGGCACAAAGGTGACCAAGTTGGTCGGGATTTGGTACCGTTCCGCTCATATGAGCGACACCCCCGTTACTGGCGCCGAGCGTGCGACGTCCAACTACGGCCTCGATCATCTGCGGACGCTCGAGTCCGAATCGATCCACATCATCCGGGAGGTCGCCGCCGAATTCGAGCGACCATGCCTGTTGTTCAGCGGCGGCAAGGACTCGGTCGTGATGTTGCATCTCGCCGTGAAGGCCTTCGCCCCAGGACGGCCTCCCTTCCCGGTCATGCACGTCGACACCGGCCACAACTTTTCTGAGGTCATCGAGTTTCGCGATGAGTGCGTTGAACGGCTCGGCGTCAGGCTCGTCGTGGCATCGGTCCAGGACGACATCGATGCTGGCCGGGTGTCGGAGCAGACCGGGCCGCGCGCCTCTCGCAACCAGCTCCAGACCACGACGCTGCTGCGGGGCATCGAGGAACAGCGATACGACGCTGTCTTCGGCGGCGCCCGTCGCGACGAAGAGAAGGCTCGTGCCAAGGAACGGGTGTACTCCTTCCGCGACGAGTTCGGTCAATGGGATCCGAAGAACCAGCGCCCCGAAGTGTGGAGCCTCTACAACGGGCGCCATCAACAGGGAGAACACATACGCGTGTTTCCGCTGTCGAATTGGACCGAGCTCGACATCTGGTCCTATATCGAAGTCGAAGACATCGTGTTGCCGACCATCTACTTCGCCCATCAGCGCGAGGTGTTCCAGCGAGACGGGATGTGGCTGGCGGTCACTCCCGCCGTCACGATCATGGACGGCGAGGTTCCCGAGATCCGAACGGTCCGGTACCGCACGGTGGGGGATGCATCGTGCACGGGGGCCGTTGACTCGGACGCCGCAACCGTGGATGAGGTGATTGCCGAGGTGGCCGCCAGCCGGGTCACCGAACGCGGTGCGACCCGCGCTGATGATCGGGCGTCGGAAGCAGCCATGGAGGATCGAAAGCGCGTGGGGTATTTCTGATGTCCGCCTACAGCGATGCCTCCGAGATGATCCGAATTGCGACGGCCGGCTCGGTTGATGACGGGAAGTCGACGCTCATCGGTCGTCTGCTCTACGACACCAAATCCATCTTCGAGGATCAGATGGAGGCGGTGGAACGGACCAGCGTGCAGATGGGCGCCGAGCACACCAACCTGGCCCTATTGACAGACGGGCTCCGCGCCGAACGTGAGCAAGGCATCACCATCGATGTCGCCTATCGGTACTTCGCCACGCCCAAGCGGAAATTCATCATCGCCGATACCCCCGGTCACATTCAGTACACCCGGAACATGGTGACCGGCGCATCGACCGCGGATCTTGCGATCGTCCTGATCGATGCCCGCAAGGGGGTCCTCGAGCAGTCGAGGCGGCACGCGTTCCTGTCATCGCTGCTCCGGATCCCACATCTCGTTCTGGCCGTCAACAAGATGGACCTTGTCGACTACGACGAGGCGGTCTTCGAGGAGATCAAATCTGAGTTCCGGGATTTCGCCCGCAAGCTCGACGTTGCCGACCTCACCTTCATTCCAGTCTCAGCGCTCCACGGTGACAACGTCGTGAACCGCTCCCAGAACATGGAATGGTACGGCGGGTCGTCGCTGCTGCATCACCTCGAACAGGTGCACGTCGCTTCGGATCGGAACCTCATCGACGCCCGCTTCGCTGTGCAGTACGTCATCCGACCTCACGCCACCGAGCACCACGACTTCCGCGGCTACGCCGGCCGTATCTCCGGCGGAGTCTTCAAGCCGGGCGACGAGGTCGTCGTCCTCCCGTCTGGGTTCACCTCCAAGATCTCGTCGATCCAGACAGCCGATGGCCCGCTGGATGAGGCCTACCCGCCGATGTCGGTGTCCATCACGCTGGACGATGAGATCGACATCAGTCGGGGTGACATGTTGTGCAGGCCGCACAATCAACCGCGGGTCACCCAGGACATCGACGCCATGGTGTGTTGGCTGAGCGAGGCCTCCTCGCTCCGGCCGGGGGCAAAGCTCGCGATCAAACACACGACCCGGTGGGCCCGAGCCATGGTGAAGGACCTCCACTACCGGCTCGATGTCAACACACTGCACCGAGAGGAAGGTGCGACCTCGCTCGGCCTGAACGAGATCGGTCGGGTGACGCTGCGCACCACGCTGCCGCTCTTCGTCGACGAGTATCGCCGGAATCGTGAAACCGGCTCGTTCATCCTGGTCGACGAGGCAACCAACAGCACCGTCGCCGCTGGCATGGTGCTGTCGCCATGAGCGATGGCCCGGCGGGACCCGACATCACGTGGCACGACGGCGAGCTGACCCGCGACGAACGGTGGCGGCGCCTCGGTGTTCGAGGCGCCGTGATCTGGTTCACCGGACTGTCAGGGTCCGGGAAGTCGACCGTGGCGACTGCAGTCGAAGTGGTGCTCGTGGACGCTGGCCAGCCGGTATCGCGTCTCGACGGCGACAATGTGCGGCACGGCCTGTGCTCGGACCTCGGGTTCTCCGAGGGGGATCGGCAGGAGAACATCCGTCGCGTCGGCGAAGTTGCCACCTTGATGGCAGACGCCGGCATGGTGGCGCTGGTTCCCGTGATCTCGCCGTATCGGAGCGGCCGGCAGGCGGCGCGCTCAATGGCTCTGGCGGCGGGTGTGAGGTTCATCGAGGTGTTTGTCGACACACCGCTCGAGATCTGCGAGGAACGCGACCCCAAGGGTCTCTATGCGAGGGCGAGGGCCGGCGAGATCACGGGATTCACGGGTATCGACGATCCCTACGAGGCGCCGATCGCCGCCGAGTTGACGCTCACGCCAGCCGACGGTGACGCGACCGCTCAGGCCGGCCGCGTGCTCGCATTGCTCGAGGCCTGACCGCCTGCCCCACCCAAAAACCCAGAATTGTGAGTTGGTCAGGCGGACTCTGCAAGCTTGGCGAGTTGCGCTGATTCAGCGAGCTTCTGGAGCTGGGCGGGGGAGGGGCTCCGCCGTTGATCGAGTGGTCCCTGAATATCGCCATGGGGCTTGTCGGCGGTGTCGTAGCACTCGGCGTGGAAATGCTCGACGCGATCCCATTTGCCGCGGATGTAGACGTTGCAGATCACTTGGCGATTGCGCATCTTCGCCTGAAACTTCACCCGCTCCCCACAGGCGGCGCAGTCGACCGAGCTCCCTGCCTCGACGTCCCGGATCACTGCCCGGCTGGTGGGAATCTGTTCGGTCTTGCGGCGTTGCGTCGTGGTGGCCATACGGAGAGCTATCGGCCTGAAACAGCCAGACCTGAGAAAACGTTCAGATCGCCCGAACCGGCCAACAGCGGCTCGGCGCCTCAGCGGCTGAGGGGCTTGTACTTGATGCGATGTGGGACGTCGGCGTCGGCGCCGAGCTCCTTGCGGCGGAAGGCCTCGTACTCGGTGAAGTTGCCCTCGAACCACCGGACTTGGCTGTCGCCCTCGAAGGCGAGCATGTGCGTGGCGATCCGATCGAGGAACCAGCGATCGTGGGAGATCACCACGGCGCAGCCGGGGTACGCCTCGAGTGCCGCCTCGAGTGCCCGGAGGGTGTCGACATCGAGGTCGTTGGTGGGTTCGTCGAGGAGAATGACGTTGCCGCCGGTGCGGAGCATCTTGGCGAGGTGCACCCGGTTTCGTTCGCCGCCGGACAGGTCGCCAACCCGCTTCTGCTGGTCCGACCCTCGAAAGTTGAATGACGCCACGTAGGCGCGGCCGTTGACTTCCCGCTTGCCGATGGTGAGGAGGTCGTGGCCGTCGGTGATCTCCTGGTACACGGTGTTGTCGGGATCAAGGGAATCGCGTGACTGATCGACGTAGGCCATTTGCACCGTGGGTCCGACGACGAGCGAACCTGAGTCGAGCGTGGCCGACGGATCATCATCCTTGGTCGCGGCGGCGACGAGCATCTTGAAGAGGGTCGTCTTGCCGGCGCCGTTGGGACCGATCACCCCGACAATGCCCGCCTTTGGCAACGAGAAGCTCAGATCCTCGACAAGAAGTCGATCGCCGAATGACTTTCGTAGATGCTCGACTTCGACGACCTGGTCGCCGAGTCGATCTCCGGCCGGAATGAGGATCTCGAGACCCTGGTCGCTGGAACGAGCAGCTTCTGCCTCGGACTGGAGCTGCTCGTAGGCGGCGAGCCGGGCCTTACCCTTCGACTGTCGCGCTTTCGGGGCCATGCGAACCCACTCGAGTTCGCGCTCGAGCGTTCGCTGTCGAGCCGTCGACTGCTTTTCCTCGAGGGCCAGTCTCGAAGCCTTCTGCTCGAGCCATCCCGAATAGTTGCCTTCGAACGGCATTCCTCGACCGTGCTCGAGCTCGAGGATCCACTGCGCCACGTTGTCGAGAAAGTACCGATCGTGGGTAATGGCAACCACAGTGCCGGAATAGTCAGAGAGGAATCTCTCGAGCCACGCCACCGACTCGGCATCGAGATGATTGGTTGGCTCATCGAGCAACAGGAGATCAGGTCGCGACAAGAGCAGGCGACAGAGCGCCACCCGACGACGTTCCCCGCCCGACAACGTCGTGACCTCAGCATCAGAAGGAGGGCAGCGAAGGGCATCCATGGCGATCTCGACGTTGCGCTCGAGGTTCCAGGCATCGGCGGCAGCGATTTTGTCTTCGAGCTCGGCCTGCTCGGTTCCGATCTTTTCGAAGTCGGCGTCGGGATCGCCCCACGCTGCCATCACGGCGTTGTAACGAGTGAGGAGGTCCCGTACCGGGCCCACCCCGTTCATCACGTTGTCGATCACGGTGAGTGAGTCATCCAGGTGTGGTTCCTGCTCGAGGAGTCCGACCGAGAACCCCTGGGTGAGGCGCGCCTCACCCGTGAACCCGTCGTCGAGTCCGGCCATGATCCGCAGGAGCGAGGACTTCCCAGAGCCGTTGGAACCGAGGACCCCGATCTTTGCGCCGGGGTAGAACGACAGCGTGATGTCCTTCAGAACGTCCCGGTCGGGCGGGTAATACCGCGAAACCTTGTGCATGGTGAAGATGAACTGAGCGGCCATGGCGGCTGATCGTACTGGTGGGACCCCGACGGAGCCTCCCCCGGAAAAACGAAACGGACCCGACCGAGGTCGGGTCCGCTACTGACAGTGAAACTGTCGTTACTTCTTTCGGGCCGGAGCCTTCTTTGCTGGCGCCTTCTTCGCCGGGGCCTTCTTGGCCGGGGCCTTCTTTGCTGGCGCCTTCTTTGCTGGCGCCTTCTTGGCCGGAGCCTTCTTTGCTGGCGCCTTCTTGGCCGGAGCCTTCTTCGCTGGCGCCTTCTTTGCGGCTGCCTTCTTCTTCGTGATTGCCAAAACTGCCTCCTCGGCGGGCATTGCTTGCGTCGCGATGTTTATCAGGCTCGTCGATGAAGGAGTGGTTATGCGCGACGAATTCGACGAGGAATTTGTTTCGTCAGGCGCGATGTCAATACCTCGAGCACCCGCATCGAACCTCGTGACCCGAAATGAATCTGACACTCCGAGTGTCAATACCTCGCGAGCGCTCCTGGGGGCCGGGTCTCCCAACGCCTTCAGCGGGAGATAGCAACGTGCGCCCTCGACCATGACGTACGCGCCGTGGGAACTGAACTCGACGATCTCACCCGTGACGATCGCACCGATCGGATGGTTGCCGACGAACTCGATGAACGGAAGCGCATCGTTGATGGGCTCCGTTGGTCGCACTGTTCGCCCACGTCTGCGACCGTTGGCCGGCCGCGAGTCACCGATCTTCGGGGTCTCTCCCGGAGCTGCTCTCAATTTCGGCACATCGATCTTGGGGAGCGCCTTCTTCGCAGCGGTTCGTGACCGTGGTGCTCCGCTGCTGTCCGAAGCCGTCGCAGCAGGCTTGGTGCTGCGACGTGGCGATCGGGTGCTGGTGCCGCCACTGGGTTCGGACTTCTTGCGAGCGTCACGGGTCGATCGGCGGCTGAGCGGACCCCGCACCGGCGACCGCGGAACAAAGACCCATCCGATCCCTTGGACCGGCTTGCCCCCGATGAGTCGTCCCTCGTCGAAGAGCCAGTCCTGCTGACCATGGAACTCTTGAAACGAATCGTTCGACAAGATCGTCGCACCGACACTGGCGGCGATCTGCAGGATGAAGGCGTCACCCCGGCCAATGGCGCCCGCCGGAGGCGTGACCAGTTCCCCAGCCAGTATTGCTTCCTCGAACTGGTCGTTCTCGCTGGAGTCGATGCGATGCCCGAAGGTCGCATCGACCACGACGACAACGGTGTCGTAGGTATGGGTGTCCAAAAAGGACCGGACGGCTTCGTCGAGTTGAGCCAGGCTCGGAAGGCTGCGGCCTTCGGTAGCGATGTTCGACCCGTCGACGACGAGTGTTGTTTTCATGGTTGCTTTCTGCGAACTGGACGGGCCCGCAACACTTACGGTCCGGACAACGTGTCCAGGGCCCGTAGAGTGATCGCCGTGATCCGTGCCGTGTTCTTCGATTTCGGCGGTGTCATTCTGAGCTCGCCGTTCGACGCATTCACGTCGTACGAGCAGCGTAGCGGCCTGCCGCCCGGGTTCCTGCGATTGGTCAATTCAACGAATCCCGACACCAATGCCTGGGCCCAGCTCGAACGGAGCGAGGTCGACGTCACGGCGTTCGTACCGATCTTCGAGGCGGAGGCTCTCGAACTGGGTCACGCCGTCGATGGGCGGGAGGTGCTGGGGTGTCTGATCGGAGAACTCCGACCGGCCATGGTCCGCGCGGTCGAGCGATGTGCGGAGATCTTCACGACAGCTCTCCTGACCAACAACGTCCTCGGCGCGGCGGTCGGCTCGGGCCACCAGACGCGTCCCCATGAGGACGTGCTGGCAATGTTCCACCACATCGTGGAGTCGTCCAAGGTCGGGGTCCGCAAGCCGGATCCCCGCTTTTACCAGATGGCCTGCGAGCTCGCCGGCGTGACACCTACCGAGGTGGTCTTCCTGGATGACCTGGGAATCAACCTGAAGCCTGCACGAACCATGGGCATGACCACGATCAAAGTGGCCGACCCGGCCGCGGCCATCTCGGAGCTCCAGTCAATCGTGGGGATCGATCTCAGCTGACGGCACCAGGGGTCCGGCCCCAGATGGCGCTAGAAGGGAGCGAAGGCCCGTTCGAGGAGTTCTGCCTGCTCCTGGGCGTGGATGGCGGCCTTGCCGGTTGCGGGGCTGCCGGAGTCCTCGCGGCTGACGCGATGGATCCGATGCTTGGGGTTGCCCTCGTACAGTCGTCCCTTCACGCCGCTCCACGGTCCCATGTTCTCGGGCTCCTCCTGGAGCCAGACGATCTCGTGGCAGTTCGGATACTTCGACAGCTCCGCGGTGACTGCCTCGTATGGCCACGGGAACAGCTGCTCGACGCGAGCGACCGCCATGGGGATGCCGAGTTCGTCGCGCTTGGCGATGGCCTCATGGCCGACCTTTCCGGACGCGAGGACGAGGCGTGTCACAGCGGCAGCCTCGAGTGGAGCGGTGTCGACGACGAGCTCCTCGAACGATCCGTGGAGCAGATCGCTGACCGGTGATCGATACGACTTGGCACGCAGACCGGACTTCGGCGTGAAGATCACCAGCGGCTTGCGCACGCTGCGATGCATCTGTCGTCGGAGCAGATGGAAGTACTGCGCGGCAGTCGTCGCATTGCACACCTGGATGTTGTCCTCGGCACAGAGCGACATGAATCGCTCGATCCGGGCGGAGGAGTGCTCCGGGCCCTGACCCTCATATCCATGGGGGAGCAGCAGCACCAGGCCCGACGTCTGGTGCCATTTGTCCTCTGCCGAGACGATGAACTGATCGATGATGATCTGCGCGCCGTTCATGAAGTCGCCGAACTGGGCTTCCCACACGACGAGTGCCTGGGGATTGGCGACGGAGTAGCCGTACTCGAATCCGAGCGCGGCGTATTCGCTGAGCAGCGAGTCGTAGATCCAGAACTCGGTGTCGCCGGTGGCCATGGGCTTGAGCAGGAGGTGCTCATCGCCGTTCTCGTAGTCGACCAACGTCGAGTGTCGCTGGCTGAATGTGCCGCGACGGCTGTCCTGACCGGCGATCCGTACCGAGGTGCCCTCGCCCAACAACGAGCCGATGGCGAACGCCTCGGCGAGCGACCAGTCCACCTCGCCACCGCGGAACATGGTCGTGCGGGTCTCGAACTGCTTGGCCAACTTGGGGTGGATGGTGAAACCCTCTGGCGCCGACGACAGCACGTCGTAGATCCGATCGAGGAAGAGCTGGTCAACGCCGGTCTCCACGTGCGGCAGGACGCCCGCAACGGGAGGATGGGGAAGCGCCTTCACGTCCGCAGGAGGAGCGTGCTCGCGGGTGTCGTCGAGCGAGTGCTGGAGCTTCGACTGGAAGTCAGCCAGAGCGGCCTCGGCCTCATCCATCGTGATGTCACCGCGGCGAACCAGCGCTTCGGTGTACAACTTGCGGACGCTGCGCCGCTTCTCGATGGCGCGGTACATCATCGGCTGGGTGTAGCTGGGATCGTCGCCCTCGTTGTGACCATGGCGGCGGTAACACACCATGTCGATCACCACGTCTTTGTGGAAGCGCTGGCGGTACGCAAACGCCAATCGGGCCACCCGCACGCAGGCTTCCGGATCGTCGCCGTTCACGTGGAAGATCGGGGCTTGCACCGTCTTGGCGACGTCAGTGCAGTACTCGGAACTGCGGGCCGCCGACGGCGCCGTGGTGAAGCCCAGCTGGTTGTTGATGATGACGTGGATGGTCCCGCCCACGCGGTAGCCCTTGATGAGGCTCAGGTTGAGTGTTTCTGCCACGACGCCCTGCCCGGCAAAGGCAGCGTCGCCGTGCATGAGCACGGGCAGCACTGGGAATTTGAAGCTGCGGTCGTACGGAATGAGATCCATCTCGGCGCGCGCCATGCCCTCGACGACCGGGTTCACGGTCTCGAGGTGGGACGGGTTAGCGGCGAGCTCGACCGGGATCGTGCTCCCGGAACGCGACGTGAAGATGCCGCTCTGGCCGAGGTGGTACTTGACGTCGCCGGACCCCTGGATGGAGTTGGGATCGACGTAGCCCTCGAATTCCTTGAAGAGCTGCTCCTGGGACTTGCCGACGATGTTCACCAACACATTGAGCCGACCGCGGTGTGACATGCCCAGCACGGCGCCGCGCAGATGGTCGTCCGATGCGTGCTGCAACAACTCGTCCAGAATGGGAATGAGCGACTCAGCCCCTTCGAGACCAAAGCGTTTCTGACCCACGAACTTGGTGGCCAGAAACTTCTCCAGTGCCTCGGCAGCATTGAGGCGGTCGAGGATGTGGCGCTGGTCCTCGGGCTCGAACGACGTCGACGCTCCTTCGACCTGCTCCTGCATCCACCGCTTCTCTTCGACGGACTGGATGTGGGTGTACTCGATGCCGATCGTCCGGCAGTACGCATCACGCAGTGTGTGGAGAATGTCGCCGAGGCGCATTCGCTCCTGGCCGCCCACGGGTGCGTAGACGCTCGTCTTGAGGCCGGTCAGGAACTCTCGATCGAGATCCCAGATGCTCAAGCCGTAGGTGAGCGGATCGAGTTCGGCGTGCATCTCCGGCGGTTCGGCGGCCAGGGGATCGAGATCGGCGATCAGGTGGCCGCGCACCCGATACATGTTGATCAGGTTCGCCACCTGCATCTGCTTGGCGATCATCGACTCTTCGCGCTCGACGGGGTTGTCGTCGTTTCGCCACTGCGCTGGCGTGTACGGCACCCCGATCGACGCAAACATCGACTCGTAGAACTCGTCCTCGCCGAGGAGCAGCTCCGAGACCTTCTTCAGGAACAAGCCCGATTCGGCTCCTTGGATGATCCGATGGTCATAGGTCGACGACATGGTGATGATCTTGGAAATGCCGAGATCGGCGATGGTGCGGGGATCCGCGGCAGCGAACTCCATGGGGTACCCCATGGCACCCACGCCGATGATCACGCCTTGGCCCGGCATGAGTCGCGGCACGCTGCGCTCTGTGCCGATCGTTCCGGGGTTGGTCAACGACACCGTGGCCCCACGAAAGTCATCAACGGTGAGCTTGTTGGTGTTGGCCTTGCGGACGAGCTCGTCATACGCCGAGATGAACTCTGCAAAGTTGAGTGCATCGGCGCCCTTGATGACTGGAACAATGAGGCTTCGGGACCCATCGCGCTTCTGTTGGTCGATGGCGAGTCCGAGGCTGACGTGCTCATGGCGGATCACTCGTGGGGACCCATCGGTACCTTCGATGAATGTGCTGTTCATGACCGGCAGGTGATCGGCGATGGCGCGCACCACGGCGTAGCCGATCAGGTGCGTGAAGCTCACCTTGCCGCCTCGGGTTCGTCCGAGATAGCCGTTGATCATCGAGCGGTTGACTTCGAGCAACTTGGCGGGAATCTCGCGGAAGCTGGTGGCGGTCGGAACGCTCAGGGAGGCTTCCATGTTCTCGACGATGCGGGCGCCGACACCTCGGATTGGTTGGCCAGGTTCCTCGATCGGTTCCGTTGCGGCGGGAGGTGCCGCGGCGGCCGGAGGAGTTGACGCGGCCGGGGCTGCGGATGGAACCTCGGTGCCGAACAGCGAACCACCGGGCGGCGAAACAGCCGCTGCGTTGGTCGTCGAACCGTTCGAGGGCGGAGCTGACGGGATCCCCGTGCCGCTCTGCCCGAGCGGCCGATAGTCGGCGAAGAACTCCTGCCAGGTGGTACTGACCGATTCGGGATTCGATTGGAATTGCTCGAACATCTCATCGACCAGCCACGCGTTGGGCCCGAGGGGTTCGTTTCGGAGCTGCTGCTCATCTGTCACGAGCCGATCCTACCGGCGCGAAGGGCGTGGCCCGACGTGATGCTCAGGTGACGTGTCCCAGTGGCCGCTCAGCCTGGGCCCGCTCGACCATCCTGGTGATCCACCTCGTCATGGTCGCCCGCTCGTGGATACCGGTCAGGACGAATCCGGTGCTGAAACGCCAGGCAGGGGTTGCGGCGATGCCGACAGATCGAGCCTCGTTGATCGATTCCGTCAGCAGCCGATTCCCGATGCCGGCGGCAATGTCGGACCAGAGATCGTCGACCGGCAGATCGGCCTGGCCTGCGAGTCCCTCGATCACCTGGCGGTCAGCGAGGTCCGCGCCGTCGACCCATCGGGCCTCCCAGGCTGCGCGATGGAATTCATTGGAGCGATCCGGCCATCGATGCCGGGCCACCTCGTGACATTCCAGTGCCAAGCGGGTGGACGACGAGAAGGTCGGTGCGATGAACTGCAAGTTGCACTCCTGCGCAAGTCCCGCCACGGTGTCGAAGATGTTGCTGAGGCGACCGCCCGGACGAACCGGTGATGGGGCAGTGGACAACTCAGGATGCAGTTCGTAGCCACGCACCGCGACGGGAATGCCGAGCGATTCGATGAGCGCCGTGCGGTCGGTTCCGAGGTACGCCCACGGGCAGACATAGTCCGTCCAGACTTCGGCGGTGATCGGTGACGACACGGCCGGTTCCCCCATCACGGCGCCAACGGTAGATTCCTGTGGTGCTGATTGCCACGTGGAACGTCAACTCACTCAAAGCTCGCCTCCCGCGGGTCGAGGAATGGATTGCCCAGGTTCAACCCGATGTGCTCTGCATGCAGGAAACGAAGATGAGCAATACCCAGTTCCCGGCCATGGCGTTCACGGGACTCGGCTACGAGACGGTGCATCACGGGGAAGGTCGATGGAACGGGGTGGCCATCGCCTCCAAGGTCGGTATCGAGGACACCCGCGCCGGGTTCGACGATGGTCGTGACCAGGATCCCGA
>JBBRSC010000016.1:0-23162 GCA_038245795.1 Acidimicrobiales bacterium
CCCAGAATCCGGCGAGACCGGGGAGCCCGAGTGATGCCATCGTGCAGAACCCAAGGATCCAACCCAGACGCGGCGCAGAGACCAGCAGTCCGCCGAGACGCTTGATCTCGAGGGTGTGGTAACGGTCCTTGATGGAACCGGCCACGAAGAACAACATGCCGGTGATCAGGCCGTGCGCCACCATGCCGAAGATGGCGGCATTGATGCCGTACGACGTGAGCGTCGAGATGCCCAACATCACGAAGCCCATGTGCGCCACCGACGAGAAGGCGATCAGCCGTTTCATGTCAGTCTGCGCCAGACAACCCAAGGCGCCGTAGATGATGCCGATGGTGGCGAGGATCGCAATGACCGGGGCCCACGATCGGGCAGCGTCAGGCAACATCGGCAACGCAATACGCACGAAGCCGTACGTCCCCAACTTCAGCAACACCGCCGCCAGGATGACCGAGCCCTGCGTCGGGGCCTGGGTGTGCGCATCGGGCAGCCATGTGTGGAACGGAAACATGGGGACCTTGATGCCGAACCCGACGAACATGCCGCCGAAGATCACGAGCGCCGTGGCATGGGCAATGCCCGCACCGCCTGCGGCGGACAACTTCGCCATGTCGAAGGTGCGGAGCAGCTCGCCTGTATTCGGGTCCTTCACCAGGAAGTAGAGCGAGAGGAAGCTCAGGATCATCAGTGCCGAACCGAACAACGTGAACAGGAAGAACTTGATGGAGGCGTACTGCCGCTGCTCGCCGCCCCACACGCCGATCATGAAGTACATCGGGAGCAGCACCACTTCGAAGAACACGAAGAAAAGGATGAGATCCTCGGCCACGAACGACCCGATCATCCCGGTCTCGAGCACCAGGATCAGGATCAGGAAGGCCTTCGGGTTCCCTGGTGCCGGGATGTGGTTCAGCGAGTAGATGAAGACCAGGGGCACGATGAGCAGTGTGAGTGCCAACAGCGGCAGCGCTATGCCGTCAACGCCCATGATGAAGCGGCTGTTGATCACGTCGATCCAGCTGCGGTCCACCTTGAACTGCATCACCTGGGCCTGGTCATAGTCGAACTTCGTGAGCAGATAGATGCCCAGTCCGAACGCCACCAGCGACGTGGCCAGGGCGACGAGCTTGTGCAGCGCCTCCTGTGATTTGGGAATGGCCATCATGACCGCGGCACCAGCCAGCGGTACGAAGGTGATGGTGGGCAGCAACCAGGTCTGCGTGCTCATCTCTGTCCGTTTCTTTCTCGAAGTTCGTTGTCGGCCCTCTGACGGAGACCGCGGGTGAGTTCGTATGCGGTGATCATCCGATCACCACCACGAAGACGCCTGCCAACAACGCGGCCGCAGCGAAGAACAGCGCTGCGTACTGCTGGATACGACCGGTCTGGATCTTGCGGAGACCGCCGCCCGTACTGCTGGCGATCGAGGCCGTCCCGTTGACGGCTCCGTCCACCACTTGTTGATCGATCGTTTCGTAGACGAATTGGCCAGCTTTGACGGCGTTGCGACCGACGCCGTTGACGGCGCCATCGATGACGTTCTGATTGAACCAGTACGTCGCCTTCGCGATCGGGCCTTTGATCGCCCCGACGATGATCGTCGTATAGAGCGTGTCGAGGTAGTACTTGTTGACGAGGATGTTCTTGCCGGCACCAGCGAGCTTGTTTCGCTCGGCCAGGCCTTCGAGCGGCTTCAGCGCTCGCTTCCAATAGAAGAGGTAGGTGAGGTAGACGCCTGCTCCGGCCACTCCAAGGCTCAGCAAGGCCAACCCGACATTGAATCCGGCGTGGGTAAACCCGGCGTCCTTGCCCGGGAAGAACACACCGACCGGCTCGACCAGATGCTCGAACCTCAAGCTGATGGCCTCGGGGAGTTTCCAACCGCCAATCGACTTGGGCAGGTTCGCAAAGCCGGCAACGGCGCCGAGCACCGCAAGGATCACAAGAGGCACCGTGATGCGGGGGCCGGATTCGTGGGGCTCGCCGTGTCCCCGATACTCGCCATAGAAGGCGTACCAGATGACCCGCGTCATGTAGGCCGCCGTGCAGAACGCCGCCAGCAACAACATGATCAGGGCGAACGTGTAGGTGCCGTTGGCGGCGTTGAGACCGCCCGTGCCCGCCAGGATCTCGTCCTTCGACCAGAAGCCGGCCAGCGGGAAGATCCCGGCCAATGCTCCCGTCCCGATCACGAAGGTCTTGAACGTCTTGGGCATGACCTTCCGCATGCCACCCATGTCGTCGACCATGTTGAAGCTGTGATGACAGGCATGGCTCAGCGATCCGGCGCCGAGGAACAGGCACGCCTTGAAGAACGCGTGGGTGAACAGGTGGAACAGCGCAGCGGTCCAAGCGCCGACACCGAGTGCCGTGACCATGAAGCCCAGTTGGCTGACCGTCGAGTACGCCAGGACCTTCTTGATGTCCTTCTGCACAAAGGCGAGTAACGCTCCGAACAACGCGGTGACCGACCCGATCACCGCCATGGCGTTGACGGATGAACCGCTGATCGACAAGCCGTGAAAGAAGACGGGGTACAGCCGCGCGACCATGTAAATGCCGGCGACCACCATCGTGGCGGCGTGGATGAGCGCCGACACGGGTGTGGGCCCAGCCATCGCGTCGGGCAACCAGGTGTGCAGGATGAACTGGCCCGACTTCGACATGACAGCTGTCAGCAGGCACAGCGACGCGACCAACAGATAGGTGTGTCCGATCTGTCCGGTGTTGGCCTTGGTGTTGATGTCGAGAACCGACCAGTTCTGACCGGATTCGAAGAACAGGATGATCACGCCGATGAGCAACCCGATATCGCCGACACGATTGGTGATGAAGGCCTTGAGTGCCGCGTCGCTGTTCGGCTTCTCCTCCCACCAGTGGCCGATGAGCGCGAACGAACAGACCCCGACGAGTTCCCATCCCACGATCATCTGCAGGATTGACTGGCTGAGCACGAAAAACAACATCGACGCCGTGAACAACGACAGGAAGGCGAAGTAGTGCGTGTAACGCCGATCTCCGTTGACGTAGTCGGTCGAGAACACGTGGACCAGCAACGAGATGAGCGTCACGACGACCAACATCAGGACGGATTGACCGTCGATGATCGTGCCGATGGTGAACACCGAATCGTCGTTCTGCCACCACGAGGCGCAGCGCACCACCGGTTGAGAGGGGTGCTCCTCGGAGGCGGCTGCTTCGACTGCGGGCGTGGCCTCCGTCGGGGTCGTCGCTGCGGGGGATGCTTTGGTCTCGCCGGCCAGCGATGCCTCGAAGACCTCCGGCCCCTTGTCGGCCGCAGCCGCGATCTCGGAGCACTTGGCGTCGACACCCGACATCGCAGCGGCTTCGGTCTCGACGTGGTCGTTGGATCGGCTGATCCACGCGCCGGCTGTCAACAACGACAGGACGAAGGCCGCCAGAACGAACGGGATGCCGATGTAGTGGGCCCGTGTCGGTCCGAGAAACTTCTTTCCGAACACCAATATCAGGACAAAGGACAGCGCCGGGAGGGCAGGTATCAGCCAGGCGTGCGTCAGGAACCACATGGCGTCAGCCCTTCAGCTCATCGAGTTGGTCGATGTCGATCGATCGGCGATTTCGGTAGATCATGAGCAGGATGGCCAAGCCGACCCCGACCTCGGCGGCCGCCACGGCGATCACGAACAACGCGAACACCTGACCACTGAGCCCACTCGAGGTGCCGAAGGCAACGAGATTGATGTTCACCGCATTGAGGATGAGTTCGATTGACATGAGCACCAGCACGCCATTGCGACGAACGAGGACTCCGTAGACCCCGATCGAGAACAGGATGGCCGACAGCATGAGGAACTGGATGACGAACATCGGTCAGTCCCTCCTGGCCAGAACGATGGCCCCAATGAGCGCCGCCAGCAACAGCACCGACACGACCTCGAACGGGATCAGGTAGTTGCTGAAGATCTCGTCCGACACAGATTGGGTGTTGAGCGAACCACCAGCGGGCAGAACGATGCGGGTGTCCTTCCAGGTGGCGATCTGCGACGCCCCGATCACACCCAGCAACGACAGCGACGTGAGGAGCGCAATGGGCTTCTGGCTGGGGTCGTCGAGATCGTCGGATTGGCCGAGCGGGGCGCGGGTCAGCATGATGCCGAACAGGAACAGCACCACGATGGCGCCGACGTAGACGAGGAACTGGGTGATGGCCAGGAACTCCGCCTGCAGGAGCAGGAAGTTGATGCCGACCCCCGCCAAAACCAACACCAAGTACAACGCAGCGTGCACGATGTTCTTCGTCGTGACCACCCGGACGGCGGCATAGATCATCCCGACCGCCACGATGCCGAAGGCGATATTGCTGGGGACGTCGTAGGAAGCCGCAATCACGACACGGCCTTCTTCGGGACTTTCTTGATCTTGACCTCGGCGCCCGTTTCGTATGGCTCGAATTCCGGCACCGTTTCGAACCACTCGGCGAGACGATCCTTGTCGTGCAGCAGATCAGCAATGCGCATCTCGGAGTACTCGTACTCCGGGCTCCAGAACAACGCCTCGAAGGGACAGACCTCGACACAGATGCCGCAGTACATGCACAACGAGTAGTCGATATCGAACCGATCGAGCGCATTCACCGCACGCGGCTTGCCGCCAGCACGCCGCGGCGGCGCCATGGTCTTGTGGGCCTCGATATAGATGCACCAGTCAGGGCATTCGCGAGCGCACAGCATGCACGAGGTGCAGTTCTCTTCCAACAACGAGATCACGCCACGGGCACGGGGCGTCGGGGCTTCCTTCTCGTGGGGGTACTGGATCGTCGCCGCGCCACGCACCGGCGACGGCGGCTTGAGAAGTCCGTCGGGGAACATCGTCTCCTTGGCGGTCTTCATGGTCACGCCAAGGCCCTTCAACAGGCCCGGCAGTTTCGGAGCCTTGGGCATCAGAACGCCACCTTCAGCACAGCCGTCACCATGATGTTGGCGAGAGCGATCGGGATGAGAACCTTCCAGGCAAACTTCTGGAGCTGGTCTTCACGGAGTCGGGGAAAGCTGAATCGGACCCAGAAGATGAACAGACAGAAGATCATCGTCTTGCCCAACAGGATGGCCGGCCCGGCGAAGTGCATGGCCACCGTGGGAATCCCCCACGATGCCGGCAGGGCCCAACCGCCGAGGAACAGCGTGGCCGCAATGGCCGAGAACCCGAACGCCGTCGAGAACTCCGCCAGAAAGAACAGCAGGAAACGGACACCCGTGTACTCGACCTGATACCCGGCAACGAGCTCGGATTCGGCGACGGGCATGTCGAACGGTGTCTGGGTGAGCTCGGCCTGAATGGTGATCAGGAAGATGACGAGCGCCACGAACTGGGTCAGGATGTACGGGCTGCCCAGGCCGCTGAACCCGAAGATCTCGCCGTTGGCCTGCGCCAGGACGATCTGTTGCAGGTTGAGTGTGCCCGCCTGGATCACCACGCCGAGTACGGCGAGCACCATCGGGAGTTCATAGGCAATGAGCTGGCCGCCAGCGCGGAGCCCGCCGAGCAGGGCGTACTTGTTGGCCGACGCCCAACCCGCCATGAGCACGCCGATGACTGACAACGACGACACCGCGAGGATGTAGTAGATCCCACTCGGGAGGTCGACGAGTACAGCGTTCGGTCCCGCCGGGATGACGACGTAGATGAGGAACGTCGATGCCATCACGATCAATGGCGCCAGTTTGAAGATCCGCTTGTCCGCGGCGTCGGGGGCGATGTCTTCCTTCTGGATGAACTTGCCGGCCTCGGCAATGAGCTGCAGCGAGCCGTGCGGTCCGGCCTCCATGGGGCCGAGGCGGCTGTGCATGAAGGACACGAACTTGAACAGGAAGACGAACACGATGATCGCCGCGCCGGTGGGCACAACGACAAGCGCCATGATCCCCTTGAGCGTGGTGACCTGCCAGTACGACGGATCGAGTGCGAACATCGGCGTCATCGGTCGATGTCTCCGAGGATGAAGTAGAGCGACCCCAAGATGGTGACGATGTCCGGCACGTAGACGCCGCGCAACAACCACGGCGTGATGGAGACATTGTTGAAGCTGGCGGTACGAATCTTGACGCGGAACGGCGTGAGGTCACCCTTCGACACGATGTAGTAGCCCATCTCGCCCAGCGGGTTCTCGGTGGCAACGTATGCCTCGCCCTCGGGGACCTTGATGATGCGCGGCACCTTGGCCATGATCGGTCCGCCCTTGATGGATCCGAGCAACTGATCGACGATCGAGGTGGCCTCGCGTGTCTCCTGCAGTCGCACCCAGAAGCGGGCGAAGCTGTCGCCGTCGGGATGAGTCCAGACCTTCCAGTCGGCATCGCCGTAGACGAGTCCGACGTTGGAATCGCGACGAAGATCCCAATCAATGCCCGACGCCCGCGCGTTGGCACCGGACAACCCGAATTGTTGGGCGACGTCGGGTGGAATGACGCCGATGCCACGGGTTCGGGCCTGGAAGATCTCCGAGCCCATCAACAGATCTTCCATCTGATCGCAGAATTCCCGGACCTTGACCATGGCGGAGAGAGAATCCTCGATCCAACCCTTGGGGAAGTCGTCCTTCACTCCGCCGATACGGTCGAAGTTGGGATGGAAACGACCGCCGGTGACCGCCTCGATCTGGTTGAGGACGTACTCGCGATCTCGGAACGCATAGAAGATCGGGGTGAGAGCGCCGAGCTGCACAGCCATGTCGCCCAGGAAGAGGATGATGTTGGCGATGCGGCCCATCTCGAAAAGGATCGTCCGGATGTACTGCGCGCGGAGCGGGGCTTCGATGCCCATGAGCTGCTCGGCCGCCAGGATGAACGGCACCTCGTTGGCGAAACTGCCGACCCAGTCGATGCGGTTGATCAGCGTTGTCACCTGCGGATAGGTCCGCACCTCGGTGAGCTTCTCGTAGCCGCGGTGCATGTAGCCCATCATCGGCTCGGCGTGCAGCACCTGTTCGCCATCGAGCTTGGCGACGATGCGCAGCGTGCCGTGCGTCGCCGGGTGTTGCGGCCCGATGTTGAGGATCATGCCCCCGGTCTCGAGTTCCAGGTTCACTCGTGCGTCGGACGCCTGCGCGGCGACGTAGGCGAGCTTCTGGCGATCGGAGATGGCGGTCATGCGGTCTCCTCTGAGGCGGACTCGGGGTCGGTCCCGTCGGCAGCCGGTTCATCTGATCCGGCCGTCTCTGAACCTGGGAGCGGCTCGACATCGACGATGCCCGGCCAGGGCTTCACGAAACGGGCGAGCAACGGGAAGTCCTTCCGGCAGGGGTTGCCCTCGAAGTCGCCCGGCAGGTAGATGTGCCGCAGGAACGGATGGCCGACGAAGTCGATGCCGTACATCTCCCACGTCTCGCGTTCGTGCCAGTCGGCGCCCGCAAACACCTTGGTCCACGTGGGAACAGCGGGCTCGTCGTCGCCAGCGTCGACCTTGAGGGTGATGCCGTAGTGCTCCTTGATGTTGGCCACCCGCGCAAACACCTGGAAGCGGGTATCGCCGCCGGCGTACCCCGTGGTCTGCGCTGGCAACTCCTTGACGTCCTTGCCGTGCACGATCGTGTCGACCTCGGCCTCCATGCCGCGGCCCCACGGAGACGGCATCCAGTCGATGGCCGACAGGAACCCGAAGTAGCGACAACCCAACGTGTACCGGACCGACTCGGCGGTGTGTTGCCAGGCGTCGGCGGTGACGCGGATCCACACGTCCTTGCCCGGGATGATGTGACTGCCGACGACACCGTCGCCGAGAAGTTCCGTGAGTCGGGCAACCAGCCCTTCGCGGAGTTCGTCGACCGGTGCAGCTGGTTCTACCGGTGCTGCTGGTGAGTCGGCTGGCTCTGTGGGCGTTGGCGCGGTGGTGTCTTCACTGGACGACAATGGGTTCACCTCTCCAGCGGGCCTGCATGTCCTCGTCCTTGATCCGCTGCTGTAACAGCACGACACCTTCGAGCAAGGCCTCCGGCCGCGGCGGGCAGCCTGGAACGTAGACGTCGACGGGAATGATCTGATCGACGCCCTTGGTCACCGAATAGCTGTCCCAGTACGGACCGCCGCAGTTGGCGCAGGACCCCATCGAGATCACGTACTTCGGGTCGGGCATCTGCTCGTAGAGACGTCGGATCGCTGGTGCCATCTTGTCGGTCACAGTGCCGGAAATGACGACGAGGTCGGCTTGGCGCGGCGACGCCGGAAACGGAATGACCCCGAGACGCATTACGTCGTAGCGGGGCGAACCGAAGGCGGCACCCATCTCGAGCGCACAGCAGGCGAGGCCCCACTGGTACACCCACATGGAGTAGCTCCGGCTGATGCTCAACAGCTTGGTGAGCGACTTGGGCATCTTGCCGCTCTCGACCAGTCCTAGACCCATCGGAGAACTCCCTTTCGCCAGGCATAAATCAACCCGAGCAGCAGCACGAACACGAAAATCGCCATCTCGATGAGCCCGAAGAGGCCATAGGCCTCCAAGCGAGTGGCCCACGGGAAGATGAAGACCGCCTCAACATCGAACATGACAAAGAGCAGCGCGAATACGTAATAGCGAACCTGGCTCTGTGACCATCCAGTGCCGACCGGATCCACACCGGACTCATACGTCAAGTACTTCTGGCCCTGCGGACGGTTCGGTCGGACGAGATACCCGAGTCCCAAGAAGACGCCGGCGAGCAACAGACCGAGCCCGGCCATGATGCCGACCGTGAGGTACTGCCGAAGAAGATCTGACGGTGCGTCCGCAATGCCCAACACGGAAACAGAACCTACTCAGGGTCCCGCAACGGGGCCAAAGTCCGGGGCCCCAGAGCGCAGAGTATCGGCCGGTTGGGCCGTGATCTGCGCTGTCGCTTCACGGGCGAGTTTCGAGAACGGCTCGGGAACGATGCCCATGGCGAGGGTACCGACCAGCGCCACGATGATGGCGATGCTCGCTGATGCCGGTACACGAACGGGCGGGCCAGACAACGTTGCGGGCTCCTCGGCGCTGCCACCGAAGTACATCGAGACGACGATGCGGAGATACAGGAACGCGGAGATCACGGCGCTCAGCATGGCGATGACGGCGAGCGACCAGTTGTGGGTCTCGGCGGCGGCTTTGATCACCCCGAACTTGGCAAAGAACCCTGCGGTCAGTGGTGTGCCGGCCTGCGCGAGAAGGAAGAACGCCATGGCGAGCGCCAGTGCTGGTCGCGACCGTGAGAGTCCCTGGTAGTCGTCGAGGCTCTGTCGCCCGTCACCGACCCGACCGACCAGCGACGCCACGCCGAAGCTCCCGATCACCATGAAGGTGTACGCACCGAGATAGAACATCGCTCCCGATGTCCCCAGCGCTCCCGCTTGCAGACCGAGAAGAATGAAACCGGCGTGGTTCACGGAGCTGTACGCCAGCATTCGTTTGACGTTGGTCTGCACGACCGCGCCGATGGAGCCGACCAGCAGGCTCAGGACTGCCAGAGCGAAGATTGCTGGCCGCCACTGCAAGATGTACGTCCCGAAGCCCACCGTGAACACGCGGATGAATCCAGCGAACCCGGCCACCTTGACGACCGAGGCCATGAAGGCGCTGACGGGCGTGGGGGCACCCTGGTAGACGTCGGGGGCCCACTGATGGAACGGGGCAGCTGCGACCTTGAAGCCGAATCCCACGGTCATGAGTGCCAGGCCCAGGATGAGGAGCCCGTTCTTGAGCAGGATGTTCTCGGCCAGGAACTGCTGGATGTCGCCGAGGTTGGTCGACCCGGTGGCCCCGTAGATCATGGCGATGCCGTAGAGCAGGAAGGCCGACGCGAACGCTCCGAGCACGAAGTACTTCATGCCAGCTTCCTGCGACGACAAGCGCCGGGCATGCATCGACGTCATCACGTAGGCCGAGATGGAGAGGATCTCGAGTCCGATGAACAACACGATCAGATCGTTCGCCGAGGCCATGACTCCGCCGCCCGCCGCAGAAAGCAGCATGAGCACATAGAGCTCGGGGCCGTCGATGCCTTCGCGTTGCAGATACCCATCGGCCAGCAACGCGCAGAGGATCACCCCGACGCAGATGATCCCGATGGCCAGCAAGCTGAAACCGTCGAAGCCGACGGCCGCTCCGACGAGCGAAGAAGGGCCTTCGGCTGGGTTGAGGACCCGATGCCACAGCGGAATGGTCGAGAGCAACGCAGCCGACGCCACGACCACCGTGTACAACGCGTACATCCCCTTGATCGGTCGACCTTTGATGACCGACACGATCGTCAACATGACGACGCCACCGATCATGAGGATCAGCTGGGGAACCAACGCCGACCACACGACATCGGGGGTGGGAATGGCGGTCGGGGCACTCGCGAGCATCATCACTTGCCGCTTCCCGACTCGACAGCCCGCTCAGAGGAGGCCCGCTTGGGTGCCTCGACATCGCGTACGTCGACCTTGGGTGCGTGTTGGCCGACGTGCACCATCAGTTCCTGCACGGCAGGTTCAATGCGCTCGAGCAGCGGTTTGGGGTAGACCCCGAGGCCGACGATCAGCAAACACAACGGGGCCAGCACCAGCCCTTCACGCAGTCGGAGCTCAGGGAAGTCGCGATTCGGTTCTGTCGGCTCACCATGGAAGACGCGTTGATATGCCCACAGCAGATACAGCGCCGCCAGGATCACGCCGACGGCGGCGATGACTGCCCACCATCGAGCGCCCTTGAACCCGCCGAGCAGCGTCAGGAATTCGCCCGGGAACCCGTTCAGTCCGGGCAGGCCGATCGACGACAGCATGATCAACGTGAACACGCCGGCGAAGATCGGCGCCGACTTCTGCAATCCCGACAGTTCCGAGATCTCGCGGGTGTGGCGGCGGTCCGCGATCATCCCGACCATGAGGAACAGCGCTGGGGTCGTGATGCCGTGGTTCACCATCTGCAACACGCCACCCTGGATGCCCTGCACGGTGAACGAGAACGTCCCCAGAATGATGAAGCCCAGGTGGGCGACTGACGAGTAGGCAACCAGTCGTTTGAGGTCCTTCTGCATCGTGGCGCAGATCGCCCCGTAGAGGATCCCGACCACACCCACCGTCAGAAAGACCGGTGCGAAATACGACGACGCCTCGGGGAAAAGGTAGAGGCCGAAGCGGAGGAAGCCGTAGGTGCCGAGCTTCAACATCACGCCGGCGAGGATCACCGAGCCAGCGGTGGGCGCCTCGGTATGGGCGTCGGGCAGCCACGTGTGCAACGGGAAGAGCGGCACCTTGACGGCGAACGCAATGGCGAAGCTCATGAACAACCAACGCGCCGCCTCGGTGGCGATCGACTGATCCGTGGCGATCTTGACCAGATCGAACGTGATGTTTCCGCCGGACGCCTGCTGGTGCAGGACGGCCGTGGCCAAAATGCCGACCAGCATGAACGCCGAACCGAACATCGTGTAGAGGAAGAACTTCGTCGCCGCGTACACGCGGTTCGCGTATCCCCAGCCTCCGATCAGGAAGTACATCGGGACCAACACGATCTCGAAGAACACGAAGAACAACACGAGGTCGAGCGAGATGAACACGCCCATGCACCCGGCCATCAGGACCAGTAGCCACGCGTAGTACGGCTTGTGATCGTGATGAGGGTCGACACCCACGATCGCCAGCGGAAACAGGATGCCGGTCAGCACCAGCAGGAACAACGAGATGCCATCGACCCCGAGGTGGAAACCGATACCGAGCGACTCGACCCACTTGGCGTTGACGACGAACTGGAAGCCCTTCTCAGCGGCAGAGAACTCGACCATCGTGTACAGGGTGAGACCGCCGCTGATGGCGCTGAACACCAGCGCCACCTGGCGCAGCGAATCGGTGCGATGGCGCGGGATGAGCGCGATGACGATCGCGCCGATGAGGGGCGTAGCGATCATCCACGGCAGCGGATTGAACGGGACACTCTCGGCGTTGGCGAGCAGCGGTGCGATCATCAGAATCCCATCCTGGTGACGAAGAATCCGACGAGCAGTACGGCTCCGGCAGCGATGCCCATGGCATAGGAGCGGACTTGGCCGTTCTGGACCCGCTTGAGCCTGAGGCCGGCGCCGCGGACGAGGGTGGCGGCGCCGTTGACCGCTCCATCGATGACGTGGCCATCGAACCAGGCGACACCGTCGAAGAAGACCCGACCCGGGCCTCCCATGAACCAGGCGTAACTCGAATCGATCCACCAGCCCTTGGCGAACTCCTCGCGCTCGATCAGCGCTGGGTCGATGCGTTTCCTGTTGTAGACCAATCCCGCGAACCCGATACCGACGAGGCCCACGACGACCGCAACAACGGCGAGGCCGAACAGGGTGGCGCCGTGAGGGAGTTCCTGTTCGCCAGCGAGCGTCGGCTCCAACCATCTCTTGAGCAACTCGAACTTGTCGACGAACGGCAGGTTCAGGACGCCGCCAACGAGTGCGAGCCCGCCCAGGACAATGAGCGGGACCGTCATCGTCCATGGCGACTCGTGGGGTGTGTGATCGGGAGTGAGAACGTGGTGATCGTCGTGGGCGTCGGCACTGTCGGTGCCGCCATCGCTGTCAGCATGAGCGTGAGCAGTGACCGGAACCAGATCGGCGTCGGTTCCGATGTTGCGCCACTTCTCCTCACCGAAGAACGTCATGATCACCTGCCGGGTCATGTAGAACGCCGTCAACAACGCCGTGATCAAACCGATGAACCACAGGACCTTGCCCGCCGACCCGAAGTTGTAGGCGCCAGCGAGGATCTCATCCTTCGACCAGAACCCGGAGAACGGCGGCACACCAGCAATCGACAACCAGCCGATGATGAAGGTGCCAGCCGTGATCGGCATGTACTTCTTCAGGTTCCCGTAGTGGCGCATGTCCTGATCGTGGGACATCCCGTGGATGACCGACCCGGAGCCCAGGAAGAGCAACGCTTTGAAGAAGGCGTGGGTGACCATGTGGAAGATGGCGGCTACATAGTTGCCAGTGCCGATGGCCAGAAAGAGATAGCCCAACTGCGACACCGTGGAATACGCCAAAACCTTCTTGATGTCGTTCTGGCTGATGGCGACGGTCGCTGCCACGAGCGCCGTGATCGCCCCCACCCAGGCGATCAGATCGTTGGCCCAACCCGCAGACAACAGCACCGGGTTCAAGCGGACCAGGAGGTAGACCCCCGAGGTCACCATCGTTGCCGCGTGGATCAACGCTGACACTGGTGTCGGCCCGGCCATTGCGTCGGGTAGCCACACGAACAGGGGAAGCTGCGCCGATTTACCCGTCGCGGCCACGAAGAACAGCACGCCGATGGCGATCGCCGTCGCTCCCGCAATGGTGCCCGCCGTCGCCGCGGCGTTGATGTCGAGGTAGTTGATGGACCCGACGGTGGTCCATGTCAGGAAGGTTCCGACCATGAACCCCCAGTCACCGATGCGATTGGTGACGAAGGCCTTCTTGCCGGCGGTGGCATTCGCCGGATCGGTGTGCCAGAACGAGATGAGGAAGTACGAGCAGGCCCCGACCCCCTCCCATCCGAGGAAGGTCAGCAAGAGGTTGTCGCCCAGGACCAGCATGAGCATCGAGAACACGAAGAGGTTCAGATAGAGGAAGAACTTCGAGAACTTCGGATCCCCCTTCATGTACCCGATGGCATACAAGTGGATCAGCGCACCGACGCCCGTGACGAAGAGACACATCGTGACGCTGAGTGGATCGGCCAGGAACCCCATCCCAATCTTCAGATTGCCCGAGGGAAGCCACGTGAACAACGTCTGGGTCAAGGCCCGCTCCTCGGCAGGCTTGCCCAGCAGGTCCACGAAGACCGCAACCGTGGCAAGAAAGCTCCCCGCGACCATGGCGGTGGCCAGGATCCCAGAGCGAGGATCACCGAGCTTGCGACCGCCTACGACGAGGAGCAGGAAGCCGACCAGTGGCAGGGCAGGGATCAGCCACAGCGCATGTTGCATCGGATCAGCCCTTCAACATCGTCAGGTCATCGGCCGTCGCGTTCGGCCGGCGTCGCATGATCGACAGGATGATCGCCAACCCGACGACGACCTCGGCGGCGGCAACGACCAAGACGAAGAACACCACGACCTGCCCACCCACGTCGTTGAGACTCCGCGAGAAGCTCACGAAGGTCAAGTTGACGGCGTTCAGCATCAGCTCGACGCACATGAACATCACGAGCGGATTCCGACGGACCAACAGCCCAACGGCCCCGATGGCGAAGATCAGCGCCCCGAGAATCAGGGTCGGCTGCTGGTTCACAGCGCCACCTCCTCGGCTTCGGGCTCATCGAGCGGAAACTCCGCGAGATCGATGGGACCCCGGGTTTGTTTGCGAGCCAGGACGACGGCACCAATCACGGCCACGGTCAACAGCACGGCAGTGATCTCGAAGGCCCAGATGTACCGAGTGAACAGCACCCGGCCAATGGTGCCGATGTCATCCGATGGATCCAGCGCACCCGAAGTCGACGGCTTTCCGGTCACCGTCTTGGCGTTGCTGGCCAGCAAAACGGCGATCAGCACGCCCCCGAGCAGTCCGGCGCCGACCAAGCCTGCCAGTGGGCGACGCCACCAGTTCTGCTCCGCAATGTCTTCTTCGGTGCGATCCACACCCAGCAGCATGATCACGAACAGGAAGAGCACCACGATCGCGCCGGCGTAGACCATGACCTGGATGGCGGCCAGGAAGTAGGCGCCCTGCGCTATGAAGATCACCGCCACGCCGAACAACGTTGCCACCAACGACAGCGCGTTGTGAACCGGATTACGCAGTGCCACGACGCCGACGGCGCCGAGCAGACAGATGATCGACGCCACGACCCAGACGGCCTGTTCGATTCCGAAACTGAAGCTGACGGCGAGCATCAGTGGTGCCCCCCGCCAAGATCGTCGTGATCGGCGGCGGCTACCGGCTCAGCGAACTCGGCGAGCTGTGACGCCTCAGGCGCTCGAACGCCGTATCCCAGCTCGCCCGACCAGGCAATGATGCCCTCGAAGTCGGAGGCACCGGACGGCGAGGTGGCTCGCATCCACCCCGAGGTGTTCAGGTCTTCGCCATCGCGCCAGTCCTCCCACGGGAGATGCTGCGGCATGCCGCGGTCATCGACCAACAACTCATTCTTGGTGTAGATCGCGTCGGCGCGATTGGTGAAGCTGAACTCGAACAGCTTGGATTCGGTGATCGCCTCGGTCGGACAAGCTTCGACACACAGATCGCAGTGGATGCACCGCAGATAGTTGATCTCATAGACGAACCCGAAACGCTCTCCCGGCGAGGTGGGATCGGCGGGGTCGTTGTCCTGACCGCGCACATAGATGCATCGCGCCGGACACACACCAGCGCACAACTCGCACCCGATGCACTTCTCCATGCCATCCTCGTACCGATTGAGGACGTGCCGGCCGTGGGCGCGCTCGGGTTTGGGACGCTTCAGATCGTCGTCGCCACCTTTGCCGCCGTAGTAGTTGCGGGTGACGGTCGTGCCGGTCTCTGTGCCGTGCAGAAACTTCTTGATGGTGACGGCAAACCCTCCGAGGTACCCCATCAGTGCATCACCCCTTCCGACTCACGACGACCAGCAGCGGTTCGCACCGACTTCCAGAGGAGGAGGGTGGCGACGGCCAAGCCCCCGGCAGTCGCCGGAGCAATGGCATACCACTTCCAACCCTGATCGATCGCCACCCTGATGACCGCCAGCAACACAAACCAACCGAGTGCCAACGGGATGAGGATCTTCCACCCCAGGTCCATCAGTTGGTCGTAACGGAAGCGGGGCAACGTCGTGCGGAACAGCACGAACATCACCAACAGCGCCAGGAGTTTCACGAAGAAGTACGCAAAGCCGAGCACATAATCGGCGACGAACCCCGTGATCCCGAACATCGGTCCGCTCGGCCCACCGAGAAACAACGTGACGATGACGCCGCTCATCGTGATGACGTTCATGAATTCCGACAAGTAGAAGAGTGCGAAGCGGACGCCGGAGTACTCGGTGTGAAAGCCCCCGACCAGTTCCTGTTCGGCCTCGACGAGATCGAAGGGCGGCCGATTCAATTCGGCGGTGACGGCGATCACGAAGATGACGAAGGGCACGAAGCCCGTCATCCACAGGTTCCACTGCCATGTGCTCTGGGAGATGACGATGGCGTTGGTCGACAGGCTCTCGGAGCGGAGCAGGACTGCCAACAACGACAGTCCCAACGCGGCTTCGTACGACACCATCTGGGCGGTGGCCCGGACCGACCCCAACAGCGGATACTTCGAACCGGACGACCAGCCCGCCAGCATGATGCCGTAGACGGCAAGCGAGCTCATGGCCAGCACCAACAAGATGCCGATCTGCGGATCGGCGAGCTGCAGCAGGGTGTCATGGCCCGCAATGCGAACCACTCCCTTGTTTCCACCGTCGAAGTTGCCGCCCAGTGGGATGACACAGAAGATCAGAAAGGCGGGAATCAGCGACAGGTACGGCGCCAAGCGAAAGACGAACGGATCAGCCTTCTCGGGCAGGAGGTCCTCCTTGAAGAAGGACTTGATGCCGTCGGCCAGTGTCTGGAGCAGGCCGAACGGTCCCGCAATGTTGGGCCCGACCCGGTTCGAGAAGTCGGCGTGCAGCTTCCGCTCGAACCAGATCATGAGCATCACAGAGACCATGAGGCCAACAAAGGCAACAACGACCTTCAAGAAAACGAGCACGACCGCCACGAAGTCGATGTCGATCAGCATCGGATCGAATGCCAGGAGAACGCTCATGACGCGACCTCGATCCGGACGTCACACACCTGATGGTCGGCGGAGATCAAGGTGGTCGGTCCGCTTTCGGAACGATGATGTGGCACTACCACCGTCCCCTTCGGGACGCCCGCATCGGAGCGGCTGGGTAGAACGATCGAACGGTCACCAGCAATGAGCTTCACGGCGGCGCCGGTCACCAACCCCAGCGTCTCGAGATCAACGGGGTTCATCCGAGCCGTGGCGGCATCCGCCAAACCCGAGGACGACGGGGAGTTCGAGAGCAGCACGCCACGGTCGTACATGGTCCGATTCACGACCAGGCGGAACCCGTAGGCATCGGGGCTCGGGATGGTGGTCGGGGTCGGGGCAACGAACGACACCAGTGGCGGGAGTACGCGGGGTGCCTCGACCACGACAACGTCGGCGTCGGGCTCAGCGGCGTCGGGCTCGGGCTCAGCCGTCGCCTCGGCCTCCGGAACCTCGGAGTGTGCAACCGTCTCAGAAACCGGGAGTGGTAACACCACGCCATCCTCGTGTCCGCTGGCCGCAAGGAACTCTGCGGTGACGTTCGCCCACGATGGAGCCAGGCGTGCCATCTCGGCGGCAATGTCCTCGACATTCGAGACACCGAGATGCCGGCCCAACCGGGCTGCGAGATCGATGACGATGGCCCAATCGGCGCGCGCTGTTCCGGGCGCAGTCACCTTCTGAGCGAGCCGTGAGACACGACCCTCAATGTTGGTGGTCGTCCCCGACACCTCGCCGAACGCCGCAGCGGCCAACACAATGTCGGCCCGACGCGACGATTCGGTCAGGAAGGTGTCGATGGCGATGACGGTCCGGGCACCCGCAATGCCGCGCTCAGCCAACGCGCGATCAGGGAAATCCGAGATGGGATCAGCGCCCACCAGGATGAGCGTGTCGATACGACCTTCCGCAGCCGCAGTGAGGATGCCGTGCGCATCGAGGCCGTCGGACTCGGGAAGCCCGCCACCCCATGCCGAGGTGTAGTGGTCATGGGCATCGGCTCGACGAACCCGCCCGGGCAACATTCCCGGCGCCAGCCCAGCATCGAGGGCACCCATCACATTGGAACGTCGAAGCCCCGACAGGAAGCGTGCCTCGGGCCGGGCCGCAACGATTGCGGCGGCCGCATCGACGATGCTGGCGGCCGATTCAGCCAGCGATGGTCGGCCCAAGACGACGGTCACGTTGGTTGCGCCGGCGAGCGCTGCAACAGCTGCCTGGTCAAGATCGGCACTTCCGTCCAGCAGCGCAGCAACTACCGATGCAGCCTCGCCAGGCGGATAGGTCACGGTGGCGGTGGCCCAGCGACTCAGCCCGGTCCGGGCGGGGACGACCTCGACGAGCTTCGCTCCGTCACGTTCGACGGCGTGCTTGAGGCGGAGGAACAGCACCGGCAGTTCCTCTTTCGGGTCGGGCCCGAGATACAGGATCACTCCGCCGGGGGTGCAGACCTCGTCGATGGTGGCGGTCGGTAGACCCAGGACCACATCGGCGGGGAGACCGTCTCCGAGTTGGGCATCGACGTTGTCGGTTCCGATAACGCCCTTGGCCAACTTCGCCCACGCATACGCGCTCTCGTTGGTCAACCGCGCCCCGCCGAGAACGGCAACCGCCCCGGCGCCGCCTCCGGTGCTCAGGCCGCTCGTGATGGCCGCCGCCGCCGCGCCGAGGGCATCGTTCCAATGAGCCGGAACCAACGCATCGCCGGATCGGACGAGCGGGCCCGACAGTCGGTCTTCGGAATTGATGGCCTCGAACCCGAAGCGACCCTTGTCGCACAACCAACCCCAGTTGACTGGATCGCTATCGACGCCGTTGTACCGCAGGAGCCGATCTCGCGAGGACTCCACCGTGATGCGACAACCCACCGAGCAACCCTGACACGTCGACTCGACCTGTTCCAGATCCCAGGGTCGGGCCTTGAAGCGATAGGGCTTGGCAGTCAGAGCGCCCACTGGGCAGATCTGCACGACGTTGCCCGAGAAATACGAGCTGAACGGCTCGCCCGGGAACGTGTTGACCTGCGTCGCGGCGCCACGATCCATGAAGTGGATCAGCGGGTCCCCCGCCACCTCATCGGCGAACCGTGTGCAGCGATCGCAGAGAATGCAGCGCTCACGATCCAGGTAGACCGTCTCGGAGATGGCGATCGGCTTCGTGTAGTGGCGCTTCTCTTCGACCCATCGCGACTCACCCGGGCCGTAGGCCATGGTCTGGTCCTGCAGGGGACATTCGCCACCCTTGTCGCACACGGGACAATCCAACGGATGGTTGATCAGCAGGAACTCGAGGACGCCATCCTGCGCCTTACGGACATTGTCGGACTCGGTATCGACCACCATGTTCGGCGCGCACTCGATCATGCAGCTCGGCTGAAGGGCCGGCCCACGACCGGTGTCCACCTCGACGAGGCACATCCGACACATGCCCACCGGCGTCATGCGCGGGTGGTAACAAAAGCGCGGGATGTAGGTCCCGTTGCGTTGCGCAGCGTCGATGAGGAGCTCGCCCTTCTGGGCTTCGATCTCCTTGCCATTGATCGTGACCGCAATGGCCTCGGTCATGACAGGTTTGCGGGGCGGTTCGCTCATGAGTGGGCTCCGGCCGACACGGCGATCAGATCGCGCTTGGTGATCTTGGCCTCGAACTCATGGCGGAATCGACGAATCGCCGAGGTGATGGGCGCCACCGACGAGGGTCCCAGCGGACAAATGGTTGTCTGGCGAGGCGGGAACGGTATGGCTTCGAGCCCGGCGTCGGGATGCGAGGCGACGGGATACGGCCCCGGTGAGATGTTGTCGGCAATGTCCAGCAACGCATCAATGTCGGAGGGTCGACCGTGGCCGTCCATGATGCGCTGGAGGATCTTCTCTTCCCACGACGTCCCCTCTCGACACGGGGTGCACTTGCCGCAGGATTCGCGGGCGAAAAAGCGGACAATCCGCAGACACGCCTTGACCGCATCGGTTGTCTCGTCCATCACGACGATGGCACCAGAGCCGAGCATCGAACCAGCGCCGCTCACGACCTTGCCTTCGAGCGGCAGATCGATCTGTTCGGGGAAGAACCACGGAGCCGACGCGCCGCCAGGAATGAACATCTTGAGCTCGTGGCCATCCCGGATGCCACGGCAGTACCGATCATCTTCGAAGAGCTCGCGGTAGGTCGTGGTGCCTTGGGGGATCTCGAAGACACCCGGCCGATTGACGTGGCCGGACACGGAGACCAGACGGGTTCCTGGCGAGGCCTCGGAGCCGATCGCCGTGTACGCCTCGATCCCGTTGAGCACCAGCCACGGAAGGTTGGCGAGGGTCTCGACGTTGTTGACGATCGTCGGCTTCATGTAGAGGCCCTTGGCAGCTGGGAAGAACGGCGGCTTCAATCGGGGCATCCCGCGGTTGCCCTCGAGTGACTCGATGAGCGCTGTCTCTTCGCCGACGATGTACGCCCCGGCGCCCCAGTGCAAGACGATGTCGACGCTGAAGTCGGTGCCCATGATGTTCTTGCCGACCAGATTGGCGGCGTAGGCCTCGTTGAGAGCGACGGCAAGGCGTTCCTGAGCATGAGCCATTTCGCCCCGGACATACAGGAAGACCTGGGCACACCCGATCGCATAGGCCGCTATTAGGCACCCCTCGATGAGCTGATGGGGATCACGCTCCATCAGGATCCGGTCCTTGTACGTGCCCGGCTCGGACTCGTCGCCGTTGACGACGAGATAGCGGGGCCACACACCGGGCGGGCAGAAGCCCCACTTGACCCCGGCGGGAAAGCCCGCGCCGCCGCGACCCAGCAGCGTGGCGCCCTTGACCTCGGCGGACAGTTCCGCTGGCGACATCGACAGGGCGCGTTCGAGTGCCGCATAGCCCGTGTAGCTCCCGGTGGAGCGGTAGCCGTCGAGCGTGTGGCCAGTTGGTTCGTCCCAACGCGAGCTGACAATCATCGGGGTGTCAGTCATGCGGAAACCCCGCCGGTCGGCGCGGCAGCAGCGGCTGCTTCGGCGCTCTCGCGATGGCGTCGGATCCACACGGGTTCGGACTGCTGCTCGGGGGGAGTGACGTTGGCGATCTGATCGGAGGGCAACGTTTGACGGACCTTGCCGAGTGTTCCGTGAGCTGGGACGTCCGAGCGGGAACCCGCTCGCAGCTCCGCGATCAGGTCATCGAACTGGTCGTTGCTCACCTGATGGAAGTAGCGGTAGTTCACCTGACAGGCAGGAGCCTCGGTGCAGGCCGCAATGCATTCGACATCTTCGAGCGTGAACATGCCGTCGGCCGTGGTGCCACCCGGACGGATACCCAACGTCGACGAGGCATGATCCAGGAGTTCCTCGCCACCGACCAGCTGACACGAGATGTTCGTGCAGACGTTGACCACGAATTTCCCGACGGGATGGAGCTTGAACATCTCGTAGAAGCTGGCTGTCCCCATCACTTCGGCGGGAGTGATTCCGACGAGTTCCGCAACGTGGACCATCGCATCCTCGGCCAGGTAACCGTCCTGCTCCTGAGCGAGATGGCACAACGGGATGGTTGCCGACTTGGCACGCGGATAGCGGGTCACGATGTCACGAGCCATCGCCTCGTTCTGCTGAGTGAAGCGGGCCATCAGCGATCGACCTCGCCCATGATGGGATCGACCGACGACACGATGGCAACGGTATCGGCGATCAGAGAGTTCTTCATCAGATGGGGAAGGGTCTGGAGATTCACGAAGCTCGGTCCACGAACGTGCATGCGATATGGCTTCCCGGAGCCGTCGGACACGATGTACACCCCGAGTTCACCACGAGGGCTCTCCACCGCTGCATAGGTCTCCCCAGCCGGCACCTTGAAGCCCTCGGTGAAAATCTTGAAGTGATGGATGAGAGCCTCCATCGATTCGTCGATTCGGGCTCGTGGTGGTGGGGTGACCTTCTTGTCCTGGATCCGATAATCACCGGCCGGCATCTTGTCGAGAATCTGGTACACGATGCGAATCGACTCGCCGATCTCGGCCAATCGAATGGCGTAGCGGTCGAAACAATCGCCGTAGGTTCCAACGCACACGTCGAAATCGACCTCGTCGTACCGGAGATACGGCATGTCACGACGGAGGTCCCACGCGAAACCGGTGGAACGAAGGATGGGCCCAGTAGTTCCGAGCGCCAGGCACTCCTCGGCCGTGATGACACCGATTCCCTGGAGGCGATCGCGCCAGATGGGTTGGCCGGTCATGAGGGTGTCGAACTCCTCGAGACGTGCCGGGAGCGGATCCAGCACCCGGCGGACCTCGTCACTCCATCCTGGCGGCAGATCAGCTGCGACCCCACCGGGGCGGATGTAGTTGTGGTTCATGCGCAGGCCGGTCACCATCTCAAAGAAGCGGAGGATCTCCTCGCGTTCCCGCCAGCCGTACAACATCATGGAGACCGCTCCGAGGTCCATGCCGTTGGTGGCCATGAACAACATGTGCGACGACAGACGGTTCATTTCGCACATCAGCATGCGAATCCATTGGGCGCGTTCGGGGACTTCGATTCCGAGCAACTGCTCGGTCGCCATGGAGAAGGCCAGCTCGTTGAAGAGCGGCGAGGCGTAGTCCATACGGGTCACGTTGGTGGCGCCCTGTACGTAGGTGAGATCTTCGCCGGTCTTTTCCATGCCGGTATGGAGGTACCCGATGACGGGCTTCGAACGGGTGACGACCTCGCCATCCAGCTCCAGGACCAGGCGCAACACGCCATGGGTCGAGGGGTGCTGCGGACCCATGTTCATGACCATCCGCTCGCCGGCCCCCTCCTCGGTGGGAGCCTGGTAGCCGGAGCGCTCTTCAGCTTCGGTCTCCGACCAACGGAGGACCGACTCGTCCGATGTCAGCCGTTGCAGGGCGTCGTCGAGTTCTTCAGTGGGAGAGACAGCTGGTGGTAGCGGAGAAGTGGGTGTCGACGTGGTGGACATGCTGGCTATCCCTGCGCGATCGAGTTCTTGAACTGGACCGGAATCTGGCCGATGGCGTAGTCCTTGCGGAGCGGATGGCCTTCCCAGTCGTCGGGCAGCAGAATCCTGGTCATGTCGGGATGGCCGTCGAAGACGATGCCGAACAGGTCAAAGGCCTCGCGTTCCATAGCCTCAGTGCCCGGGTGCAACCGGAACAAGGTGGGACACGTCGGCTCGTTCTCGGGGATCTGCACCCGAAGGCGGAGCCGCGTCCTGGCCGTGTGATTGATCAACAACACAACGACCTCGAACCGTTCAGGAGTTACACCATCGGCGAGCGCCGGTCGTGCCGGGTGGGTCAGGAAGTCGACGACACACAGATCGAGGCATTGCCAGAACCCGTCGTTACGAAGTTGAGTCACGACGTCAAGAAGTTGTTCCCGAGGCGGGAAGATCACGACGATATCGCCATCGGGAACGGCGGGTTGGCCGTGCACGGTGAAGGCTGCCAG
>JBBRSC010000017.1:0-22794 GCA_038245795.1 Acidimicrobiales bacterium
CGGCTCTGCGTCGTCGTTGGTTGTTGCCATGGATCGTTTTCTACCCCGAGAAGGCCACCTTGAGCCCCGCTTCGCGCGATGCGCGCCGCGGTGCTGGCATGAGAGCGTATGAGGCGGGTTCGATCGGACCGTTCCAGTTGAACCGACTAGACAAGTGATCGATGGTCGATCTACTGGTGGTCTCGCAGGTGGCCAAGCGCTTTGGCCGGACGACCATCCTCGAAGACGTTGATCTGGCCGTGGCGGCGGGCGAAGTGGTCGCGTTGACCGGCGAGAACGGCGCGGGAAAATCGACGCTGATGCAGATCTGCGCAGGACTGATCCGCGCCGAGAGCGGAGACGTCCGGGTCGGAGGTCGCATCGGGTACTGCCCGCAATCACCGGGACTGTTCGAGCTCCTGACCGCAGATGACCATCTCGTCATGTTCGGTTGCGGCGCCGGGATCAGCCGGGCCGATTCCCTGAGCCGCGGCCACGAAGTCCTCGCTGAGTTCGGCTTCCCGATGGACGACCGGGCGGTCACGAGAGATCTGTCCGGTGGTACCCGCCAGAAACTCAATCTGGCGTTGGCGCTGCTCACCGATCCCAGCATCCTCCTTCTCGACGAGCCGTATCAAGGATTCGACCGCGGCACCTACGTGAACTTCTGGGATCACTGCGAACGTTGGCGAAACGAGGGCAAGGCCGTCGTTGTCGTCACCCACATGCTGGCTGAGTTGGAGCGCGTCGACCGGGTCATCGAACTGCCCGCTCATCCGTCCCGATCCCGCCACGGATCCGGACGATGATCGATGACCACGCGAGCCCGGTGATGAGATGATGAGCTCGTTGCGACGCATCGTGATCATGGCGGAGATGCACGGCCGCGACCTGACGCGAAGGCACGCGGCCATTGCCCTGCTGGTGGCCCTGCCGCTCAGCTTCTATTTCGCGTCGATGGGATCGGGTGCCACGGCCGTCCTCGCCGGCGGCGTGGGGATGTCGTTCTCGGTGTCGGGCGCAACGTTGTTCTCGATTCTGTCGTCCAGCGAGGTCGATCAGCGGTTGGTACTGGGCGGCTACTCGCCGCTCGAACTGCTGCTCGGCCGATTGCTGTTTCTCGGTCCGTTCGGCCTCATGATCGCTGTCTCCTTCAGCGTCCTGATGGCACTCATCTCGCATCCGGCGCGACCGCTCGTTCTCGGGCTCGGCGTCGCAGTGGTTGCTCTGCAATCGGTTCCCTTCGGGTTGGCCGTCGGTGCCGCGCTGCCACGCGAGCTTGAAGGCACGTTGGTGCTCATCGGCGTCATCGGCCTACAACTGTCCGCCAACCCCAAGTCGTTCATTGCCAGGATCCTGCCGTTCCACAGCCCACGCCAGATCATCGCCTCGAGCCTCGATGCCCAAGGCGCCATTGCTGCCCCGCTCCTCCAGACGGCGATCTACGGCCTCGCGCTGCTCGTCGTGGCCCGTGTCTTCGTCGCCCGCCGCGTCGACGTCCGGCGACACCAGTCGATTTCGTAGTCACCGGGCGATTGAATAGTCACCAGCGCATCTGAGGACCTTTGCCTCTGCCCGACGACGGAATTGTGGCGGATGATCGGTTGACAACTCGCGGAACACCCACACCCCTGGGAGCGCGTCACGACGGAGGCCACATGGATCGACTCAGCTCACTCGACGCCGAATTTCTCCATCTCGAGGATGACCGCGCGCACATGCACATCGGTGGCGTCTGCATCTTCGACAATCCACCGCCCTCGCTGGAGGAGATCCAAGCGCTGATCGCTTCGAAGCTGCAGGTGGTTCCCCGTTATCGCCAACGTGTTCGCACGGTTCCGCTCGAGCTCGGTCGCCCCGTCTGGTTGGACGATCCGAACTTTCATCTCGACTATCACGTGAGGAACAGCGCGTTGCCGGCCCCCGGCGACAACGCGACGCTGTCGCGGCTCGTGGGTCGTCTGATGTCCCAACCGCTCGATCGTGATCGGCCGCTCTGGGAGGCAACGTTGGTCGAAGGGCTCGCGGAGGGGCGTTGGGCGTTGATCTTCAAGGTCCACCACTGCATGGTTGACGGCATGGCGGGAGTCGAACTGCTGGCGGCGCTCCTCGATGTCGAACCCGACGTGTCGGTGGGCGACCCCGAACCGTGGGAACCCGAACCTGAACCGGCCGGCGTGGCCATGGTGCTCGACGCATGGACGGGCTTGGTCGGCGACCTCAGTGACTGGGCGCTCAAACTGCCCCGGGCCCTGTTGAATCCACGAGGCACCATTCGGGGAATCTCAGACACTGGTGAGGGGTTACTGCGCTTCGTGAAGAACCTGTCGATGACGCCTAAGTCGTCGATCGAAGGAACCATTGGACCGCACCGCGTGTGGGCGTCGTCGTCGGTCGGCCTCGGGGATATCCGGACGATCTGCTCGACATTCGGTGGCACCATCAATGACGTCGTGTTGGCTGCGGTGAGTGGCGGCTATCGTGCGCTCCTCGAGTCCCGCGGCGAAGACCCGGACACCTCAATCGTGAGATCCATGGTGCCGGTGTCCGTGCGACATGCGGACGGACGCGGCATCCCGGACAACCGTGTCTCGACCCTGCTGTACGAGCTGCCGGTCCACATCAGCGACCCCGTCGAACGACTGGCAGCAGTGCACGAACAGATGAGCGACCTGAAGGGGTCGCACATGGCGGAGGCCGGCGAAACGCTGACATTGATCGGAAACCTTGCACCACCGATGCTCGTGGGAATGGCGACGCGTTTGGCGATGAAATCTGAGCAGCGGTTGCCTCAACGCGTCGTCAACACGGTGACCACCAATGTGCCCGGACCGCAGTTCCCGTTGTACTGCCTGGGACGCGAGATGGTCGAGTACCGGCCGTACGTCCCGATCAGCCAGGGCATTCGGGTGGGGACGGCCATCCTCTCCTACAACGGTCACCTCTGCTTCGGAATCACAGGGGACTACGACACCTCGACGGACGTCGACATCGTGGCAGACGCCACTGCCGCAAGCATCCACGAACTCCGGGATCGGGCGCTCACGCCGACGCCACCCCGCCGCCGGAAGCGCTGACGCCCAGTCAGGGCGCAGACACCCCTTAGGGCGCAGACACCGTGACCGGCACGTTCGAGTTCGTGTTGGTGCCGTTGCCGAGTTCGCCGCTGGCGTTGTCACCCCAGCATGAGACCGACGTTGCTGACGCGGAACACGACTGAAGCCATCCGGCGCTGATGCTGATGGCGCCACTGATCGCGGTCGCGGCAACCGGTGTGGATGAGTCAGCGACGGAACCTCGACCGAGTCGACCGTTGCCGCCGAAGCCCCAACACCTCACGGCGCCAGCAGCGATGACAGCGCATGCGTGGTCGGTGCCCGACGAGATGGCGGTGACCCCGGCGAGTCCGGTGACCGTGACCGGCACATTCGAGTTATTGGTGGTGCCGTCGCCCAGCATTCCGAAGAAGTTGTTGCCCCAGCACTTGGCGGTACCGCCGGTGAGCTGAGCGCACGTGAACGTGGCGCCAGCGGCGACTGATTGGGCGCCGAGCAGTCCGCTGACGCTGACGGGCAAGGGTGACTGAGTCGTGGTGCCGTCGCCGAGCTGTCCCGTTCCGTTGTTCCCCCAACACCTCACCGCGCCGGCCGCGATCACGGCGCACGTGTGTGTGGTTCGGGCGTTGATGCTGGTCGCGCCCGCCAGCCCGCTGACCGTGACCGGCGAGGTCGATGAAGTGACGGTGTTGTTGCCGAGTTGGCCATTGGCGTTCTCGCCCCAACACTTCGCGGTACCGCCCGTGACGAGAGCGCACGAATGAGCAGCGCCAGCAGTGACGGCACTGGCACCGGAAATTCCAGCGACCGCGACCGGGGTGGATCGGTTGGTGGTGGTGCCGTCGCCGAGTTGACCTGCCGAGTTGGCCCCCCAGCACCTGAGAGTTCCGTCGACGAGTCGAGCACAGGCATGGTCCTGGCCGGCCGACAACGATGCCGCGGTCGTGATGCCACTGACCACGACGGGCTTGTTGGATGCGACGACGGTGCCGTTGCCGAGTTGGCCGTCGGTGTTGGTGCCCCAGCACCACACCTTGCCCTCGTAGCGCAGAGCGCAGCTGAACGTATTGCCCGTAGCGACCTGGATGAAGACCGGCGACGGGGGAGCTGGGGTGGACGTCGTCGTTGTCCGGGCCTTGAGGATGGCGACGATCAGCGCGGCGACCTGAGCCTTGGTCGCCGACCGTTGCCAGCGGCCCCTGCGGCACACCAATACATAGGTGGCGTCTTGGCCGAAGTCGGTGGTTCGGCACCGACCACCAGCGCGTCCGTTGACGCAGCTGGTGAGCATCGTCCCAGCCAGCGTGAGTGCGACAAGGGCGACGAGCCCTTTGCGGAACGTGGTGCTCATGATGGAGACCCCCTCAGGTCGCACCAATCCTACCGAACTGCGGTCGGTTCGGCCCGCTCTCCGCCGGCACCCAGGCCGAGCTGTGAACGTTGAACCACCGAGTAGGTGGTTCAACGTTCACAGTTCGGCCGTCGAGCGGTGTCAATCGCGAGCGAGTCGGATCCCCGAGAACATCCAACGGGAATCGGCTGGAAAGAAGTTCCGGTAGGTGTCGCGGGCGTGCCCCGGGGGAGTGGCAAAGCAACTTCCCCGAAGCACCTGCTGGTTCATCATGAACTTGCCGTTGTACTCACCGAGCGCCCCCTCGGCGGCTTGAAATCGGGGATACGGACGTAAGGCGCTGCCCGTCCATGTCCACTACACGTTGTGCCACTGCTGATCGGTCGAGGTGAGTCGGGACCGTGCGCGGAGGGCGGCGGTGCGGTCCATGTCCAGATGGGCTGGCGCTCCAGTTGCGGCCACCTCCCATTCCGTTTCGGTCGGGAGGCGGGCGTTGCTCCAGCGAGCGAAGGCGTCAGCCTCGTACCAGCTGATGTGCGCCACCGGTTCGTCGGGCTCGATTCGGCCGAACCCGTCCAGGGTCTTGACCCACCACTCGTCGCCATTGCGTTCCCAATACATCGGGGCCGACCATCGTTGACCGAGAATCGTCGCCCATCCCTGGGACATCCACAGCTCGGGGCGGCGGTAGCCGTCGTCTGCAATGAACGACTCCCACTCGCCGCAGGTGACCAACCGATCGGCGATCTCGAACGACTCCAACCACGCCCGATGCCGCGGTGCTTCGTGATCGAATGCGAATCCGCACCCGTCGTGGCCGATCTCATAGAGACCTTCGGCGATGCTGCGCCACGACGTCGAAACCGCCACGGCGCCGGAGGTCGTCGAAGGTCTCGATCGGTATGCAGGGCGGCTCGGGTTGTTGGCGAGGACGTGGTGGATGTCCATGAGCAGAAGCTCCTGATGCTGCTGCTCATGATGCAGTCCGAGCTGGACGATGTCATCGAATCGATCTCCTCCCGGCTGCGCCATCAACTCGAGGACCGAGGCATCGACCTGTCGTCGGTAGGCGTCCACCTCGTCGACCGACGGGCGGGTGATCAGTCCGCGTTGGGCGCGCGGATGACGCTCGCCGACGGATTCGTAATACGAGTTGAACAGGTACGCGAAGCTGTCATCGATGGCGGCGTAACGCTGCGCATGTGGCAACAGCAGGAATGTCTCGAAGAACCAGGTGGTGTGACCCCGGTGCCACTTTGTCGGCGACACATCCGGCATCGACTGGATCGTCTGGTCCTCCGCTGACAGCGGCTCGGTCAGATGGTCGGTATGACGGCGGACCGAGCGGAAGTCGAGGTGGGTCACGGGCGCGCCAGCCAGAGCGCGAAATCGTTTGAGAGATCACAAAACGGTGTCGTCCGGGAGAACCCCGCGGCGTTGAGTTCGTCGCCGAAGCGCGTCAGCGTGAACTTCGTGCTGATCTCGGTACGGATCTCGTCGCCCGCCTCGAAGGGGACATCCATGTCGAGGGCTTCGATCCGCACGGTCTGATCGATCGTGGACCGCAGCGCCATCTCGATGAAGGTTCCGTGCTCGTGATAGCGGGCGACGTGTTGGAAGCGCTCCTCGTCGAAGTTCGCGTTGAGTTCCCGATTTACGACCCGCAGAACATTCAGGTTGAACGCAGCGGTTACTCCTGAGGCGTCGTCGTAGGCGGCCACCAGACGGGCGGGGTCCTTGACGCGATCCGTGCCAACGAGAATGGCGTCGTCGGGACCGCACAAGTCGCGGAGCGCCCCCAAAAAGCTTGCACGTTCCTCGGGATACAGATTTCCAATGGTGCCTCCGAGGAACGCTATGAGTCGCCGATTCCCCGACGGGAGATGCCCGAGGTGGAGCTCGAAGTCCCCAACCACTGCTTCAACTTCGATGTCGGGATACCGGTCAGCGAGCGTGTTGGCCGCTTCGCTCAACACCTCGACCGACACGTCGAACGGTACGAATCGGCGCAGGGTGCCCGCCCGACGGAGCGCGTCGATCAGCAGGCGGGTCTTGTCCGACGTTCCCGAACCGAGTTCGACGAGCGTATCGGCGCGAGTCAACGCGGCGATGTCGTTGGCGTACCGGTCGAGAATCCAGCGCTCCCGTCGGGTGGGGTAGTACTCATCCAATCGGGTGATCTCGTCGAAAAGCTTGCTGCCCCGCTCGTCATAGAACCACTTCGGCGGGAGCTCATTTGGTCGCTGGGAGAATGCGCGACGAGCATCGTGGAGGAGCGCCCGCTGCGCGGACTCGGCAGGGAGGAAGACAGCGAGAGTAGGTGTTGGCATGGTGACCACGTTTCTTGGGGTCCGGGAGGTGCCCTCCGATTCCGTCATCCAAACGCCTGGAGTGTTACAGCGAGATGCTCGAACTCGTTCTCGGTGGTGCTGTGGTGTGGTGACAACCGGACCGATGGCAGATGGCCCCGGGTTGTTGCATCAAGCGGAGCACCGGCCGCTGGATTGACCCAGGCCGTGACACCGAAGCTGTCGAGCTGCGCTGCGACCTCGGCGGGTTCCCGATGGGTATGGACGAACGAGATGATGCCTCGGTCGTCACGGGTGCCGGTCAGCGTCAGCTGTGGATGATGATCGATCAGCGCAACGACTCGGCGACTCGCAATGGCAACTGCGTCGGCCACCGATGTCGGACCGATGTCGAGCAACTCGGCGGTCGCCACGCCGAAGCCGACGAGCGATGCGATCGATCGCTCGAACACCTCGAAACGTCGCGCGCCCTCGGGCATCCCGAGGACTTGGTCGCCAACGACTTCGGATCCATAGGGCAGCGACAACGGAATCAGCGAATCAGCGAGCGCGGAACGGACGAAGAGCACGCCGGTTCCCCGTGGCCCGCGGAGGAACTTCCGGCCGGGCGCGAAGGCCACGTCGCAATCGATGTCGACGACGTCGATCGGGAGTTGGCCGATGCTCTGCGAGACATCGACACACACGACAACGTCCGTCGCCAGTGCGCGAAGGGCGACAATCGCGGCGCGCACATCGGTCACCGTGCCGACGTGGGTCGGGATGTGGGTCAGCACCGCCAGCGCTGTCCCGTTGCGAACGACCTGGCCGAGCCTATCGATGTCGACGGTTCCTTGCGGGAGCGAGGGCGCAACGATCAACCTGATCGGTTCGAGCAGCGACCAGCGCTGCATGGCGCTCCAGACCGTCGCGTAGGCGAACTGATCCACGACGATCTCGATGCGGGACCCCGCCCGCCGATCAGCCAGACGCCGGGTGATCACCGACCAGAAGGCGCGCTCCCAGCCGTCCGTGGCACCCGTGGTCAGCGCGACCTCGTGAGCGCTGGCGTTGAGCAGCACGCCCAGATCCCCACGCAGCTGGCCCAACGCATCGGTTGCCTCGATCGCAGCGTGGTAGCCGCCGATGTCGGACTCGCGCCGCAGATGTTCGACCATTGCATCGACAACGGCGCTCGATGGCGGTGACGCCCCGGCGTGATTGAAGAAGGCGCACATGGATGGATTCTGGCCGAACTGCGCACGCTGAACCACCGAGTAGGTGGTTCAGCGTTCACAGTTCGGCGGTGTCTTGGTAGCGAGGGCGGAGGTGTCGCACTCACCTGCGAAGATTGCGCCATGGCATTCGGTCAACAATCCGGTCCACCTGCGACCGGTCGGCAGGTCCAGGATCTCACCGCCCTGATCAACGCGGCCGGGCACACCGACTTTCGCGATGCCCGAGGGCCGCTGGGGCTCACCCAACGCCAAGCCGGCGGCAAGTTCACCCGCGACGAAGCCGACGATCTCATTGCTCGTCTGGAGGCCGAGGCCGAAGTTGAACAGGACGACGCGTCGATCGAAGCCGCACCACCCCGGCCGCCACCCATCGATCGACGCGAGGTTGAGCGGATCAAGTTGTTGGAAAAGATGCCGTCGGAAACCTTGGCAGCCGAACTCCAACGGCGGGGATGGGTTGTGATGGAACCGTGAGCGCATGCACGCCGGTATGGCCCGGACCGTCGCGGGGTATCTCACGCCCATGAGCCGAACAGTCTCCTCGTCGCGTGTCCTGATCCTGTTGCTACCGATCGCACTTCTGGTCGCTGGCTTGGCGTGGTGGAAGCTGCGAACCGGCCCCGACGTGGCGCTGCTCGGTGACTCGATCACGGTGGTCAGCAACGACCAGATCAAGGAGGCGCTCGGACGGGCCTACACGCCAGATATCGCTGCGGTTCTGGGCATCACCGCCGGCGAGATGATCCCCGCTGCGCAGAAGGCCGCGCAACGCAACCCGGAACAGGTGGTCATCGAACTCGGATCGAATGACGTGCTGAAGAAGGATCCGTTGGATCAGGCCGCGCAACACCTTCGGGATCTTGTTGCTCAGTTCCCGAAGGCCAAATGCGTGCATCTCGTGACCATCAACAGCCACATGACCGACGCCGGGAAACCGGTGGCGCCCAGGGCTGGCCTGCTCAACGCGGCCATCGTGCAGATCAAGGCATCGGATACCCGCATTGATCTGATCGACTGGAATGCGGCCGTGTCGGACGCGATGGCCGCTCATGGCGGCAAGGAGACGTTGACCTCAGATACGGTGCACCCGAATGGCGACGGTGCCAAGGTCCTCGCAACGCTGATCCGTGCGGGGCTCGATCGATGTCCGAAGTGAGCATGACCAGTAGCCCGATCCAGAACATCGCACTCAACGACGGGACGACCATCCCGCAGATCGGATTCGGTGTCTTCCAGATTGATGACGAAGGGGCCGAGGCGGCGGTGACCGAGGCACTCACCGCCGGGTACCGGAGTATTGACACCGCCAAGATCTACGGCAACGAACGCGGCGTCGGCCGTGCGCTGGCGGCGGCGACGGTTCCGCGCGACGAGATCTACGTGACGACCAAGCTCTGGAACACCGACCAGGGCTACGAGAGCACCATGCGGGCGTTCGACTCGTCGATGACACGACTGGGACTCGACGTGTTGGACCTCTATCTCATCCACTGGCCGGTGCCCTCGAACGATCTCTACGTCGAGACCTATCGGGCGATGATCGACCTCCAGGAGGCTGGACGGATCAGGTCGGTCGGGGTGTCGAATTTCAATCCGACACATCTCGATCGGGTCATCGCCGAAACCGGTGTGACGCCAGCGCTCAACCAGATCGAGGCCCATCCGTACTTCCCCCAGAACGATCTCCATGCGTACAACGACTCACTGGGAATCGCGACCGAAGCGTGGTCGCCGCTCGGCCAGGGGCGCGGCATCCTCGAGAATCCTCTGCTCGTCGACATCGCTGAACGACTCGATGTGTCGGCGGCCCAGGTGGTGTTGCGTTGGCATCTCGATCGCGGAACGGTCGTCATCCCCAAGTCGGTGACGCCATCTCGGATCCGACAGAATCTCGATGTCAACGGGTTCTCGCTGAGCGACGACGATGTTGCGAAAATCGGCACGTTGAACACGTCGAAGCGATTCGGTCCCGACCCCGACTCGTTCAATCCATGACCAGCGTGGAACGCATCGATCCCCAACTCGACAACGACGAACTCACCATGATGTGCGAGTTCCTCGACTACCACCGCAGCACGCTCACCGCGAAGCTCGATGGTCTGTCGCAGAACCAACTCGGCCAGCGGCTCGGACCAAGCGAACTCACGATCGCCGGTCTGGTCAAACACATGGCCTATGTCGAGGACTGTTGGTTCACCAACCGTATGGCTGGTCGGGCTGAAGGTGAGCCGTGGACTCTTGCGCCCTTCGACGATGATCCTGATTGGGAGTTCCATTCGGCGCCCTCCGACACCGCCGACGAGCTGCGTGCGTTGTATGCCGAGTCGTGTGGACGGAGTCGCGCCGTCATTGCTGACATCGGCGATCCGTCAGCCCGGTCAGTGGCGAGCAATCGTGAAGGAACGGAGCACTACACATTGCGTTGGATCCTGCTCCACATGATTGAGGAGACCGCCCGGCACAACGGTCACGCGGACCTGATTCGCGAATCCATCGACGGCACGGCTGGCGAGTAGAGACGGCACGCAAGCGATCATCTGACGCTTGCGGGGTCCTGTCGGTAGTAATCGGCGAGCACCGCGTAGAGCTCGGGGAGCGACGTTGCCAGCTCGATCGGGCGGGCAAAGAACACCTCGGTCGTCACCGCGAAGAACTCACCCGGGTCGGTGCCGCCGTATCCGTCGAGCAACCCATCAGCGGTGTCGCCGTGACGAAGGCGCTCGAACGCCGCGGTACACACCTCGATCCAACGACCCCGGGCATCGGTTGGCAGAGGGGGTGTGCCGTCGATCCAACCATCGAGCATGTCGAGATGGTGGGCGAACTCGTGAAAGATCACGTTGTGCCCGCGCTCGGGGTGCCGCGACTGGTCGAGGGCTGTGTCCCAGGCGATCAGTACGGGACCACGGAGGTGGGCTTGTCCCAACAGATCCACGGGGCCATTCGACATCAGACCCGGACCGACCGAATGCTCGCCGCGCATCTGGATGGTCGACGGATGCACAATCACCGAACTCACATTTCGGTATGAGTCCAACCCGAGCGCCAACGTGAGTGCCGCGGCATGCGCCGCAATGGTCGCCCGGATGCTGTCGGTCAACACAAAGTCACGGGCTGCTTCCCACGTGAACGATGCCACCAGAGCGTCGGTGTCGGCCACCAGCTGGTCACGACCACCGGCATCGAGCCAGGACCACGATGAAACCTGCGTTGCTGCGGCATAGCTGGCCGCGGATGGCGCCGCGGCGGGACCTCGGAAACGCTGGAAAAATCCGAAGGCCATCCGCCCATCATCGTCGATGCGACGGCGAACTCGGCATCGCTTCGGGCCGGCGTCGCCGCCGCCGGACGTCACGAGTCCGCGGTCAGCGCCTCGGTAGTGTTCGGGTGCTCACCGACCACCAGCAGATTCGGACCACTCATCCATGTTGCGCTTCCTCGCTCACACCGTGATTTCACTGATCGCCGACGCAGTGGCACTCATTGTTGCGGCACTGATCCTGGACGACATGGGTCTCAACGGGGTCGGGTTTGTGATCGCGATCGCGATCTTCGCCGGTTGCGAGATGCTCATCACCCCGCTTGTCCGCCAGGTCGCGATCACACGAGCGCCCGTACTGCTCGGAAGCACTGCGCTGGTTGCGACGCTGATCAGTCTGATCGTGACGAAGATCCTGTCGAGCGGATTGCAGATCTCCGGCGGGATCGCGACATGGGTGCTCGCGACCGTGATTGTGTGGGCGGTATCGCTGGCAACCAAGTTGCTGCTGCCGGTGTTCATGTTCAAGAAGGTGCTCGCGCAGCGAGCCGCGAACTCTTGACGGCGCTCATGTCGATCGAGCACTGATCGAGCGCCGTCTCACTGATCGACAATCGGTGTAGAACACTGCCGTCAACAACTCCGGGGGGAGACGACGGTGAGCCGCGACGATCTTGGGAACCACGAGCTGATCCAGGGCCAGACGCACGGGCGGGCAACGGGCGCAGTCTTCCACCAGCTGCTCGACGAATTGCTGTCACTCGAAGCGTTGCTGGTCACCCACCCTGACATGGGCGCCGACGAACAGAGCGCGTGTGAGTCCTATCGGTGGCTGTTCTCGATCACCCAGGTGGCCCTCGACTGTTTCGTCTGGTCCGACGGCGCCGCCCCACGGTTCGTCGACATCGTGGGGACCACCAAGAAGTGGGGTGGCGACAATGCCGATGCGTTCTACCAACACACGCCCATTGATCCGAAGCGGCGCTATCGGGTCAGCGGCCAACGCGGCGACGCGGTGTACCTCTCGCTCACGGTGTACGCCGGACCCGATGACGGCCACTACTCCGAGCGGATCGTCGGATCGATCAACAACCTCGACCTCGCCTTCGATGAGCAGGGTCGATTCGAATTCTGGATCGCGCCTGCAGGCCACGAGATGGATGGGCCAGGCATCGTCACGGAACCCGAATCAGTGGTCGGCATCACGCGTGACTACCTGGCGGATCCCCAACGCGATCAGCGAACGACTTGGCGGATCGAAGCGCTCGATCCCGCGCCGCCCTACCGGCTCACCGACGTTGATCTGGCGCGCCGCATGGCCGCAGCCCTCACATGGGTTCGCGACCAGGCGGCGCTGGTACCGGTGCCCGTCTTCGGCGCCGTGAACACGGTTGAGCCGCCGTACCCCGTCCCCACGACGACCTTCGGTTGGGCGGCCGGAGACGCGTCGTACGCCATGGGCAGCTTCGACCTCGAGCCAGGAGCGGCACTCGTCATCCGGGGCCGATCGCCGGACTGCGCATTCTGGAACCTCTGTCTGTGGAACCCGTTGCTCCACACCTACAACTACGACCGCGACCGAGTCACGATCAACGGCATGCAGACGGTCTACGAGCCCGACGGTTCCTGGGTGGTCGTCATCAGCGACGAGGATCCGGGCCATCCGAACTGGATCTCGACACAAGGGCACGGCAGCGGACGCCTCTGGTTCCGATGGTTCGTCCCCGCTTCGACGCCCGAGCCGATGACGTGCGAAGTACTCCCGGCAACCGAGGTGAGATCATGGTGAACCCAGCCGATAGCCACCGCATCCCGCCGGTCCACATCGAGGATCTGGCGTCACCGACCTACTCGGCCGACGTGGTCGAGATCATGACCATGGCCGCCCCGTTCGCCGACGAACTCGAACTCAGCGTCGATGCCATCTGCTCGCAGGCGATCGCCGATGTGTCGACCGACGAACGACCCCTGACCGACTTCGGGGGGACCGCCTTTCGGGAACCGATGATGGCCTTGCTGACGGCGTACACGAACGACACCGAGCTCTCTCCGATGGGTCACATCATGATCCACGCCATGTTCACCCAGCTCGCCCGCAATCGGCTCCTGATCGCGGACCTCCTCGAGCGTCATCCTGACATCCACGACATCGAGATCGTCGCGCCGATCATCATTGCGGGACTCCCGCGGACCGGTACGACCCACCTCCACAACCTGTTGTCGGCTGATCCGGGTCTTCGTTCGCTTCCGTACTGGGAGAGCACCGAGCCCGTTGCCCTCCCGACCGACCTCGCGGGACCGGGAGGAGAGGACCCGCGTCGTGGGCGCACCGACGTCGCCATCGACTTCCTCAATTCGGCCCTCCCGTATTTCAAGCGGATGCACGAGATGACCGTCGATCATGTTCACGAGGAAATCCAGCTGCTGGCGATCGATTTCTCCTCGATGCTCTTCGAGACACTGGCCCCGATCCCGTCGTGGCGCGACCGATTCCTGGCGGCCGATCAGACCCCGCACTACGAGTACCTGAAGACCGTCCTCAAGGTGCTGACGTTCCTGCGGGGTGGCGAACGATGGGTCCTCAAGTCGCCGCAACATCTCGAGCAGTACCGAGCGCTCATGAACGTCTTCCCGGATGCCGTTGTCATCGTCACCCATCGAGATCCGGTGGCGGTCACGGCATCGATGGCGACCATGCTCGCCTACACGTCACGCCTGCAGCTGGCGGAGGTCGACCCGGTCGCCATCGGGCATTCGTGGATGGATCGCCTACACACCATGTTGCGGACCGCGATGCGCGAGCGGGATCTGTTGCCGGCCGACCAGAGCATGGATGTGCGGTTCACTGACTTCATGGCTGACGACCTGGCCACGATCGAGTCGATCTACCGGTTGGCGGATCAACCCCTCGACGATCGTGCCCGTGCGGGACACGCCTCGTATCTGGAGGACCATCACCGCGATCGCCACGGCGGGCTCATCTACGACCTCGCGGATTTTGCCATAGACCCCGAGGAATGCAGAGCGGGCTTCAGCGAGTACATCGCACGATTCCTCGACCACTGACACGACGCTCAACGCCAGTTCGCGGCGCCGTGGTCGTCAGCGAGGCAGGGCGGAGAGCACCTCAGCGGCGTAGTCCGACGTCAGTTGCGTGATCGCCGGGAGGGCGTCCGCCGAGATGCCCATCGATTCGAAGTAGTCGGTGCGATCCCCGACCAGACCCGACGGCTCGATGACCAGATGCGCCAACGCGTCGCCGGCCTGAAGCACCCGACTCTGGGGGGTGGTGATCTCCGGATGATGATGAACCGCTATGGCATCGGTAAACGGTGTCGGGAAGTTCCATGAGGTGAGCACCTCAGCCGCGGCTTGGGCGTGGGTGGTGCCGAATTCCTGGAGTTCCATGATGCACTGCGCGTCGGCATCTTCGTCCTCGACCCGGAGCTCCAGGTACGGCTGGGAGGCAAGGCTGAACAGGAGTGCCGTGCCCAGGTCGTGCAGGAGGCCCAACGAGAATGCTTCGCCGCGGGGGAGTCCGAAACGACTGGCAACGACCGAACACCCGGCGGCGGTCGCGGCCGAGTGTTGCCAGAACCCCTCGGGCGCGGGGTTCTTGTGGTTTCGCAGACCCGAAGCGAGTAGCGCTGCGACTGCTCGAACCGAGTCGAAACCGATCAGGCTCACGGCGTGCTGCGTGCTGGCGATCCGTTGCTGCATGCCGAAGGCGGCAGAGTTGGCCAGTCGGATCAGCTGAGCGGTGAGCAGGGGATCCAGGTCGATGGCCTCCGCAAGGCGGTGGGCATCGGTTGCCGGATCATCAGCAAGCGTAAGGACCCGCAGCGCCGTGGGACGAGACGCCCGGAGATCTTCGATGGCCCTCGTGAGGTCCTGCGATCGCGTCTGGGTCTGCGCTGTGATGGTCATATGTCCGCCTCCATGCGTCGATGCCGTCAGCCGGCCCAGATGGGATCGGTCGATGTCTCTGGAATCTTGAGGATGAGCTCTAGTTGGGCGGGGAGACCGGCGGATCGGTCGGCCCGGGATTGACGGTCGTCGGTGGTGACGTCGGAGGAATGGTCGGCGAGGGAGCGGCGGGCGGGGTCGTCACGGGATAGCTTCCAGAGCTGGCCGCAGTGGGAGGAGACGTGGGCGACGAAGGAGCCACAGCAGGAGCGGGAGCCGGAGCAGCAGGGAAGCCCCAGCTCACTGGGGGCGTTGGGGTACTGCTGCGGCGCTTGCCCTTCGCGGTGTTTGGCTTGGCATCAGGAATCGTGGTGGGCACGGTTGCGAGATCGACGAGGGCCGGGGCCGGCGCTGCCGCGGTGGTGGGCGGTGGTTCCACGATGGTGGTCGGCGAGGTGGTGGTGGTCGTGTCAGCAACGGTGGTGGTCGTCGATGAAGCGTTCGCTGCCGCGTTGGCCTCGTCTCGGGTGAGGACCGTCGAGAGCACAGCAGTGTCGTCGCCCCCCTGCAATGCGGACCCGACGAAGCCAAGACCCAAGATGACGAAGAGACCGATGAGGCCCCGCTTCACCGCCGCACTCACGTTGCGAGCGGGGTCGACTGTGATCACTGTGACCAAGATGTCGCTCGCCGAGATCTCGGGGCGCCGCTCCGGCGGGTACGACACCCCGTCAGCTCCGCGCCACCATCCCTGTTCTCTCTGGAGATCGGTCAGCATCATCAGTTCACCGTCAGACTTGCCATGATTTCGGCCGCCCGACTGGCGGTCTCCTCGATCATCTCGTCGAGACCAGGCTCGCCCAGTGCTTCGACGAGTTCGTCTCGTTTGGCTTGGAGCTCAGGGTCGAGGGGAAACGCGCTCGGGTCGTCGGCCTCGATGTCGGCTGACTCCTCGTCGGCCCATTCCTCGTCGCTCTGATCGCTCCTGGCGCGATCGAGGGCGGCTCTCGCCTTGCGCTCCTCGAGGTGCGCGGCCGCGAGGTCTGCCAACAGGTCGCCGGCGCGGATGGTCTTGCCGAAGGGACCGACGGCATCCGACGCGGTGTGGCTGTGATGATCGGCGATCGCCTCTCGCAGCGGCTCGGGGAATCGCCACGCTGCCAATACTCTCGCCGCCGCGGCATCGTGTCCCATCCCAAAGGCCTCCTCCTCAGCGTGACTCAAGGCCGATCCGTCGATCCCGTACGTGTCGAGGAGATGCTGATGGGTGGTGGAGTCGAATCCATGGAGGAGCGCCAAGCCGAGATCGTGGAGCAACCCAGCGGCGAAGGCGTCGCCCTTGGGGAGACCATGTCGGGGCGCCACGATCGAACACGCCGCCGCAGCAGCTGCCGCGTGGAACCAGAAACCAGGGGGCTTCGGACGATCACCGTTGGCGAGGCCCGTGGCGGTCACGGCGGCCAGCGAACGGGTGGCTGAGAAACCGATGACGGTGACCGCAAAGCCAGTACTGCTGACCCGACCGCTCATGCCGTAGAACGCAGAATTCGCCAGGCGCATGACCTGGGTGGCGAAGGCCGGGTCCTTCTCGACGGCGGCCGCCACCTTCGGCGCATCGGTGTTCGGATCATCGATGACCGACAGCACTGCAATGGCCGCCGGGCGGGCAACGCTGATGGCATCCAGCGACTCGACGAGATCCGAGACATCGACCGGCGTGGGGGCTGAAGGTCGGAGTAGCCCGCTCATGTTCTGTAGGCCTTCATCAGAGCGTCCAGCGCAACGGCGGGTTGAGTCGAATCGGTGACGGCATCGGCTCCGAGCGCCCGAGCTTGGGCGAGATCGGCATCGCAGCTGACCGGGGCGGAGACGGTCCGGCCCAGTTCGTGAGCAACAGTCACGATGGCTCGGGCGGCGGCGTGATGCGAATGGCTCTCGGAATCGAGCAGTGCTGGAGCGAGCCGAAGGCTGCTGATGGCCGGATGACCCAGGGCGCTCAGCGACGAACGACCGGCGCCGACCTGATCGAGCGAGATACCGATCCCGAGCTCCGCCAACTCAGCCACCACGCCGACCAACGACGTGTCGAGGGGATCCCATGCTTCTTCTGGAACCCGGAGTTCCAAATCACGACTGGCGAGCTGCCGGGCCAGGAGGGTGCGAGCGATCTTGTCGATCAGGCCAGGTGTGAGCAGTTGACGTGCCGTGACGCCGATCGACACTCGGCATGACCCGATGACGGACTGGATCTGACCGAGCTCCGATGCCCCGCGGGCGATGAGGAACGCGATCAGCTCAGCGTGGGCGTTGGCCTCCTCGATGACAGCGGCGATCTCGACATCATCGGTGTCGTCCCAGCTGTCGGGAAGCGTCAGCGACAGGTCCACGCCGGTCGTTTCCAACGAATCGGACGTTGCCGTGACCCGATACGCCACACCGAAGAGATCCTGGTCGAACCCGGCCCGTACCCGGGCGATCAGCTCGATGTTGCGATCCAATTCGGAGCGGACCGAGAGATCGAAAATGGCCGCAGAGCCCTTGCCGCCTCGCTTGGCCCGGTACATGGCCACATCGGCGTCGCGGATCATCTCCTCAGCCGTCGAGGCGCTCGACGCCCTGACGACGCCCACCGAACACCCCACCGATACGGACTGCCCTTCGAGCATCACGGCCTGCGTGACCTGTTCGCGCAACCGGTTGGCGACACCGAGAGCCTGATCGTCATCGTCGACACCCCGAGCGAGCACGACGAACTCGTCGCCTGCGAACCGGAAGACGTGATCCTGATCGCGGACCGTGTTGCGGAGACGAGTTGACACGACCACGAGCAGCTCATCGCCAGCGCGATGCCCGAGGGTGTCGTTGATGATCTTGAAATCGTCGAGGTCGAAGAACAACACGGCGAGATCGTCGGTGTCGTCGGCGAGCGCCGAGGTGATCTCCTCCATGAGCTGCGCGCGGTTGGGGAGCCGGGTGAGCGGATCGTGCGACGCCTGCCACGCCAACAGGTCCTCGAATCGACGACGATCCGTTACGTCCTCGATGGTGCCGAGGAAGGCGGCGGGGGTGCCGACGGAACGAACGGGAACGGCACGAAGATTGACCCAGCGTTCGTCACCGTCGGCGGTGACCAGCCGGGCGGGAGAGTCGAAGGGAACACCTTCGAGCGTCGACTGCAGGCCGGACATGATCTGATCGAGGTCGGAGGACAGGACGAAGTCCATCCATCCCGTGCCGAGGAGCTTCTCGGAGGGTGCTTTCACCAACTCGGCGAGGCCGTCATTGACGTAGCCGAAGCGCAACCCCACTTCTGACGAGAAGATGCCGATCGGGGCGCGCTCCGCCAGGGCGCGGAAGCGTTCTTCGCTGGCTCGGAGCAGCTCGTCGAGCTGACCATCAGCCGACGGAGGTCGAAGCCCCACGACCCACGCAGTCGATCCTCCGATGGCGGTCGGAATGGCGGTTGCCTGCCACGAGCCCGTCGACCCGTCGCGACCGACGATCGTGACCGGGAAGGTGTCGGAGCGCCGTTCATTGAGTGGCAATGGCCCATATGGACACACCATGAGTTCACCAATGGTGACCAATGCCAGATCGTCGACCTCGGCGCGTACCGTCTCCGCGAAGGCGCGGTTGGCCCACACGACACCGAGTTGCACGCCGATGCGCCCAACGATGAAGGTCGGATCACCGGCGGATCCGAGTGCCTCCATCAGGGTGGCCGAAACGACCTCCGGCGTGAGATCCGACATGGTCTCGGCGGTGGTGGCCTCGTCGTGGAGGTCGGGGGTGGTCGTCGTGTCAGACACGTTGGGCTACCTCGTTGTGCGGGGGATTGTCGTCGGCGCGTTGGGCTTCGAAACGACTGAGTGCGAGTCGAGCGCGCCAGTCGGAGTGGCGGGCCACCGATGCCGCGTACTGGGCTCGGCGAATCTCGACCCGACCCTTTGGGCGATCGACGGACAGGGATGTGAACTGCGCCTCGATGCCGTCACGGAGGATCTCGACAGCGTCCGCTCGGAGTTGCGAGACGCGCGAGGCCGTGAGACCGAGGAGGTCGGCGAGCTCCTCGAGCGGGCGGCCCTCGAGATAGTGGCCGACGATGATGACGCGGAGTCGTTCCGGAAGGCTGGCGAGCGCAGAACGCAAGTAGCCGTGAAGCTCCCGGTTCTCGAGAATCTCGGCCGTCGACGACACCGTTGGATCGCTGAGGAGTTCACCGATCGACGAGGTTCCGTCGATCGAGCTGCGATCGAGCGTTCCGATGTTGCCGTGGGCGATCGCGCTGCGAGCGTCTCTCAGCCGGGCGACGTCGATCCCCATTCGAAGGGCAATGGCGTCATCATCTGGTGTGTCCTGTGTGCCGTTCTGCAACTTGACGCTGGCCTCATCAGCGCGGCGTCCGACATCTCGAACCGAGCGGGGAACCCAGTCGGCCGACCGCATTGCGTCGAGCACGGAACCTCGAACCCGGCGGGCGGCAAAGGCGGTGAACGGTACGCCCGAGCTCGGCTCGTAGCGCATCGCCGCCTCGGTCAGACCAAGTCGCCCAGCAGCCGCGAGTTCCGATCGATCGACGTGGGCGGGAAAGTTCCCTGCGACCCGCCGCACGATGTGATCGACGAGTGCCATGTGCTCCTCGATCAGACTCTGTTGGTACGCATCCACTGACTGCTGACCTCCTCCGCAATCTTTCGGCCGACAACCGCATGAGATGAGCGATCACGCCAGGAAGTCGCGCTCGAATCCCAGGAAGCCGAACTCGCTCAGCGCAGGAAGTCGAGCAGGCTCGGCTGGATGATCTTCGCCGTGACCTGGAGCGCCGCTTGGTACGACGCTTCTTGGCTCTTGAGAGCGATGGATGCCTCGGCGTAGTCGATGTCCTCGAGCTGGGACACGAACGACGTCAGCTCGTTGTCGAGCCCGGTGGCTGCCGTCCGGAGATCCTCGACCTGATTGAGGCGCGACCCCAGCTCCACCTGCACACCCTGCACCCGGGTCGATGCCACGTCGAGGCTGTTCAACCCGTTGGCGATCGCCGTCGTGTTGTTCGACGCGACGCTGGCCGACAAGCTCGTCAGCATCTGGAAGAGATCGCCATTGGCGGGATCACCCGGGTTCGAGATGCCGAAGACCTCCGGTCCCGTACGGGACACCCGCACCGTCACTCCCGGCGACACCGGGAGGATCACCCCGCCAGCATCTCCGAGGTAGGTCCCAGCCGAGTCGTAGGCCGACGCGCCGGCGGCAGTCCCCGAGAAGATCGGGCGGCCGAGGACTGAGGTATTCGAGGTGCCGAGCAGCGAGTCGCGCACCGAAAGAATCTGGTTGGCGATGGCCTGGCGCGCGGGACCGTCGAGCGCCCCGGAGTTGGCCTGAACGAGGAGCCCCCGCGCCTGGTTGACGCCGTCGATGACAGATTGGGTCGACTGGTCGGCCGCCTGCAGCCATTCCTTGGCGCGATTGGCATTTCGATCGAGCTGGGCGGATCGTCGCAGTTTTGAGCGCGTATCGAGCGATGCCACCGCTTCCGCTGGCCCATCGGACGCCTTCTGGACCTTCTTGCCGGACGCGATCTGACGTTGGGTGGCAATCAACGCGCGTTGGCTGTCGAACAGATTCGACAACATGAGCGTCGAGGCGCTGAAGCTGGTCACGCGGTTCACGAGCAATCCCTCCTATCGGCCGGCCATGCCGGTGCGGGTGATGAGTGTTTCGAGCAACTGATCGACGGCGGTCATGACGCGGGCCGAAGCTTCATATGCCCGTTGTGTTGCAACGAGGGACGTCATTTCCTCGTCGATGCTGACCCCCTGTACGGATTGGCGATCAGAGTCGACCTGCTTGGTGATCTTCGATTGCACATCGGCTCGTCGCTGCGCTGACTGGACATCGATGCCGAGTTGCCCGATCAGGGTGCGGTGGAGGGCGTCCGGCCCGTTCTGGCTGTCGACGACCGCGGCGATCTGATGGCCCAGCGAACCATCGAGTGCTCCACCGGCGCCGGCCGCCAGCGCGATCCGTGACGGCTGACCAACCACGGCACTCGAGAGCGAGAGGGTCGCGGCGGTGACGCCCACGGGATCGAAGAAACTGAGGTTCACGTCACCTGCGCCCAGTCCGTGGCCCGTCTGGTGCAACGCATTGACCTTGCTGACGAGGGTTGCGGCCACCCCGTTCAACTGGTTCAGGTACTGCGGCACCAACGTGTTGATCCCCTGGAGGTTGCCCCCGAGATGACCGGCCAGCTGCACCACCGGATACCCGTCGGTCGCCCAGCGGAGTTCGGTCTTGGTCAGGCCCAACGCGTTGAGCGGCGGATCGAGGTTCGGCCCGGTTACGACCGAGATCGCTTCGGCATGGTTGCCACGCACCAATGTAGATCCGCCGAGGAACACATCGACGCTGCCGTCGTCGTGTCCTCGGGTGGTGGCGCCGGTACTCGAGACGATCCGGTCGATGATGAGGTCGCGTTGATCCTCGAGATCGCCAGCTTCGACACCAGCGGCCTTGGCTGCCACGATCGAGTTGTTGAGATCAGCGACCCGAGCCGAATCGGCATTGACCTGCTCGACGACAATCTGGGTGTCGGACCCGAGTTGATCACGGAGATCGAGCAACTGTTGGGCGGTGGTGTGGAACGTGCCCGCCAGGGAGTCCGCCTGTTGGAGCACCGCGGAACGAACCGAGAGATCGTCGGGCCTCGCTGCTGCGTCATCCCAGGAGCCCCAGAACGCGGACAACTTCGCCGCCAGGCCGGTGTCCGACGGCTCGGGCATCGTCTGCTCGATCCGGTTGAGGATGTTGGAGACCTGATCGGTGGTGCCATTCGTCGAGAGTTCTCGTCGCACGCGCAGATCGAGAAAGTCCTCCCGCATTCGCGTCACACCATTGACATTGACCCCGTCACCGGTGCTGGTACTGCGCGCCCAGACCCCGCCGGCCGCCGCACCCCCAGCGGGCTGGAGATCGATGCGGCGTCGAGTGAAGCCGGCGGTGTTGGCATTGGCGATGTTGTGGCCGATGACCTCCATCGCACGGCGATGGGCCATCAGACCCGACAGTGCCGTCTGGAGCGCCGCGAAATCGCTCATCGGTCAGTTCCTCCCACTGGAGTGGTCACGTTCATGCCGTTCGATCCACGAGCGTCGGGGGAAGCGCCAACGATGGTCGATCGCCGTGCCGTCCATAGGCAGTGACCGGCGCTCCACCGAGATGGCCGAGTGCGTTGCGTGCCTCGCCGATTCCCTTGGCAGCCAGTTGGCGGTTCGACGTGGCGAGCTCCTCGCTGGCGGCGACCAGCCGCAGCAACGCAGTCTGATGATCCTCGAGGATGTGTCCCCACGGATCGGGGGCGACGGCCGCCAGCTCGCGCAGGCTGGCACCCACGCCGAGGCCGAGTTCCACGGAGCATTCCGCGACGACGCCGAGGCGGACATCTTCGGACATGCGGATTCGATCCAACATGCTTTCGACATCGTCGACTGCAAGGGGGAGCCGATCGACCTTCCCGGCGATGGTCAGGAGCTGCTGCACCTCGAGGCGAAATTCCAACATCTCGAGTAGGCCCCGTTGATCCCACAGGAGTCGAGAGAGGTCAGCGAGCCGAGCGGTCGAGGCGGACGATTCATTGGCCGGACGATCTGTCATGGCGTTCCTGTCGGTCGCCAGATCGGCGATCTGAGCGGTCGTGGTTCTTTTGACCTATTTGTCGACG
>JBBRSC010000018.1:0-22776 GCA_038245795.1 Acidimicrobiales bacterium
TCGCTTACAGCGAATCGCTCATGCTGGTGCTGTCGCTCGCGATGTTCCTGGCCATGAAACGTCATCGCTGGGAGTTCGCTGCACTGGCCGGATTGTTGGCTGGATTGTGTCGCCCGACGGCGGTGCTGTTGTGCCTCCCGGCAGTGATCTAGGCTGCGCGTGGTTGGCCGCGAGCGAACTGGCACGACCGCTCACTGAGAGCGTTGGGAGTTGCCGCACCGGTCATTGGCGTGGCCTCGTACCTGTTCTACATCGGTGGCCGCTTCGGCTCCTGGACCCAACCCATTTCGGAGCAACGGACCATCCGCAAGGGGTTCCAGGATCCACTCACGCGACTCTGGGACGCCATCCACGACACGCTCACAACGAGTCAACTCAACGCGCCCTCGCTGGCCTTCGCAGTGGGATTCCTGATGCTGGCGGTCATCGCGTTCCGACGCCAACCGTTGTCGTGGAGCACCTACGCACTGGCCACCGTGCTGCTCGCCCTGAGCGCTCCGGTCATCGACTCTCTCGGTCGCTACGGGCTCGTCGCGTTCCCACTCGTCGTTGCCCTGGCGCAACTCGTCCGAACGGAACGAGCCGTCTGGGTCACTGCGGCCGTGAGCAGTTGCGCACTGTGCGCCTTGACCGTCATGACCCTGATGGGCGGGTACATCCCGTAGGAGTCACAACGAGCGCGTTGGGGTACGGGCGTCCCCCGAGTTCCGGTTGTCGTGGCCGAATCGTGGCCACTGCGTGAGCGACGATGTGGGCGCCGCCGTGTGCCACACGGTCAGCACGCCGTCGCGTCGCGCCACGGCCATCTCGGCCGTGCCGTTGCCGTCGAAGTCACCGAAGCCGGGTGTTCCGACAGACCAACCACCCGTCAGTTTCGGGTACCCCGTAGCGACCTTGCCGTCGGCGTTGACCCCGTCGAGCAGATCGACACCGTTGGCAGCCACCACGTCCGTATGGCCGTCGTTGTCGACGTCCACGAGTGCCGGGGTGATGAAGAATCCCAGGTCGCTCGTGCGATGCGGGAACCCATTGAGCATGGCGCCGGTTCGTCCGTTCCAGGCGGAGAGCTGGGTGTCACCGCGCTGCTTTCCTGGCAGGAGTTGATCCAGCGCTCGTCCGAGCCCAACGGTCGGCACCGACACATCCAGTGACGGTCCGTCCGACAGATTCCCGAGCGCCGGGCCGCCGAAGGCCGACGCAATCAAACCGCCGTCCTGGCTGTTCGCGGCCCCGCCGAACGGCGTTCCCAACCAGGAGAACGCCACCTGTTGACCGAAGTTCGGATCGAGGATCGACTGGCCCGCACGATCCAGCGCATAGACCGGCCCGGCCGACGACGAGGTCACGACCTCCACCGTTCCGTCACCGTTCACATCACCAATGGCGGCCTGGGCATTCACACCGTCGCCGATGGTGGGCAACACCCCGTTCAGGACCATCGCCAACTTCACCGGCCAACCAGGAAGGTACGCCTGCTCAGCCGGGTGTCCGGGCGTTGCATCGGACGCCACGACGTGGGCGGTGCCGTCGCCCCAGATGGCGTACGAGCGGGCGTTGCCACTCACGCCGGGCAGACCAATTCCTGGGAACACGGCGACCGGCTCGGGGTACGACTCCTGCGCGCCGACGATGATCTCGGCGCGACCATCACCAGTGATGTCGCCGACGGTCGGCGTCACCACCAGTTCGCCACCAATCGTCGGTTGACCGTAGAAGTCGACGTGATGCGTGACGGGATCGATCGTCTTCGCCTGGTGCGGATCCACCAACAACGTCGGGAACCCGGCGACCGGAGAGCCGTCGCCGTTCCAGGCGTAGACGTGACGGTCCATGGCCGCCGCCACGATCTCGAGGGTGCCGTTCCCGTCGAGGTCCCCGGCCGCGGGCGACGCCAGAAAGCCACGTTTGAAGCGGTTGACCTTGTCCGTGACCGACTGCGTCGAGAAGTTCGGGTCGACCGATCGACGCCAGATCAACGTGCCCGTCGACGACCAGACGCTGAGGTGACCATCCATGTCCGTCACGGCGATCTCTGGGCGAGTGTCGCCCGTCAGGTTCGCGATCACCGGGGCGCCGACCCCGACCGCGCTGTGGGCGGGCGCGATGCCATCGGCAATGGCGGTCGGCGATGTGGTGGGCCACCACGTCGCCGCCGGCGTGCGCTGCGGGAACCCGGGGGCCTCGCCACCCGACGAACGGTAGGCGTGCACCGAACCATCATCGGTGGCCACGACCAGTTCGTCACCTGCCACGCCGTCGATGTCGGCGAACACGGGACTCGAACTTCCGACGCCCGGGATGCGCGTCGGAAAGCCCGTCACCAAGCTGGGGTCGTCGTGAACGAAAACCTGCTTGTGCGACACGCCGTGGCGGCCCTCGGCGTCGGTCACCACAATTCGCACTCTCACCGCGAAACGATCCTCGTTCGGATTGCCGTTGGCGTCGGCCGAACCACCCGACGCGCCACCCGGAATGGCCGCCGCGATCGTGGCGAGATCCAAGGTGGCCAGCGTGCCGGACTTCGGCGCGGTCTGGCCTTGGGCGGATGCCACCACATGCCAGTTGTCGTTGCCGGGGTATGGCGACGTCTGGAGCCCTGTCGTCCACTCGACCCGGTAGGAGTAGGAGCCGGACCGCGCCGCGGCCACCGAGCCGATGACGGGCACCGTGCCCGACACCGGCAACACATCGAACCAGGAAGGCCCGACCAGATCGGCTTCGGGTGGTATCTCACCCCCTGCGATCGCACGGACCGCCTCGTAGGTATTGACCCGGCCGTAGCCGAAGGTGGCATCCCACCCCGGCCCGGTCGGGTAACGCTCGAAGTTGTCACCTCGAACATCGTTGGCGGGTTCGTTTGCGTTCGGGGTCGCGAAATCAATGTCGTCCGCCGTCCCCCGGAGGAGCTGCGCCACCTCGTTGGAGGTCAGCGACATGCCCGACGTACGCGCCTGCGATTCCATCAACCCGACCATGCCCGAGCCCAACCCGGTGGCACCGGAGCTGCACGAGCTCGATGGCACGGTGACCCATGCGATGCTTCCGTAGTTGGTGCACCCGTTCAGCGCCAGGACATCAGTTTCGACACCGGGCAGCGCGTTGAGATCGCTCAGTACGTCGCTGACGCGGGTGACCGAGTTGACCGGAATGGTGTGGTTCATCGCCGCTGGGAGGTTCGGATGCTTTGATGCTTCGTCGGCCATCGACGCAACGATCGGAATGTTCCGACGGTAGGCAGCGTCCACAGCGGCCTGCGCCTGAAGAGGATTGTTGATGGCCCCCAGCGCTTCCTGGATCACATCGACATGGGAATCGATGCTGAACAAGACCCCGGCTCCGAAGCGGCCGCCTTCGGCAATGAACGAGTCCGAGACTCGCACGGGGAGGAACTGGCACTGCGGGCACGTACCGACCGCGCCGCCACCCCCGAACGCTGTGCTGCCGCCTTCGACTGCAGTGGAGTCGCGGGCTTCGCCCGTGCCGTGGCCGTACTCGACGTTGTCCAAGGGATCGTTGTCACCCCACAGGAAGTCCCAACCGGAGATGTCGTCGACATAGCCGTTGTGGTCATCGTCGATGCCGTTCGAGAACTGCGGATCAAGAATCAGGTCTTCGGGGTCGAGAATCTTGTTCTTGTTCCGATCGGTCACCCGGGTGTCGTTGGCATAGTCAGCGATGTTGAAGACACCGTCGTTGTTCCGGTCATACGTCGACCCGCCTTGGGGTGGGGGAAGCTCGCCGGCGTTGAGGTGTGCTTTGGTGGCGAGGTCGCCCATCTCCTTCGCATCACGCCATTTGATCCCCGAGTCGAGCACTGCAATCACCACATCGTTGCGACCCTTGGTGACACCCCACGCCAGGTCTACGCCAGGACCTTTCTGACCACAGAGATGATGGATCGACCCGGATCGTTCGGGGGTGCGCGCGGAGGTCAGTTCGTAGTCGCCATCGCGGAATTCTGCCGGAAGCATCGAGCGGTCCGGATCGCCGTAGCGGGGCGTCGAGCAGTCGGGCAACGGTGGATGATCGAGGTCGCGGGTCAGCAACGCTCGGCTGGTCGGAGCCGAGGCAGCAGTGCCACCCTGGCCGGTCGGACGATCTGGGATCGGCGAACAGGCGAGTGCTCCCAGCAGGAGGGCGATCGCCAAAATGCCGCGTTGTCGAGTCCGATGTCCCACGATGTCCCCCACCCGTTGGCCCACCCCCCGGTCGGCCCAACAGCTGTGAGAGTAGATCACCCCAGGTAGCTCCGGTGGAGCAGTTCCGGATCCGAGGAGAGTTCAGCCGCCGTCCCCGATGCGACAACGATTCCACGACTCAGCACGTAGCCACGATCGGCCACTCCGAGCGCCATCTGCACGTGCTGTTCGACAAGCAACACCGCGGCGCCGGACTCCCGGGCGATGGACCTGATGGTTCCGAGCAGCGACTCGACGATGATCGGGGCGAGCCCCATGCTCATCTCGTCGACCATGAGAACCTTGGGTGCCGACATCAGCGATCGCGCGACCGCCACCATCTGCTGCTCGCCACCCGATAGCAGCCCCACTGGGCGACTGGTGAGTCGCGCCAATGCCGGGAACCAGCCGTAGACGTCAGCCTCGTCGGGCCCGCCCTTGGTCGATCCCAAGCGGAGATGTTCGGCGACGGTCATCGACGGGAACAGGCTGCGATCTTCGGGAACGAGTGACATCCCCTGGCGCGCCAACCGATGCGGTCGTGGATTGGCGGGGACACCATCGAGGGTCACCGAACCCGACATTCGCTTGATGAGGCCTGCGATGGCTGAGAGCGCGGTGGTCTTTCCCGCCCCGTTTGGACCGAGCAGACACACGATTTCGCCGCTCGACACGGTGAGATCGAAGTCGCTGATCACGGCTCGTCCACCGTAACCAGCGGAGAGCCCCGTGACCTCGAGCGCGCTCATTCGCCATCACCGGGAACCACGATCGCTTCGCCGCTCAGACCGAGATACGCCTCGATGACCGCCGGGTCTGATCGCACCTCGTCGGGTGTTCCCGAGGCGATGACGGCGCCGAAGTCGAGCACGTAGATCCGATCACAGATGTCGAAGACCAGGCGCGTGTCGTGGTCAATGAGGAGTGCGGCCATAGGTTCTTCGGACCCCTCCCGGAGATCGATCAGCGCCCGAAGCCGTCGCCCGAGTTCGACGCTCTCCGCCGAGTCGAGACCTGCCGCGGGTTCGTCGAGGAGCAACAGTCGTGGCGATGCCGCCAGGGCGCGGGCAACGCCTGCCAACTTCTGGTGCCCGGAGGACAGCTCGCTCGGTAGGCGCTGCGCCTCGTCCGCGATGCCGACGCGTTCGAGCGCTGCGTCGACCGACGCCATCGGCGCTGTCCGATTCCGCGACGACGCACGTCGTCCCCGCAACGGCGCCACGAGGTCTCCGAGCAGCGTTGCGAGTCCTGCCGGTTCAGCGGCGACCTCGCAGTTCTCGCGGACGGTGAGGTCGTCGAAGAGTTCGACGGACTGCCACGTGCGGGCAATCCCTGCACGTGCGCGGACGTGGGAGGGTGCATTCGACAGATCGCGGCCCGCAAAGTTCACACGCCCACGATGGGGTGCAAACCCACAGATGGCGTCGAGCGTGGTGGTTTTGCCGGCGCCGTTCGGGCCGATCAGCCCAACGAGTTCGCCGGGCCGCACCTCGAGATCGACCGCCGAGACCGCCACGAGACCTCCGTAGGAAACCGTCAGCGCGGACGTCGTCAGAAGTGGTGCGCCGTCCATCGATCCGAGACGATACCGGCTCAGCGTTTGATCAGGCTGGCCAAGGCCCAGATCGCGGCGATGGCACCCAAAGCGATCAGCGCCATGGACCGGCCGAGCGGTGGCGGTTCGCGATGCTCGTCGAGATCTCCTGGTCGAGCAGCGGGGGGACGGAAGATCGCTGCGACGTTGCCCACGACCATGGCGGCGCCGAAGGCGAGCAGCAACCAAGGGAGCAGATCGTCACCAAGGAAGGCCCCGGAATCAGCTGCAGCCAATAACGACTCTTCAATCACGTCTCAGAGTTTCCCATGAACTCACATCGATCGACCACTTTGGTCACCATCCGTGGGGGACCTCGCGCGCTGACTGGCAAAGCCATCTTGCCCATCGATATGAATGATGATCACAATCTGTACAAACCATCACATGGTAGGAGAAACATGCTCAAGGTCTGACGACAGAGGACGATACTTACTGCATCAGCGGTTTCGCCCCCGCTGATTCATACGGGGAACCGGGGTGGGAGTTGCAACAATCTCCCTCCAAACGCATCGCCTCCAGTGCTTTCCAGGTACTGGCGCCGTGGCTCCCGCTCCGCCCCCTCGATCTCCCCCCGACACCCGCCCACTCACGTGTGGCGGGTGGTCTTGTTTTCCCACGGCTTTGCCGACAGCTTTTTCCACTCGCGTCTGGTCGATGAGTTTCCTGGGCTGACAGTTTCCGGGGAGAATGGTGACATGGCTGCTGCGACCGATCGACCCTGGCTCATGAGGACCTATTCGGGTCACTCGACTGCGAAGGCCTCGAACGAGCTGTACCGAACCAACCTCGCCAAAGGCCAGACCGGGCTGAGCAGTGCCTTCGACCTCCCCACCCAGACCGGCTACGACCCCGACCACATCATGGCGAGGGGAGAGGTCGGCAAGGTCGGCGTGCCGGTGGCGCATCTCGGCCACATGCGCCAGTTGCTCGACCAGATCCCGCCCGGCGAGATGAACACGTCGATGACGATCAACGCCCCGGCCGCATGGATGCTGGGACTGTACGTCGCCAATGCCGCCCAACTCGGAGTGCCGTCGACCTCATTGCGGGGCACCACACAGAACGACATCGTGAAGGAGTACCTGTCCCGCGGGACGTACATCTTTCCACCGGTTCCGAGCCGACGTCTGATCGTCGACATGTTCGCCTACTGCAACGTTCACGTGCCGCTGTGGAACCCCATGAACGTGTGCAGCTATCACCTCCAGGAAGCCGGCGCCACGCCCACCCAGGAGATCGCCTTCGCACTCGCCACCGCCATTGGGGTCCTCGATGCGGTTCGTGATTCCGGCCAGGTGAGTGCCGATCGGATGAGCGACGTGGTGGCCTCGGTGTCGTTCTTCGTGAACGCCGGGATTCGCTTCGTGGAGGAGAACGCCAAGATGCGCGCCTTCACCGAGATGTGGGACCGCCTCACCGAGACCCGCTACGGGATCACCGATCCGAAGGCCCGACGTTTCCGCTACGGCGTGCAGGTCAACAGCTTGGGGCTCACCGAAGCGCAACCCGAGAACAACGTGCAACGAATCGTCTTGGAGATGCTCGGGGTGACGCTGTCGAAGTCGGCTCGTGCCCGTTCGGTGCAGCTGCCCGCTTGGAACGAGGCGCTCGGTTTGCCTCGCCCGTGGGATCAGCAGTGGTCGCTGCGGATCCAACAGGTGTTGGCGCTCGAGAGCGATCTGTTGGAATACGACGACATCTTTGCGGGCAGCCATGTCATGGAAGCCAAGACCGCGGAGCTCGTCGATTCCGCGCAGGCCGAACTCGATGAGATCCTCGCATTGGGCGGTGCCTTCGAGGCGATCGACGAGATGAAGGGTCGACTGGTCCGGAGCCACACCGAGCGGATGCGGCGCATCGAGAGCGGCGCACAAACCGTCATCGGGGTGAATGCCTTCCGGGAAACCGCAACCTCGCCGTTGGGCGGCGACGACAACATCATGAAGGTCGACCCCGGAGTGCAGGAACAAGCGATGACCGAGATCGCTGAGTGGCGATCCCAGCGCGATGCCGACTCGGTCAAGCGCGCCATCGATGAACTCGCACGGGTGGCGGGCACCGACGAGAACATCATGGCGGCCACGATTGCGTTGGCTGAAGCAGGCGGAACCACCGGCGAGTGGGCGGGCACACTGCGCGACATCTTCGGCGAGTACCGGGCACCGACGGGCGTGGCGGCAGCTGCCGGTGCGGGTGGCAGCTCCGATGATCTTCGTCGCATTGCCGCACGGGTCAAGGCGCTGCCCGATGGTCCCCCGCGACTGCTGGTGGCGAAGCCCGGGCTCGACGGTCACTCCAACGGCGCCGAGCAGATCGCAGTGGCGGCACGGGACGCTGGCATGGAGGTCATCTATCAGGGGATCCGGTTGACGCCAGAGCAGATCGCCGCTGCGGCTCGCGATGAAGACGTCGATCTGATCGCCGTCTCGATCCTGTCGGGGAGCCACATGGAGCTGGTGCCCGAGGTGATCCGCCTCGTCCGTGCCGCCGGCGTCGACGCCCCGATCGTGGCGGGCGGGATCATCCCCCTCGATGATCAGCCCAAGCTGTTGGCAGCCGGCGCCGTGCGGATCTACACGCCGAAGGATTACGACCTCGGCCAGATCATGTCGGACATGGTCGACATCGCCCTGGCGCACCGACACTGATGCGGTTCGCGTCAGACAATCGTGCGGGTGCGATGCCCGAGGTCATCGAAGCGTTGGCCGCCGAGGGTGCGCACTTCGGCGGCGCCTACGGCGAGGATCGTGCGACCCTTGAACTGACGGCGCTTCTCGGCGAGGTCTTTGAACACGACGTCACCGTGTTCCCGGTGATGACCGGCACGGCAGCCAACGCCCTGGTGCTCGCTGCACTGTGTGATCCGTGGGGCGGCGTTGCGTGTCACCGCGAAGCGCACATCGTCGTCGATGAATGCGGAGCGCCCGAGTTCTACGGCGGGGGACTCCGGTTGGTCACGCTGCCCGGCGATCACGGTCGGATGGATCCCGCAGCGCTCGAGGCCCTGTTGACGTCGGGTGCGCGTGACGATGTGCACCAGACACCGATGCAGGCGGTGAGCCTCACCAATCTGACCGAGTCAGGAACCACGCTCGACGCCGACCAGACCGCCGAGTTGTGTGCGCTGGCTCACCGGCACGGACTGGCAACGCACCTCGACGGGGCGCGCTTCGCCAATGCGGTCGTGGGCACGGGCCTCAGTCCGGCGGATCTCACGTGGCGCGCCGGCGTCGATGTGTTGGTGTTGGGCGGGACGAAGAACGGATGCATCGCGGCGGAGGCGGTGGTGTGCTTCGACCGGACCCTGATTCCGACGTTCGAGCGACGGCGCAAACGCGGCGGCCATCTCGCCTCCAAGATGCGATTCGTCTCGGTACAGCTGTTGGCGTCGATCCGTGACGAGCGCTGGCTCGCTGCCGCCCGACATGCCAACGACCACGCTGTGGCGTTGTCCGCATCGCTCGCTGCGATCCCCTCGATCGAGATCATCCATCCCACGCAGGGCAACCAGGTATGGGTCTCGGCCCCTGTGTCCCAGGTGGACGAGTGGCGGGCGGGCGGTGCTCAGTTCTACGACTCGCCCGACGCTGGCGGCGATCGTGGCCGAACGACCGTGCGACTGGTCACGAGCTTCTCCACGACGGTCGAGGACGTGTCAGGATTCGTCACGCTGGCGGACACAGGTGCGAGCGTCGAGGGGGCAAAAGCTTGAGTTCCGACCAGAGAAGCCGATGGAGTGTCGTGGGCGGACGACGACTCATTGGTGCAGCTCTCGGCATGATCGGTCTGATCGTGGGCGTGATCGCGCTAGTGATTGACAGCGGAATTCTGGGTGGGGTTTCCGGACTCTTGGCGTTGGCGGCCGGGCTGGCTGCCCATACTGCGGAGACGAGGGCTGCGATCAGCGAGGCACGGATCGACGAGGTCCGTTCCGAGATGGAGCATTCCCGACTCGAGATCGCCGGGCTGCGGACCAGCGTGACCGCTGCGCAGGTTCGCTTCGAGAAGTCCGAAAGCACGATCGCCGAGCTGATGTCGAACCAACCGGTGCCCATTGCGCCGGGCGAGATGGCAGGAATCCACGATCCTGCCGACACTCGAATGCTCGCCGACCCCGAGACCAACCTGTTCTCCGAGGCGTACTTCCGAGTGGCGCTCGATGCTCGTATCGCGTCGGCTCGACGTCATCTGCGACCAGTTGCCGTGGCGCTGCTCGAGGTGGTCGAAGGTCCTGCTGATGGTCCGGCGACCGCGGCCGATCCGCTCAAGGTCACCGGCTCGATTCGCCAGACGTTGCGCGATGCCGACACGGCGTGTCGCATGACTGACGGATCGTTCGCGTTGATCTTGGAGGACACCCCCGAGAACGGTGCGGTGTGGACGGTGGAACGGGTCCGTCGAAACCTCACGTCGCGTCACGGCCAGCACACGTTGTGGGCCGGAGTGGCGTGCTACCCAGCGCATGCGTTCAGTACCGACGAGCTGTTGGATCAGGCGCAGCTCGCGCTCGAAGCAGCACGCGAGTGGAAGCAAGACCGCATCGAGATCGCCACCGCCGACTGATCGGTCAGGGTGGGTATCGATATCACCGCCCCCTGAAACCGCGATCAATCGATGGGTGTGTGTCTGGCGACGCTCCGCTTGAGACAATCGTCTTCAACAGAAGCCGACGACCGCATTCACCACCTCGTCGGCGAGCGTTGCAGCGCCCTCGGTCGGTTCCATCACCCGGATGACAAAACAGCAGGTCGCCGACGACGCACCTCGCCAATTTGCATGAGAAGTGATTGACACCCACGACATCAGGTGGGAAGGTGCTCTGGCGCCGGGCGAGTGTATGGCGCAATGTTTGAGGGAGAAAATATGTTGAAGTCAACTCCGCGTCGCGCGGCCATTTTTGGCGGCGCCGCAGCCGTGTTCGCAATCTTGGCGGGTGGGTGCGCACCGCCACCGCCGCCACTGATTCCCGTCACGATTTATGACTCGAATCCGTCGCCGCTGCCGGGAAACGTGTCGAGCCAGGGATTTGAGTGCTGCCAGGTCGCAGAGTTCGGCGATCAAGTCGCTTTCGCTGCCGCCACTCCCCGCCATCTGCAACAGGCCACGGTGACCATGAGCTCATGGGCCACAAAGGCGAGCTGGCCGACCATTGGCGATGCGGTTGGTTTCGATCACCCATTGACCTTGAACATCTATTCGGTTGGCCCAATTGTTGCTGGTAATCCCACACTTGGAACGCTCTTGGGAAGCTTTCCCAAGTTGGTCCACGTTCCTTATCGCAAAGCCGCCGACCCGATCAACTGCGCCACCACTCCTGCTCATCCCGAACGGAACGGGACGCAGTGGACCGCCGATGGCGGTGTGACGTGCTTCAATGGCCAAGCCTTCCAGGTGACCTTTGACCTGAGCGGTCTGGGCGTTGCAGTTCCAGATCAGATCGTATGGGGCGTGGCGTACAACACGAGCGAGTTCGGCGTGACTCCGCTTCGTCCATCCGCTCCTGCAGGCGGTCCCTATGACTCGCTCAACGTTGGTGCCGAAGGCGCCGGGGCCTCAGTCGGAACCGACGTGAACGGTGATGTGGCATGGCTGTCGGGCGGTAACTATCCGTACTGCGACGGTGGTGCAGGCAACACTGGGGCGCTTCGTCCCGACGTTGGGTGCGCACCCGGAGCTGGCTGGACGGGGTACACACCCGAAATCAGCTTCACAGCGCTCTGACCAAGCCTTCATGGTTGGGCCAGCCGGCTCGAGTGATCGTTCGGCGGATGAGCCATGAATGGAAAACGGCAACGATGCGGCGGTCGTTCATCTCGGGGGAACATCATCCCCGAGGTGAGCGACCTTCTCGCGTGCTGCGGTCACTGAGATGGGCAGCGTCGTGCCGTCGCCCGCTCGTTCTGACCATGCTCAGCAGAAGACGTTGGTCGGAGCGAGCGGCCCCCGACCGGTGAGCGCCCGGGCCAAGGCCGCAGCCTGGTCTGCGGTCAGCATGTCCGTGAACACGCCGAGTACCTGCGCCACTGCTGAATCGGGCATCGCAACGGCCCGACCCAACGCGCGCGCTAGGTCATCGGAGTGCATCACCACCTCGACGAGCCTCGTGAGCAGATAGTGGCCATAGACGATGCCGCCGCCCATCACATTGACGACAGCGTCCAGCTCCGCTGCATCGATCCGCACGAACGCGGCATCGAGATCTCGTCGAACAGTGACTGCGGGATCCTCACCCAACAGTTCCGCGGATGCACGCCCCCGCTCGGCGACCTGATCATGGATTCCCGCCATCGTCGAGACCGTCAGGAAGTATCCGGCTGGCGAGTGGTGGGTAACGGTTTCGGCGGGTTCATCGAGGTAACTCGCTGCCCGCTTGACGCTGCCGAGCGTGTGGCCCACGAGCTCACGAATCGACCACTGGTCCATTCCGGGTCGCTCCCACTCATCAGCGCAAATGGTGTCGACCAGCCGCGCGAATTCCTCGGCAGCGTCATGGAGCTCGGGACGAACGTCAATCACACGTCACCGTCGTCGGCACGATGGTGGAGCGACTCGGCCATCGGGCCGACGGCCGCCGTCCAGGTCTGGGGAGAGGCACCCATTGAGGTCGCGTTCTCAGGGTTCCAATACTCGGCGTATCCAGATGCCACCGCGCCTCGCACGACTCGACGGGCAAGATCGTCGGCCGCCTCGGGGTGCACCTGCGACAGGCTGGACCACAGCAGGTAGTCGAGGCTCGGCCACGACACTCCCCGCCAATAGATGTCCGGGCGATAGAGCCGATGATGCTTGGGCAGGAACCGAGAGCCGAACGGCGCGCTGTACTCGTCGGGATCGAGCAGGCGACCAGTGATCTGTCCACGCCGATCGTGATGCGGGGTCACCATCATCGGGAGTAACGAATCCAACGTCGGAACCCGCGCCGCCGGCGTGTCGACGTTGCCGAGATCGACCCAACATCGATCATCGGTGGACCACATCTGATCATCGATCTCCGCCGCCAACTGCTGACCCTGGGCCACCAGATCTGTATCTCCGCTCAGAAGGCCCAACTCAATAGCCGACCGGGCACAGATCGCGTTGAAGCCCGCCGACCGCACCTCGAGCAACGACGACGCCACGGCCGCGCCGACTGGTGAGTAGCGGGCTGCGATCACCGTCGCGCGATCCAGCGCTACCAGGGCGTCGTAGTCCCAGCGGTCGACACCGGCGTAGCTGTCCCACCTCGGCGAGTCATCGCATCCCGTCTCCCAGGGGTGCACGACCATCACGAGCCCATCGACATTTCGCTCGGTGAAGAGCCACCGCAAGGCTGCCGCACCACGTTCTTCGAGCTCCGCGTCGCGCAGGCCCGCCTCAGCGAGACGCGCCAAGGCAATACCGAAGACGGGCGGCTGCACGAACGAACTGCGATCTGTCAGGGGTCCACGGTTGACGTCGGTCGGCGCCGCGTATCGCATGTGCGGCAGGAACCCATCGGAGAGTTGCCCCGTGAACAGCGAACGCATCTCGGTCATTCCGCGCTGGGGATCGTGGCCCGCCCACGCAATCGAATGGAAGCCCGAATCCCACGCCCACTGATTGGGGTAGACGGCTGGATTGGGCGGGCAGTATCCGACGTCGGGTTGCCAATGTCGTTCGAGCACCTCGTACGCTCCGGCCGCAGCGGCGCGAAGGTCGAGGGGATCGTTCACGAACTCTGCCTACCAGGGCCGGTCGCGGCGGAGCGGGATTGGCTTGGTCCACCAACGTCCGGACCAACGCCACCGCAGGTTGTCGTCGGCGGCGGCGGGCGGGGCGACACGCGGCCAAGACATCTCGAGAGCGGCCACAATCGCGGCCGCTTCCTCGTCGCTCGGCGTCGGCGTGATATCAGCCATCATGAGAGCCGCAGGGTAGCGAGGCACGAGCCCCGAGGACCAGCGATGAGCGCCAGCGAAGAGCCATTACAACGGGATGTTTCCGTGTTTGCGGGGCGGGAGGTGTTCCTTCTTGTTGCGGAGCAACTCGAGCCCGGCGATGAGTTTCACTCGGGTCAAGGCTGGATCGATTACATCATCGACATAACCACGATCGGCCGCTTCCCACGGGTTACAGAAGTTCTCGGTGTACGCCTCGACCAATTCAGCACGACGTGCATCGCGTTCGCCAAGATCGTCGATGTCGAGGAGTTCGCGGCGGTTCACAATCTCCACTGCACCAGCAGCACCCATCACTGCCAACTCGGCTGTCGGCCATGCGAACGACAGATCGGCACCGATCGACTTCGAGTCCATCACCACATAGGCACCGCCGTAGGCCTTGCGGGTGATGACCTGGATCCGGGGCACGGTGGCTTCGCAATACGCGTAGAGCAGCTTGGCACCGTGGCGGATGATGCCGTTGTGTTCCTGTTCGACGCCGGGCAGGAAGCCGGGCACATCGCAGAACGTCACCAATGGAATGTTGAAGGCGTCGCACGTTCGCACGAACTTGGCGGCCTTCGACGAGGACTCGATGTCCAACACGCCGGCCATGGCCATGGGGTTGTTGCCAACGATCCCGACCGGTTGTCCTCCGAGTCGCGCAAACCCGCAGACGATGTTGGGCGCCCACGCGGCGCTGTATTCGAAGTAGTCGCCATCGTCGACGATGGCGGAGATCACCTTGCGCATGTCGTAGGCCTGATTCGACGACGGTGGAATCATCTCAGCGAGTTCGGGGCAGAGCCGATCGATCGGATCGTCCGCCGCAATCGACGGTGGTTCCTCGAGATTGTTCGATGGCAAGAACGACAGCAGATAGCGAACGTCGTCGAGGCATGCTCGATCGTCGGCCGACACGAATTGTGCGACGCCCGATTTCGAGGTGTGCACGCGCGCACCACCAAGATCCTGTTGGCTGACGTCTTCGCCGGTGACCTGCTTCACCACGTCAGGACCAGTGATGAACATGTAGCTCGTCTGATCGACCATGAAGATGAAGTCCGTCATGATCGGGCTGTAGACCGCACCGCCGGCGCACGGTCCCATGATCACCGAAATCTGAGGCGTGACACCCGATGCTTTGACGTTGCGGTAGAAGATTCCGCCGTAGCTCGCCAGGCTGACCACGCCCTCCTGGATGCGGGCACCGGCGCCGTCGTTGATGCCGATGACCGGTGCCCCGACCTTCAACGCCATATCCATGACCTTGTGGATCTTCTCGGCGAAGACCTCGCCCAGGGCACCCCCATACACGGTGAAGTCCTGGCTGAATACGAAGATCTGTCGACCGTCGACGGTGCCCCAACCGGTGATGACCCCATCGCCGAATGGTCGTTCGTCGCCGGTTGCGGAGCGGGACCGGGCCAGCGAGTCGAGCTCGTGGAACGAGCCGTCATCGAGGAGGTACTCAATTCGTTCGCGAGCGAGCATCTTGCCGCGGGATTTCTGCCGCTCGATCGATCGCTCGGAGCCCGGATGAAGCGCTTGTTCCTTGAGCTTGGCCAGTGCGGCGACTCGTTCTGACATCGGATGGTCCACGCCCGTACGGTACGCGGGCAACGGTGCAGGCATCGAATCGGACGGGCCGGACACCCGGCAGACGAGTGAGTGGCGCGTAGCCTGGCTCCATGCAGATCGCTGTCTACTGCGGAGCCCGCTCGGGGGCACGACCCGGCTACCGTGTCGCGGCCCACGAACTGGGTGTCTCGTTGGCGGCGCGCGGCCACGGCCTGGTCTACGGCGGCGGGCAAGTGGGGCTCATGGGAGTCGTTGCCGACGCCGTTCTGGCCGGCGGCCAAGAGGTCACGGGCGTCATCACCGACCATCTCTACGCCCGCGAAGTCGGCCACACTGCCGTGACCGAGCTGATCGTCGTCCCCGATATGGCACACCGCAAACGCGAGATGTTCACGCGATCCGACGCCTTCGTGGCGCTCCCGGGTGGGCTCGGCACCCTCGAGGAACTGTTCGAAGTGCTGTGCTGGCGGAGCCTCGAGCTCCACGACAAGCCGGTCGGCCTCCTCGACGTCGACAACTCCTGGAGTCGGATGTTGGCCTTCCTCGATCACGGTGCGGCCGAGGGTTTCATCACCCCCGATCACCTCGAACAGATCAGCGTGTCGGACCAGGTCGAACACCTTCTCGACGACCTGTGCGCCTCCGGAGCAACGACATGACAGACGAGCTGAGCCTCCCGGTGAGGCCGCCACTGAAGCCGATGCTCGCCAAAGCAATCGATGGGGTGCCGGTCAACGAGCCGATGCTCTATGAACCGAAGTGGGATGGCTTCCGGTGCATCGTGTTCCGCGACGGCGACACAGTGATCCTCGGCAGCCGCAACGAGAAGCCCCTGACCCGGTACTTTCCCGAACTCCTCGATCCCATCCGGGCAGCCTTTCCCGATCGGTGCGTGGTCGACGGCGAGATGGTCGTAGCGGTCAAGGGCACGCTCGATTTCGATGCGCTCGGCCAACGGATCCACCCTGCTGAGAGTCGGGTCCAGCGGCTCGCCGCGGAAACTCCTGCCTCATTCGTGGCCTTCGATCTGATCGCGCTCGGCGATGACGACCTTCGCCAGCTGCCCTTCGGCGAACGTCATCGACAGTTGGCGAAGCTGTTGCGCAACGCCGAACCGCCGGTCCACCTGACGCCCTCCACGTTGGACCCGGCCGTCGCCGAGGACTGGTTCCATCGCTTCGAGGGCGCCGGGTTCGATGGCGTGATGGCCAAGCCGCTGGCCGGCACCTACCTGAGCGACAAACGGGTCCAGTGGAAGGTCAAGCACAAGCGGACCGCCGATGTGGTGATTGCGGGAGCGCGTCCGCACAAGGACGGCAACGGGGTCGGGAGTTTGCTCCTCGGGTTGTTCGACGATCGCGGAAACCTCCATCACATCGGGGTGGCGTCGTCGTTCACAGCAGCGAAACGGAGTGAACTGATCGACTAGATCGATCCGTTCCTGCTGGACGATCCTTCTGAGCACCCGTGGTCGTCGTGGATGGATGTGTCCGCCCATGAAACCGGCCAGCGACTCCCCGGCGCTCCGAGTCGATGGAACGGCAAGAAGGACCAGTCGTGGGTGCCGATGAATTGCAAGCTCGTCGCCGAGGTCGGCTTTGAACAAGTGACGTCGGGACGGCTCCGCCATCCTGCCCGCCTGGTTCGCTGGCGCCCCGACAAATCCGCCGATCAGTGCCGCTACGACCAGCTCGAACAGATCGCTCCGATGGAACTCGCCGAGGTCTTCCGATCCTGACTGATCGTGGTGCTCCCCAAGTTTCCGAGGCAATCGGTCACGTTGGTTCACACTGTTCACTACCATCTCTCTTCTCGCCGACGGGGGTCGTCGGTGGGATCAATCGGGGGTCCACATGTCGAAGTCGTCGTCACGTCCGCTCACGCCGACCCGTGTGGTCGGCCTGGGGCTACTCTGCGGTGCCCTCGCGCTGATCGGCTGCAGCGAATCGAAGGACGCGAGCACCGTCAACACGGGGGCTGGAGTCACGACCTCGCTCCCAGGAGGCGCCGTGACCTCGGTGCCCGGCGACGGCAGCATCGTGTCGAGATACGCAGGCGCCGACTGGTTTTCGGGCAAGGTGCCGGCCACGGCCACCAAGGCTGATCCCAACGCCACACCGGTGAAGGTCGGCATCATGAGCGCCGACAACGGTGCTATCGCGGCGCTCCCGGAACTCCACAAAGGCAACGACGCCGCCGTTGCGTGGATCAACGAGGAGCTCGGCGGTGTCGGCGGACATCCGATTCAAACCGTGTTCTGCGAGGTTGATCTCTCGCCCGAGAAGTCCCAGCTGTGCGCCAGGAAGATGGCCGAGGAGAAGGTTGTTGCGGTGTTGTCCGGCGTCGACCTGCAAGCCGGCGCCGCCGTGCAGATCCTGAACGAGAACGGCATCCCCTGGGTCGGAGGGATCCCCATCTCCAACGAGGAAATGAATTCCCCCAACACCTTCCAGTTCTCCGGCGGCACGCCCGGCGCATTCGTCGCCTTCTCGTCGCACGCTGCGATCGACAAGAAGTTCAAGAAGGTGTCGGTGATGTACCTCGACGTTGCGCAGGTCAAGGCCGCCGCCGTCGACTACGGCGTGAACCTGCTGAAGAAGCTCGGCGTCGATGTCACCGAGGTCGCCTTCGATCTGACCACCCAGGACTACGCCACCGTCGCCCAGAAGGCCGCCGAGGGCAACCCGGATGCCATCTTCGTTGGTGCCGCCGACTTTGCGTGCCCAAAGGTCATCCAGGCGCTCTCGGATCTGAAGTCCACGGCGACCATCTACATGGTCGGCGCCTGCGCCGACCAGAAGTGGCTCAAGGACTTCCCCATCGCGGCCATCAAGGGCCTGATCTTCAACATCGAAAATCGCCTGGATCAGACGGCCTCGAACTCGGCCGACACCGAGGTGTACAACGCCGCGATGACGAAGTATCAGCCAGCCACCTCCGCCATGGGTGCGGCAACCGTTTCGTTCAAGGGAACCATGAACCTATGGGCCATTCTCAATCGAGTGGGGCCAACTGGCACGGCCGCAGATGTCGTGGCCGAATTCCGCAAGACGAAGGACGAGCCCAGCTTCGACGGCCATCCCTATACCTGCGACGGCAAACAGATTCCGGCACTCCCCGGACTGTGTGCCCCACAACAAGTTCTCATCCAGCTCGAGTCCCTCGGCAAATTCACCGAGGCATCAAATGGCTGGATCGATGTCCCCAAGATCGTCGCCGACAATCTCTGAGTCACGGTCGTTCGACTGGTTCATGCCGCCACGACGACACCAACCTGACATCATCGGAAGACCATGACCGACCTCCTCGCCTATCTCCTGTTGGGCGTCGGTTCCGGCGCTGCCCTGGCGCTCCTCGCCATCGGGGCAGTGTTGACCAACCGCGCGTCCAACGTGGTCAATTTCGGTCACGCCGCAATGGGCATGTGGTCGGGGTACGTCTTCTACAACTTCCGCGAGACCGGTGACATCGCGTTTCCGATGCCCTTCGATCGGTTGCCATTTGGCATTGCCACACCATCATGGCTGCAGGGCTTCCACGTGCTGGATCGACCAACGGTGGCCGCGGCGTTGACGATCACCTTGATCTACGCCGCCCTGTTCGGGCTTGCCGTCTACATGCTGATCTTCCGCTGGCTGCGGAACTCCCCGCCGCTCGGCAGGATCGTCGCGTCGGTTGGCCTGTTCCTCTACCTCTATGCCACGGCATCGCTTCGATTCCCCACGGTTCCCGCCACCCGGCCGATCCTCCCCGGCGGTTCGATCGACATGTTCGGCAAACTGATCTTCGTTGATCGACTGGTCGTCGCCGCCATCGCCATCGCTATCACCGCCGGATTGTGGATCGTCTACCGGTTCACCCGCTTTGGCTTGTCCACCATCGCCGCCTCCGAGAGCCCGAAAGGCGCTGCACTCACGGGTCTCAATCCTGATCGTCTGGCCGCCATCAACTGGTCTATTGCGTCGGTATTGTCGGCGACGGCCATCATCCTGATCGCCCGGGTGAACTCGCTCGACCCGTTGAATCTGTCGTTGCTGATCGTGCCGGCTCTGGCCGCCGCGCTCCTCGGTGGTTTCCGCTCGTTCGTATGGGTGGCGGTCGCAGCATTCGGCATCGGGATGCTGCAGTCAGAATTGGTCAACCTGCGCTCCGACATCTCCGCGTTCCAGGGATTGGGGCTCCCCGAAGGTCTTCCATTCCTGCTCATCCTGGGGGCGTTGTTCTTCCGGTCGCGCACCGCTCCGGCCCGTGGAGCTGACGGCACGCAACGGCTTCCTGCGTCGCCCACCCCCCGCGGGGTGATCCCCATCGGCGCGCTCGCCATCCTCGGCGGGGTGTTCGTGATGCTCCGGGCATCCAGCGACTGGCGACTCGCCGTGATCACCTCGTCGATCGGCGTGATCATGAGCCTGTCGATTGTCGTGCTGACCGGGTTCATCGGTCAGATCTCTCTCGCTCCCTATGCCTTCGCCGGGTTCGCGGCGTTCACCATCGTGCGGCTCGATCAGAGCGGGGTGGCGTTCCCTTGGGCACCGATCATCGCTGTGACGCTCACGACGGGGCTCGGCGTACTCGTGGGGATTCCCGGAACCCGCGTCCGTGGGTACAGCCTCGCCATCGCCACCCTCGGTGCGGCGGTGGCCATTGAGCAGCTCGTCTTCAAGTGGTCATGGTTCATCGGCGATCGAACCGTCGGTCCATCCACGTTCCTCGGCCTCGATTTCACCATCCAGGCCAAGGGCTCGGCCTACCCGAGAGGAGTCTTCGGCATCATGGTGGTGGTCGCGGCAGTGCTGAGTTGCGTCGTGGCCGCCAACATCCGTCGGGGTCGAACCGGCCAATCGTGGTTGGCGGTGCGCACCAACGAACGCGCCGCTGCCGCCGCCGGAATCAATGTGGCTCGGGCAAAGCTCGCCGCGTTCGCAGTGTCAGCCTGCTTCGCGGGAATCGCTGGAGCGCTGATCGCCTACGAACGCCAGACACTGTCCGAACAGAGTTTCTTGGTGTTCTTCTCCTTGGCAGCGCTCGCCATCACCTACCTGATGGGGATCGGGAGCGTGTCGGGGGCCGTCGGAGCCGGAATCGTCGCACCACTCGGGATTCTGGTGATGCTCCGCAACGGGAGCCTGCCGACGGAGGTCTCCAAGTACGAGTTCGCCCTCAACGGCTTGATGCTGATCCTCGTCACGATCGTCCTCCCGAACGGTCTGCTTCCATCAATCGGTGCCGGGTTCAAACGCCTCGTATCGCGGCGGCGAGGCGGGTTGCCTTCGCCAGAACATCAGGTGCATCGAGTTCCTGGGTGATCGTCTCGAGCTCGTCGGTCGGCCCCTCCCAGAACCAGTCGTCAACCATCCCGACCTCCACGTCGGTCTCGACCGTCGCGATGCGACGGAACAGCAACGCCTCGGCGAACTGTTCTCGCAGGGTCATCGCCAGCTTGGCGGCTCCGCGGACCGAGATGTCCCACTCGGCAACGTCGAGGGGAATCTGTTCGAGATGTCCGTATCTCGCCAGGACCGCCGCCGCCGACTTGGCCCCCCAGCCCGGGAGGCCGGGAAAGCCATCGGCGGTATCGCCGACCAGGCCGAGATAGTCCGGGATCGAGGTGGGGGGGACCCCGAACTTCTCCATCACGGCGGCCTCGTCGCGAACGACGTTGGCCCGGCGATCGAACTGCGCGATCAACGGATCACGCACGCACTGGGCGAGGTCCTTGTCGGGCGTGCAGATCAACGCTCGTTCGACGCGCGGATCCTGGGACGCAACGAGCGCCGATGCCGCCAGCGCGTCGTCAGCCTCGACCTCAACCATGGCCCACACGGTGATCCCGGCCGCACGCAGCGCGTCTTCCAGTAACGGGAACTGCTGGCGCAGGTCTGGATCAATACCCGACCCGTCCTTGTAGCCGGCCCAGAGATCGTTTCGGAATGACTCGATGACGTGATCAGTCGCCACGCCCAGATGCGTCGCACCGTCGCCAAGCAACGTCAGCATGGAACGCAGGACCGCTCGTACCGCTCCGACCTCGCGACCGCCTGCATTCTGATGACCGCCGCCGGGCGAGTAGAAGTACCGGAACAGCTCGTAGGTGCCATCGACGAGGTGAACTTCCACCGGCGGATCCTGTCACGGAATGCTCAGGAGAGTCCTCGAATTGGTCGATGGAAGTAGGTGATCTCACACGACATCGAATTCGACGAGGTTCACGTGGACAGGCAGTCCGTCCAACCCCGGTCCCGGCGCGGGGCCTACCCGCTGACCGTTGCGCTCGCTGTGCTGGTGGTGATCAACCATCGGGCGCCGAGTCCCATCGGAAATGTGTTCCATCAGTCCGCTCAGGTCGCTGTCGTGGTGTTCCTGACCACTCTGACGTTGCGCAACTGGGTGGCGGCTCGCACGCTCACGACCAGCTTGTTGCTCGTCTTCGGTGTTGCGGTGCTGGCGAGCCAGATCGGTTGGACGCTCACTGGGCAGATCAGCGGACCGGCCGGCTTAGGCAACCCGTTCGACGCTGTCTACCTGTTCGGCCTGTCGTTTGGCATTGTCGGGTTCTCGTTGATGGCCCTGTCCGGCATTCCGCCGGGAAGTTGGCAACGAATCGTGTCCGACACGCTGCTCGTCACCTCCTCACTGGCGCTGGCCATCTGGACCGTGCTGTTCAGCCATGCGTTCTCCCGAGGAGCGCTGCCCAGCCTCGACGTCGAGCTGATGACCGCGCCGCTCGGAGATGTCGTGGCTCTGGCCATCTGCATCGTGGCGGCGTTCCACCAGACGCGAAACATCCGGTTCCCTTGGCTGATTGCCGCACTCTCGATGGCCAGCGTCGGCGACATGGCATCGGCGCTACATCGGGCCGGGGGACATACGTCGATCCACCTGGCGGTCCTCGTCAGCTGGATGTGCGGCCCGCTGATGCTGGGGATCGCATTGTCCCGAGCGAGACCGGGCGTCCAAAGCGACTTCTCGCTGACCACACCCCGACGCCATCTGCTCATCTGGTTCGTCGGCCTGGGCGTTGCAGGGTTCGCCTACGCCTTGGTTCGCAATGACGGAATCGACACCGTCACCCAGTGGCTCGCCCTGACCCTCGGAATCTGTGTCGTCGTGAACCAGTCACGCGTCATGAAGGAATTCCGAGAGCTGATCGTCCACAACACATCGACCGTCGATCTGCTGAGGCTCAGCGAGGACCAGTTCCGCTTGGCGTTCGACGGAGCGCCCGTCGGAATCGCCATCGTCGACGGCCAGTTCATCCGAGGTGTGAATCCACGACTCTGCGAACTCCTCGGGCGCTCCGAATCTGAGCTCATGAATCAGAACGTCCGGGAGATCATCGACTACGACCAGTTGCCGCAGGTCGAACCCAACGACTGGCAACCGATCACCTCGGTCACCGACGGGTTCTCCTTCGAACTGTGCATCTCGCGACCAGACGGCACCGAGGCCTGGTTGTCGTTGTCGGTATCCAAGTCGGTCGGCACCAACGACGAGCGGACGATAGCGATCGTGGAGGACGTCA
>JBBRSC010000019.1:0-22091 GCA_038245795.1 Acidimicrobiales bacterium
CGAGACGGCGGTCGAACTGGTCGGCGCGACCTATGGCGCGCTGGGGGTCCTGAACACAACGGGCACCCGCCTCGAACGGTTTCTCACCGTGGGAATCGACGAGGAACAACAGCGGATGATCGGCTCGCTGCCCGAGGGTCACGGCATCCTTGGCCTCCTTGTCCTCGAACCGATCCCGGTGCGGCTTCCGAACCTGACCGAACATCCCGACAGCTTCGGCTTCCCTCCGAATCATCCACCGATGACGTCGTTTCTCGGGGTGCCGATCTTCATTCGCGGTGAGGTGTACGGAAACCTGTACCTGACCGACAAGGTGGGCGGCGACTCCTTCACCGGAGCCGATGAGGAGCTGGCGATTGTGTTGGCGTCGGCGGCCGCCGTGGCGATCGATACCGCCCGATTGCATACCCGGGTTCGACAGGTCGACCTGATCGAGGAGCGCGAACGGATCGCCCGCGAACTTCACGACACGGTGATCCAACGATTGTTCGCGACGGGTCTCTCACTCCAGGGCGCCGTACGACTCATCGAACGACCCGAAGCGGTCGCGCGGATCGAACAGGCCATCGACGATCTCGATGCCACCGTCCGCGAGATTCGCACCACTATCTTCGAGCTCCAGATTCATCAGGGTCCCACTTACAGCCTTCGGAGGGACCTCATGGCAGTCGGCTCGGACCTTGCCGACGCCCTGGGTTTCGAACCGTCGTTCCAATTCGAGGGACCGGTCGACACCCTGGTGCCGCCCGAGATCGCCATCCACGCGATCGCGGTGGTTCGCGAAGGGCTCGTCAACGTGGCACGACACGCCGAGGCGCAGCGCGCCAGGGTGACGGTGGACGTTGAGGGGGGCCAGCTCGCGGTGTTCGTGACCGACAGCGGTCGCGGTCCCCAACCCTCACGTGCCGCCGGTCGGGGCCTGGACAACGTCACCAACCGCGCTGAAAAACTCGGCGGGACGGCAACGCTCGAGGCGTTGCCGGAGGGCGGTAGCCGTCTGGAATGGGTGGTCCCGCTTCCCTAGCAATACACGACGATGCCATCCGCGGAGATGTCCTTGACGAGCGGAACGGGTTGCGGCTCGAAGCGGTCGCCACGGCCCTCCAGGTTGGCCGCAAAATCCTCTGGGAACGCCCTCATGATGCTGGAGACGATCTGCTGCTCTTCGGTGCCGAGGTAGCAACGATTGCCATCGGTCACGGTCCTGAGCGACGCATTGATCCGCCCGAGGTGGACGTCGGTACCGCGGCCCTGTTCGATGTCCAGAAGTTGCTCGGTGATCGACGCGCAGCCCCGGGTACATGAGGGGCATTGGCCACAAGATTCGCGGGCGAGAAACCCGCTCAGTGTGTGGGCCACGCTGACCATGTCGCGTCGATCGTCGTAGATCATGAAACCGGCAGCACCCAGCCCGGAGCCGACGGTTGCGAACGCTTCGTAGGTGAGCGGCGTGTCGAAGTGGTCGGCTCGCAGAACGGGGTTGGAGACACCGGACATGGCGGCCTTGAAGGTGTGCCCGACGAGTGGGCCGCCGCAGAGCGCGAGGACGTCGGAGAACGGGGTCCCCAGTTCGACTTCGTGGACACCGGGAGTCACCACGTCGCCGATGATCGTCGTGATGATGGTTCCCGGCGACCCGGGGGTACCCATGGTCCGGTACCAGTTGGCACCCTTCGCCAGGATGTGTGCGGCCGCGGCCAGCGTCTCGACATTGTTGACGAGGGTCGGATTGCTGACGCTCGGGGTGCCAGCTGCGTTGGCGCCCGGTTCCCATCCGATGGGGATGTTGGAGAACAGTCCGTGTTGCCAGGGCGGCAACACCCGCGGGAGGGCGTCGCGACCCTCGATGACCTCGAGGAGGGCCTTCTCCTCGCCGAACAGATAGTCGTCGGGACCTTCGACGAGGGTGAAGGCGACACCATCGAGGAGGCCGGTCTCGGTGAACTCGATCAGTGCGGTACGGAGGCAGTCGACTTCGCGAGCGAACGACGCTTTGGTGGCAATGAAGACGGACTCGGCCCCGATCGCCAACGCCGCGATTGCCGCGCCCTCGATGATGCGGAACGGATCGCTCCGCATGATCGATCGGTCTTTGAAGGTTGCCGGTTCTCCCTCGGCACCGTTGGCCACGACGTAGCGACGCCCACCCTGTGCATCCCGGATCGATTCCCACTTCGAGCCCGTCGGGAACCCACCGCCACCGCGACCGCGAAGGCCGGACGCGATGATCTCTTCGAGCGTGCCCTGCGGCCCGAATCGCCGGGCAATCGAGAGGCCCTCACCACCGCCAGCAGATTCGTACGCCGACCACGACAGGAGTTCAGTGGACGGGAGAATCAGCATGTCGCCTCATGAGTACCCCCTATCCTCGAGTTTCAGTCAACTTGCGGGCGCAATTTTGTGAGCGCATGAGCAGACAGCGCGGATCTGGCCTCATAGGGTGGCCCATGGCAAACACCTCAATCCCATCGGGTCCCGCAAAGAAGCCGGGCAAAACGCTCAAGGAAAAGAGAGCGGCCAAGCATGCGAAGCAGGATGCTCAGACCACCGCTCGCAAGGCGTGGGACAAGTAGTCACTTTCACCCTCGTCGAAGGGTTCACGGAGCCCACTCCAGGTGACGGGGGCTGCCTGCAGAGTCCATGGGAACGAAGCTTGCGGTGTTGTTCTCCCACGAGCCAGCTTGAAGCGGTCTTGTAGGGTCTTTCTGTTCAACCAGGGAGATCACCATGTCAGAACAACAACTTGCTGTCCTCGCATTCGACAATGCACTCAAGGCCCAAGAATTCTTCACAGCGGCGCTGCGCCTGAGCCAAGCAGGAAACCTCGTGATCTCCGACGCTGTCTTCGTGTCGAAAGATGTCGACGGTACGGCGACAGTCGTCGAGACCACCGACCCAGGACCGGGCCGATCTGCGCTCACGACCGGAGCATGGGGCCTCCTCATCGGAGCGATCCTGGCGGTGCCGGTCGCTGGCTTGGTCATCGGGGCCACTACCGGGGCGATCACTGCAGCAATCGTCGACACCGGTGTGCCGGACGAGTTCGTCAATCATGTACGTCAGGTCATCCAGCCGGGCAAGACTGCGGTGGCCTTGCTCGTCAGCCACATCAACGCCGAGGCAGTTCAAGCAGAGCTCACGCGATTTGCTGGGGCCGAACTGATCACCGGGACGTTGGCTCCCGACGCCGTCGAACGGGTGCAGGCCGCGCTCGCCAACGGCACCGAGGTGTGATTGTGGCAACTGCCCTGGCGATCCACTGTTGATGGAGTTGGTGGTCGACTTCGTGCCGCCCAAGCGCTGACCCGGGTCGGTCATCGACGGTCGCCGAGGTCAGTCAGCCACACGCCACCAAGCGCCGGTCCAGTCCACCGTCTCGATCGGGGAGCTCATCCCGTGGTCTCGTCGATCACGAAACCGCCGGGCGCCATCTTCGGCATCAGGTGCACCAACGCGTCCATCGTTGATTCGTAGAGGTCGCCGTCGAGCGAGCGACCGCGAGTCGGTCGATTGGCGCGATCGGCAAGGTGTCAGAAAACCAGCCTTCGAGGAGCCGTACCTGGTCATCCCACAATCCGTACCGCTCGAAGTTGGCCTGCACGGTCGCCGCGTCGACCTTGAGGATGTCGACGTGAGACCAGTCGAGCCCAGCATCGGCGGGGTAGATGGCAGCGTCGGGCACCGGAAGGCCCTCGAAACTGTCGGCCACCCAGACCGTCCGCGTCGCGTCGCTCTGCGCGGCGAGCACGGCGCGCATCATGATCGTGACCCCGCCGCGCCAGACGCGATCCGAGGGTCCGGAGTTGTTCGCGCATGGCGCTCGGATCATCGGGCCACTGTCGAAGATCGGCATCCCACCACTCCTGATCCATGAAGAGCTCGCGGGTGAGGCAGCCACCGATGAGATCGAGGTAGCGAGTTGCGGCCGTGGCGTCGTTGTTGTTGTTGTTGGTGTCGAGGGTGCTGGTCGCTGGAATCACAGGCCGGGACTCTCGGGGCGGAATTGGTTGTCACAGCGCGCCGGTAGAGTTCGGTTGCCTTCTGTAACTGCTCGTGCAGAACGCGATTGGAATGACCGTTGGTCACCTCTCCGGAGTCGGCGGTTGTCCGCTCCACTACTCACGTTCGAGGACGAGCTCACATGACACATCGCGACAGCAACGACCGCAACAACACCGGCGGCGATCAGGCCGAGATCGGCGACAAACGACTGGCGACCGTCCGCGCCCTGCTGGCGAAGGCCGAGGCCACGCAGTTTCCCGAAGAGGCCGAGGCGTTCGTCGCTAAAGCGACGGAGCTGATGAGCCGCTATGCCATCGACGAAGCGACACTTTGGGCGGCGGATGGGCGCGAACAGACTCCATCGGAACGTCGGATTGTGGTGGCGCGGCCGTACACCGCTCAGAAGGGTCTGTTGGTGCACCAAGTCGGCCGGGTGTTCGGGTGCCGAACCGTCCGCCTCGGTTCCGTACCGGGCGCCACCACCGAGACGGTGCACGTCTTCGGTTTCGAATCCGATCTCGTGCTGGTCGAAACGTTGGTCACGTCGCTCCTGGTGCAGATGATCACCGCCATGTCAGCGCACGAATCCGGCCTTGGGCGCGTGGGCTCTACCGGCGCCGACACGGCCGGCTGGCGTCGCAGCTTCATCATGGGATTCATCGACCGAGTTGGCACCCGACTCCAGGACGAACATCACCGCGCCATCCGCAAGGAGACTGCCGACTCGCGGTCTCGGCAATCCGGCGCAGGAACGGCGGGTACGCCGTCGCCGTCGTTGTCGCCGTGTTTGTCGATTGTGCTGGCCGACCGCGAGCGAGATGTTGAACAAGCCATGCGGCGCGAATATCCGCACATCCGGAGCGCGTCGGTCGGGTCGGGGTCGTCGTCGTCGGGCCGCCGAGCTGGCCAAGATGCTGGTTCACGGGCCGATATCGGTGGACGGGCCGTGGGTGGGCGTCGGGCGTTGGCCGGCGGGTGACCCTCAGCGGCAATACCGATCATCCGCAACGCGAGGCGGCAGATCCGCAACGCGAGGCGGTCTACCGCGCCGAGGACGAGGTGGAAGATGCCTGTCGGCGTTTCATTCGATGGACCGAACTCGAAGGGTTCGTGAATGACGTCGTGGCGGGAGAGTTCTGGATGTCGGAGCTGCCCCGCCGATGGCGTCGCCCGACTCCGCCTCGAGTTCATGTGGTGCGACGCTCGTCCAGCGCCACGGCATCTCTCGCAGAGCGAGATCGGCCCGTGATCCATATCCGCTCGGGTCACTGGTCGGCGTTGGTGGTGCTCCACGAATTGGCTCACCTGATCGTGCGAGACGGCGACGCTCACGGGCCGACGTTCGCCGGGGTCGAAGTCGATCTCATTCGTTGGCACGTCTCGTTTGCCGCCGCCACCGAGCTCAGCGATGCGTTCGCGCGCCACGGCGTGGAGGTGGCGGAACCGTCAGCGGCGCGTTGAGACGGTGGCCCGGAGTTCGTCGCGAAACTTGGGATGCGCAATTTCGGCCAACGCTGCCGCTCGCTCGCGGGTCGTTCGCCCCCGAAGCTCGGCCACCCCGTACTCGGTGATGACGACGTCGACCTGATGTCGCGGCGTCGTGACGATGGCGCCCGTACGCAGATTCGCCGTCACGCGCGAGACGAGTTCGCCGTTCACGGTGGACGTCGACGGCATGCAGATCAGCGAGCGGTCATCTCGCTCGCGACCTCCACCTGACACGAAGTCCTCATGGCCACCAATGCCACTCCACTGGATCCCGCCGATGGTGTCAGCCACGACTTGGCCGCTCATGTCGACCTCGATAGCGCCGTTGATCGTCACCATGTTGCGATTCGCGGCGATCGTCAACGGGTTGTTGACCACATCAACGGGCACGAACGCCACGCCGGCTTCGTCGTTGAGCCATTCGTACAGTTCAGTCGTCCCCGCAGCGAAGGTGGTGATGGAGACGTCTGGGAAGATGCCCTTCTGGAGGTTCGTCACTTTGTCCGCCTGATGAAGTCGCATCAGGCCGGTGGTGAACATTTCTGAGTGCACGCCGTAGTCGCCGCCATCGCCAACTGCGAGAACCGATGCGACGGCGGTTGGAATGGAACCGAAGCCGGTCTGCAATGTGGATCCGTCGTGAATGAACCGTTGCGCTGCCGAAGCAATGGCTGCCTCGATCTCGCCGGAGATCGGGTCGGCCAATTCGACCGGATGGCGGTCGGATCGAATCACGACGTCGACGTCGTCGAGATGCAATCGGTGGCGATGCTCCGCGCCCAACCCGTACGTCCTCGGATAGTGGGGGCTGATCTCGACGATCACTACTCGATCGGCATCGGCTGCCGCGTCGGCCAAAGCAGCGGTAGTCGAGCCAGCGTGACAACTCAGTGAGATGAAGCCCTCAGCGTCGGGCTCGGCGCCAACAGTGCACATGACCCGTGGTCGACGTTCGTCGAGGATCGGCGCCCACCTGCGGTAATCGGCTGGTATGAACTCGATGTGCGCTCCGGCGTCGCGATAGATGCGCTCGGCGGGGCCGTAGAAGGTGGACAGCGTGCGAACACCGGCTCGGGTCGGGAGGTCATAGAAGTCCACCAACATGGCGCACAGGACGTCGAGATGTTCCCAGTCCGTTCGCGTTCCCAGCGCATGGAGGAACTCAATGGGTTGGCCGGGACCCAGCGGTACGCCAATAGCGTCGACAGGGCGGAGCAGCGCCGCCGCTTCGATTGCGGTCATCTCGGTCGCCACGTCGACACAATACGTCGAAGCTGCGCAGCCCATCCCCCTGACAGGAATGTGTCACGCTGGCGGCATGGCGTTGTACGAAATCGACCCCGAGCGGACCACGTTCGAAGTGCGGGTGCGGCCGGGCCTGCCCATGCCGGTGGCTCGCGTCACTGGCCTGACGGGATCGTTCGAGGTGACCCTCGATGATGAGGGTGAGGTGGACCTTCGCCATCCGATCGTCGGGAACTTCGCGATGCAGATGGATGACCTCAACATGGGCAATCCGGTGATGACGATGGCGGCCAAGCGGTTCCTCGCAGGTGACGATGGCCTTGCCATCACCGGTGGCATCGACGGTATCGAGCCGCACCCCGCCGGGTATCAGCTCGGCATGACCATGACGTTTCGTGGCGGCACACATCGGATGGATGCGGTGGGTGCGATGGATCGGGTAGGGGAGGAGATGCTCGTCACGGGCCGAACCCGGGTGAACCCTCGGGACATCGGCGTGAGGCTCCCCCCGATGGTGAAGTTGGCGATGATCGCGGATTGGAAGATCGCGCTGACGCCAACGTGATGACCCGCAGCCGGTTCCTGTCGAAGGGGACCAAGACTCGGCAATGCCCGACGGTCAGGCTCGCTCGAGCGTGACAATCGGCGAAGTGTCATCGGCCAGATCGTTTCCGTAGGCCAACGACGTCGCGAGTGTCGCCTCGCTCATGGTCGCTTCGTGGGTTGACACCGCGAGTCTGGTCGAGGCGCTCAGCTGCAACGTCAGCGAGATCCGATCCGATACATCCAGACCGGCCTCCTTGCGGGCCTGCTGGATCAGGCGGATGACATCGCGCGCCGTTCCTTCGGCTTCGAGTTCCGGGGTGACGTCGGTGTCGAGGTCCACGACAAGGCCAAGGTCGACCGTGTGACCTTCGGGGTCCAACATGCGGACCGCAGTCGCTGTACGACCCTCGTGCGGTTGCAGGGCCAACTCGAACTCGCTGGTCGCGAGGACATGACCGGCCACCGACACGCCGTCGCCGTTCGGATCAGCCGTCCAGTCACCGGCTTTGGCTGCCTTGATGACCGCTTGGACGTCCTTGCCGAGCCGGGGTCCCAGCAGCTTGGCATTGGGCCGGAGCACAGTGGTGCCCAGATCCGTCGCATCGGTCAGCAACTCAACGGCTTTCACGTTGAGCTCATCGGCGATCAGATGAACCATCGATTCGAGATCGGATGATCCCGGACCGGCAACAGTCAATCGGGCGAGGGGCAACCGAACCCGCAACCCGGTGTCCTCTCGGAGCGATAACGCCGCGGAACACACCGCTCGCAATCGGTCCATGGAATCCACAAGGCCCGGATCGGAGGGCTGCGCGTCGGACGACGGCCAGTCCTCCAGGTGCACACTGCGATCGACCAACCCCAGATGGATCTCCTCACAGACCAACGGCAGCAGTGGCGCCGCGATTTTTGTCACGGTGACCAGCACCGTGGCCAACGTGTCGTAGGCATCGCGCTGGTCGTCGGTGAGGGCGCCCGCCGTCCCCGACCAGAACCGATCGCGCGATCGACGGATGTACCAGTTGGTCAACGCATCGAGGTACGCCGTGATCTCGGCGCAGGCACCGGGGATGTCGAAGGCATCCATCCGTTCGGTGACCACCGTTGTCAATGCTGCGGTTTTAGCGAGGATGTACCTGTCCAACAACCCGGTGGCGTCAGCGCGGAGGGTTGCCGTGTACTGATCGGCGTTCGCGTAGCGGCAGAAGAACGAATACGCGTTCCAGATGGGGTTGATGACGAGTCGCACCACATCCGCGATCCCCGAGCCGTCGGCCGCAATACGAACGTCACCGCCTCGGAGGATGGCCGAGCTCATCAGGTACCAGCGCAACGGATCCGAACCGATGGTGGCGAAGACGTCTTCGGGATCGGGGTAGTTGCGAAGCTTCTTCGACAACTTCCGACCGTCGGCATCGAGGACCACGCCGTGGCAGATCACGTTGCTGAAGGCAGGGCGGTCGAACAACGCAGTCGAGAGCACGTGGAGTGTGTAGAACCACCCGCGTGTCTGAGGGATGTACTCGACGATGAAGTCCGATGGCGAGTGGGACTCGAACCAGTCCTGGTTCTCGAAGGGGTAGTGCACCTGGGCGTACGGGGCCGAACCGGACTCGAACCAACAATCGAGTACCTCAGGCACGCGTCGCATCATCGACCGACCGGTGGGGTCGTCAGGGTTGGGCCGGACCAGATCGTCGATGAAGGGTCGATGGAGGTCGCTCACCGTCACGCCGAAATCGGCCTCGAGTTCGGCGATCGAGCCGTAGACATCGAGCCGCGGATAGGCCGGGTCGTCGCTCCGCCAGATGGGGATGGGTGCGCCCCAGAATCGGTTGCGGCTGATGGACCAATCGCGCGCGCCCTCGATCCACTTGCCGAACTGGCCGTCCTTGACGTGACCGGGGATCCAGTTGATCTCCTGGTTCAACTCCACCATGCGATCGCGGATCGCCGTGACCCGCACGTACCAACTGGGCACCGCCTTGTAGATGATGGGAGTGTCGGTCCGCCAGCAGTGCGCATAGTTGTGGTCGTAGGTCTCGTGACGCAACACGACGCCGCGTTCCTTGAGGGTCCGGATGACCTCGGGATTGGCGTCGAAGACGTTCATCCCTACCCAGTCGCGCACTTCGGCGGTGTACCGGCCCGCGTCGTCGACGGGTGACACCAACTCGATGCCGGCGGCCTCGCCGACCCGCTGATCGTCTTCGCCGTGACCCGGTGCGATGTGAACCACACCGGTGCCTTCCTCGGTGTCGACGAAATCCCCGGCGATGACCACGAACGAGTTCGCGCGACCTGCGAAGTAGTCGAACATCGGCACGTAACTGCGGCCGACGAGGTCTGATCCGCGAACGGTGCCGACGACCACCCCGTCACCGAGTTCACGGGCGTAGCGCTCCCGGACCGCCGCGCCGATCACGTAGACCACGCCGTCCGACGCAACGAGGTCGTAGTCGAGGTCGGCGCCCACGGCGAGTGCCAGGTTGGCGGGCAGCGTCCATGGCGTGGTCGTCCATGCGAGCATGTGCAACGGCCCGACGTCGCCAGGGAGCGGGATCATCTCGAACGCCACTGTGAGCGCCGGATCCTGGCGGGGCCGGGTGGCGTCATCGAGGCGGATCTCGAAGTTCGACAGCGGGGTCTGGGCGCCCCACGAGTAGGGCATGACCCGATCGGCCTCGTAGATGAGGCCCTGATCCCACAGGCGTTTGAACGCCCACATGACCGACTCCATGTAGGTCACGTCCAGCGTCTTGTAGTCGTTCTCGAAGTCGACCCATCGCGCCTGACGCTTGACGTACCGCTCCCACTCACCGGTGTAGCGCAGCACCGAACTCCGACACGCCGCGTTGAATTCCTCGATCCCGAACTCGGTGATGGCGGCGCGGCCGGACACGCCGATCTGCTTCTCCGCCTCCAGCTCGGCGGGCAGGCCGTGGCAGTCCCAGCCGAACCGCCGCTCGACGCGGTGGCCCCGCATCGTCTGATATCGGGGAATCACATCTTTGACGTAGCCCGTGAGGAGATGGCCGTAATGCGGGAGACCGTTGGCGAAGGGCGGTCCATCGGTAAACACGAACTCGGAGTCGATCGAGCGTTGGTCGATGGATCGTTGGAAGGTCTGTTCGTCATCCCAGCGTTCGAGGATGGCCTCTTCGATGGCAGGGAGATCGGCTCTTGGTGGGACATCTGGGTACGGCTTGGACACGCGTTCACCTGGACTCGGGGGACCCGATGATCCTACCGGGGCACCTCAGTTGGCCCGATTCTGTTTGTGAACGGCTCGATGCTGTTTGTGAACGGCTCGATGCTGTTTGTGAACAGTGTGCGGATGAGCTGGCCATCAATCGAAGCCACCGATAGACATCCCCCATGGGGTTTCGCCGAATTGTCACATCCGTCATGGTCACCGCCGCGCTGATCGGCGGTGTCGCTGGGTGCGATGTCGTGCGCGTCGGCGCTCGCTGCCGGACCAACCAGTTCGCGCGGAGCGGCGATCAAGTGGTCGCCTGTCGAGGTGGTCGATGGGTCCGGACCGGAGCAACTGTTGCACAGGTGGCCCAGCTGGTCGTACGCATCCTCGCAGCGCGCACGACCACCGCTCCGGGAGGGACCCCGACGTTGGCCGTCTCGACCGTCGTGGCCAATCTGAACAAGCCGTGGGACATCGCGTTCACACCGGATGGCACCATGTTGTTCACCGAGAAGAGCGGACAGATCAACGCCCTGCTCGGTGGCGCCAAAGTCACCATGGCGGATCCGCCCGACTCGATCACGGCGTCCGAAGGCGGCATGATGGGCCTCGCAGTCGATCCTGCGTTCAACTCGAATCGTCGGATCTACACCTGCTTCCTCAGCAACATCCCCGGCGGCGTCGGCGATGTTCGGGTGGTGCGGTTCACCGTCGGCAGCGACTATCGGTCGCTGTCTGATCGAACCGACATCGTCACGGGCCTCCCGGTCAACACGATCGGCCAGGCAGGTCGGCATTCGGGCTGTCGGCCCCGCTTCGGTAACGACGGATTTCTGTACGTCGGTACTGGCGATGCAGCGATGGGCATCAACTCCCAGAGCACATCATCGCTGGGCGGAAAGGTGCTGCGAGTCACCACCGACGGCGCTGGCGCCCCCGGAAACCCCGGCGGTGGATGGGATTCGCGCATTTTCACGATCGGGCATCGCAATGTCCAGGGCCTTGCTCTCCGACCGGGCACGAATCAACTCTTCTCCGTCGAACATGGTCCCGACAAGAACGACGAAGTCAACCGGATCGTGGGCGGCGCCAACTACGGATGGACCCCGGGTGGCGGGACGGGTGGCTACAACGAGGGCTTTCCGATGACCAACCTCGTGGCGATCCCATCAGCCCGAACGGCCACGTGGAGTTCCGGCGATCCGACCATTGCCCCGTCGGGCGCCACCTTCCTGAGCGGATCGCAATGGCGAGATTGGAATGGGCTGATGATCGTCGCAGTCCTCAAGGACGCCCAGCTCCGATTGCTGAACCTCGATGCGGCGGGCGACAACACGCTGTCGCAGGGCATTGCGTTGACGGGCAAGGGTCGGCTGCGAAGTGTCGTGGAGGGACCGGACGGTTCGATCTATGTCGCCACTGACGAGAACCCGGGCCAGATCTTTCGGGTGACGCCGAGCTGATCTACTCGGCGAGGATTGCTGAATTCCGGACGTACTCCCAGTTGGTCTGACCATTCGCGTCGGGTCGGCGCATGGTGAGTCGATGCAGCGGGCCGAGGGCGCTCAGATCCAGTGTTTCGTAAGCGACATCGTCGTGGTAGAGCGCCATCACCTCGTCGTCTGCCACGGCAATTCGTGTGCGAAAGTGCTCGACCTTCGATGCCCGAGCTGTCTCCAGCGCGCTGTCGACCGTTCGGTGCATGGCGACCTGGCAGACCGTGATGAACGTCGGTGGCGCCAGTTCCATCTCGCCACGGCGATGCATTGCGAGCACCTCGGCGGCGGTCATCCACGAATGGCGAACGATCTCGGAGCCGTCGACGACGACCGTGTGTTCTGCTGATGACGCGGTCGCCACGAAGAACGCCGTCGAGAACCGAACCCCGGCCCGCTCGGGTGGGGTCCAATGCGACCAGCGCAACATGACCTCCGGCCGAAGATCGATGCCTGCCTCCTCGCGACATTCACGGGCGGCGGCCCGGGCGTCAGCTGGCACTGAGCTGTTGACCTCGCCGAGATGATCGCCGGGGTCGATCTTCCCGCCCGGAAACACCCATGCACCGCCAAAGTTGCCACCGCGGTTGCGTTGCAGCATGAGGATCTCGAGCTCAGGCGACTGAGCGGATCGTCGTGGGCGAAGTACGATCACCGTGGCGGCTGCAATCAGTGGCGCTCCCCGAGCGCTGTCGATAGCGTCATCATGCGGGTCGATCAACACGCCGTCCATCCTTACCGACAGAGCGCCCCCGGCGGAGGTGCTGAACGGGTCGGAAGGCGATGAGTTCAAGTCGGATGGTCTGCGTCTCGATAACTCACGAACAACCATCTCCTCCGGAGGGCGCCATGACGATCATCGAACCAGTCGCATCGTCCTCGGTCGAGTCCCGACGCATGGGCGTGGGGACTTCGATGTTGGCCGACTCGTTCGCTGCAGGAGTCGAGGCTGCCACGAACGCGGTTCACGCCGACACCGTTCTGCTCATCATCTTCGCGTCGTCGCACTACGACCTGGCGGCCATCGCCGCGGGCGCTCGCACGATCGCTCCCGCCAGCCAGACGATCGGATGCACCAGCGCTGGAGAGCTGACCGCCAACGGACCGACTGATCGTTCGCTCGTGATCATGGCGATCGAAGGCCACGGCGTGTCGGTGTCGACCGGCTCGGCGGTCGCGATCAACGGTGACCTCCGCACGGCATCTGCGACCGCCACGAGGTGCATCGAATGGGCTGATCGCCGAGCGCACTCGGTGGTGCTGCTGTTGAGCGACGGCCTGGCTGGGCGACAACAGGACATCGTCCGCGGTGCCTATCAGCAGGTCGGCGCCGAGTATCGGCTGGTGGGTGGATGTGCGAGCGACGATGAGGGGATGAACCAGAATCGGTTGCTGCACAATGGCACCGAGTTCACCGACTGCGTGGTTGCGGCCATCATCTCGTCGGACGCTCCCATCGGCATAGGTGTTGGTCATGGCTGGTCGCCGGTGGGCGAGCCGATGATGGTCACCGATTCGGAGTCGGTCCTGGTCCGCACGCTGGATGGCGAACCAGCGCTTGATCGCTATCTGACCGCGCTCGATGCGCCGCAGGAAGTGTGGGACGAGCCGTTACTCTTCTCCGAATTCGCCATCACACGCCCGCTCGGGCTCGCCCGGAGAGGTCGGGCCGAGGTTCGGTGTGTGCACACTGCGGACTACGTGGCGCGAACCATCTCCTGCTACGCAGAGATCCCCCGGGGCGCCATGACGATGCTCATGCGCGGCGACGACACGTCGGTGCTCGATGCAGTGGGTGTTGCCTGTACCGAGGCACTTGACGGACTGGGTGGAGCACGCCCCATTGGGATGGTGGCCTTCGACTGCATGGCGCGCCGGGCCGTGATGGGGGACCGGCTGAGCGAGGAGGTCGAACGGATGTGCGAGCTGGCGGGACCGGTACCAGTGGCGGGCTTCTATACCGCCGGGGAAATTGGGCGCACCGAAGGACCCAACGGGTTCCACAATCAGACACTCGTCATCATGGCGATGGCCTGAGCCATGGCAGCGATCGGCGGCGGGATCTGGGCAACTCAGCAGCTCGCTGAGTTCTTGGGCATCTTCGGTGAGGCCGATCAGGCACAACTGCACGAACGCGCCCTCGAGCGGGTCGCCGAGGCGCTCGATGCGGAGATCGCCGCGCTGGTCGCAGGGGGTGGGTTGGCGGCATGTCTGGGTTTTCCCCAGGGTGAGGCGCCAGAGGCGGCGCTGGTGGGTTTCGTCGATCAGCGGGGGCCAATTCAGGTACCGGGCTTCGGACCTGGCTTCGTGATGTCGGCCGCCGTCGGCGAGGGCGTGGTTCCCATGACGCTCATCGTCGTGCGTCTCCGCGAGGCTTTCGACAGCAACGAGGAGACGTTGATCCGGTCCATGGGCCAAGCGTTGGGGATGGCCCAACGGCTCGGTGAAGCCATGGAGGCCGAGCGGTTCCTCCGCGAGGCCACTGAGGCCCACGCGGCCGAGTACCAACGGCTGGTCCAACGACTCGGTGAACGTCAGACCTTGGCCCGCCGACTCTTCGACATTCAGCGGAGTATCAGCCATCGCGCTCCGCTCCAAGAGGTGATGGCGGCGTTGGCGGCCGGGGCCGTGCACCTGCTCGATGCCGATCAGGTCTCGCTCCGGATCCAGCGTCCGGGGATCGATGACGAACCGCTCTCTGCGTTGTTGGGTCCGGGCGTGACCGGTCGGGAGTCGTTCGGTTCCGCGCCAATGGACTCGGGCATCTCCGGTCAGGCGATGGTCAAGAACTCTTTCGTGATCGTGGACGACTACTCGCGCCACCCGGACCGGTGGGACTCCGAACTGTCGGTGCCGTTCCATGCCATGGCGGCACCGATCCATGTCGCTGGCCAGGCAGTCGGCGCGCTCTCGGTTGGTCGACTCCGCGAAGACCGCCCGTTCACCGAACCCGAGCAGGACATCCTGTTGTCGCTCGCCGAGTACACGACCCACGTCGTCGGCGACGCATCGGGTGTCGACGCGCTGCGCGAGTCGCTCGACGATGCCACCTATCAGGCACGCCACGACAGCCTGACGGGTTTGCTCAATCGTCCGGCGGTCATTGAACTGCTCGATACATCGTTGTCGGGCGACATGATCGCCATGCCCGTCACCGTGTTGTTCGTCGACCTCGATCGCTTCAAGGTCATCAACGACGTCATGGGTCACGCCACCGGCGATCGGGTTCTGGTCGAGGTGTCGCAACGGCTATGCGACACTGTCCGCACCGGTGATCTCGTGGCCCGACTGGCCGGCGACGAGTTTGTCGTGGTGGTACGGGGCTTGGACAATATCGGTGCCACTGCGCTCGCCGAACGGATTGTCGAAGCGGTTGCTGAACCGTTTGATCTTGGCCATCGGGAGCTCACGCTCACGGTCAGCGTCGGAGTGGCCGAGGCCCATCCGGGGACGTCGGGCGAGCAACTGTTGGTCGATGCCGATGTGGCGATGTACCGAGCCAAGAACAAGGGCCGGGCCAAGGTCGTCCGCTTCGACTCCGATATGCGTCACGAGATGGTTCGACGCAGCGATCTCGAACGCGAGTTGACCATTGCGCTGAAGTCGGGACAGCTGGAAGTCCACTACCAGCCGTATCGATCCCTCGAAACCAACGCCACCGTCGGGTTCGAAGCGCTCGTTCGGTGGAATCACCCGACCCGCGGTCTGCTGTTTCCGGACGAGTTCATCCCGCTTGCGGAGGAGACCGGTCAGATCCTCTCGATCGACTCATTTGTCCTCGCGGAGGCAACGATGCAGGTTGCCCGCTGGCAACAGTTGCACCCCGACTATCAGGACCTGTCCATCTCGGTGAACCTGTCGGCCCGACAGTTCACCGATGACGATCTCCTGCCGACCACCCGGCGTGCACTTGAATCGTCGGGGCTCGAGCCGAATCGCCTGTGGCTCGAGATCACCGAGAGTGTGGTGATGGATGAGACGGAGACCACGCTCGAGATCCTCACGGCCCTCCGAGATCTGGGCGTCCGATTGATGGTGGACGACTTCGGCACCGGATATTCGTCGCTGGTGTACCTCAAGCGTTTTCCTGTTCATGCGTTGAAGGTGGATCGCGAGTTCGTCGACGGACTGGGAACCGATCACGAGGACGAAGTGATTGTGACCGCCGTGGTGCGACTGGCGGAAGCCCTCGGGCTCGACGTGATCGCCGAGGGTGTCGAAACGGAACGCCAACTCGACGGTCTCAAACGCCTGGGTTGCCGCCTGGCCCAAGGGTTTCTGTTCGCCCGACCGTGTTCGGCGGAACTCACCGAGCAGGCGTTGCGCGCCGCTCTGGAAACGCGCTATCCGCTCGGGTTGGTCATCACCGTCTGACCGCTCAAGGTGACCAAGAGCACCGATTTGGGCGATCTTTCGCGCCCTTCGTGAGGTTGTGTCGCCCTGGATTGTTACCGCTGCGAGAAATCGCCGGATCACGGCGCGTGGCGATTGACAGCACTGTAGTTTCACCTGTGTAATTACGTCCCGGTCTCGAGCCGCTTCGTCCGCCTTGGGGTCGAGCGGACGGGCATTCGGGTGGGGAACAGCCCGCACGCACGACGCACGCACAGGGGAACGACCAATGGCGATTCACACCGACGACATCACCCAGACCACTGACATCACCGAGTTGGCTCGCGCTGACATCGAGGTGTTGGACCATTCACCCGACCCCGGCCTCGACACCGATGGGGCCGCCCCCGATATGGTCGCCACACCAGGCACCCACATGGCCGTCCGGAAGCGAGATGGATCCTTCGAGCCGGTCAACCTCGACAAGATCGTCACGGCCATCAGCCGGTGCGCAACCAACCCCGACGGCACGGAACTTGCCGGTGTCGACATCATGCGGATCGCCACGCGGACCATCTCCGGGCTCAACGACGGCGCCACCACCACCGACCTCGACAACCTGTCGATCCGAACGGCCGCTGCGCTGATCAGCGAAGAGCCGAACTACTCGCGCCTTGCCGCCCGGATGCTCGCCACCGTCATCGACAAAGAGGTGCAGCTTCAGGACGTCTACTCCTTCAGCCAGTCCGTGGCGCTCGGCGCCGCCCAGGGGATCATCGGCGACGCCACCGCTCAGATGGTCGTCACCAATGCCCGCAAACTCAACGCCGCCATCCGGCCAGAGCGCAACTGGCTCTACGAGTTCTTCGGGTTGCGGACGGTGTACGACCGCTACCTGCTGCGCCATCCGGTCAGTCGGCTCGTCACCGAGACACCCCAGTATTTCATGATGCGGGTTGCGTGCGGCCTGTCCCGCACCCCGGACGAAGCCATTGTCTTCTACAACCTCATCTCCAGCCTCGACTATCTGCCCAGCTCGCCGACACTGTTCAATTCCGGCACCACCCACCCGCAGATGTCCAGCTGTTACCTCCTCGATTCCCCCCTCGACGAGCTCGAGGCGATCTACGACCGCTACAAAGACGTCGCTCGGCTCTCCAAGCACGCTGGCGGAATTGGGCTGTCCTACTCGCGGATCCGCAGTCGAGAATCCCTGATTCGTGGCACCAACGGGCTCTCCAACGGCATCGTCCCGTGGCTCAAGACGCTCGACAGCTCGGTGGCGGCGGTCAACCAGGGCGGCCGACGTAAGGGAGCGGCGTGTGTGTACCTCGAGACGTGGCACGCCGACATTGAAGAATTCCTCGAGCTACGCGACAGCACTGGTGACAATTCGCGACGCACCCACAATCTGAACCTGGCGAACTGGGTCCCCGATCTGTTCATGGAGCGCGTCGAGAACGACTGGCAGTGGTCGCTGTTCGATCCCAAAGACGTCCCCCATCTGGTCGACCTCTACGGCGACGAGTTCCGCGACGCGTACATCGCCGCGGAGAAAGCGGGCATCTATCGCAAGCAGCTTCCAGCGCGGACCCTGTACGGAAAAATGATGCGCACGTTGGCTGAGACTGGCAACGGGTGGATGACCTTCAAGGACGCCTCGAACTCCAAGTCCAACCAGACCGGTTCGATTGCGGCCGACGGTTCATTGAACGTCATCCATCTCTCGAACCTGTGCACCGAGATCCTCGAGGTCACGTCACAACCCGAGACGGCCGTCTGCAACCTCGGCTCCGTCAACCTCGGCGCCATGGTGCGTCGCGGTGACGACGGCGCGATGTTCTTCGACTACGAGCGACTGGCCGAAGTCGTAAAAACGGCGGTGCCGTTCCTCGATCGTGTCATCGACATCAACTTCTATCCGACCGATGCCGCCAGCACCTCCAACAGTCGTTGGCGTCCGGTGGGCCTCGGCATGATGGGGCTACAGGATGCCTTCTTCAAGCTTGGCCTCCCGTTCGACGCCCCCGAGGCGAAGGAACTCTCCGATCGCATTGCCGAGGAGATCTACTACTGGGCGTTGACCGTGTCGTCGGATCTCGCCGAGGCGTCGGGTCCCCATGCCAGCTTCGCTGAGACACGCGCGGCAGCGGGGGAGCTGCAGTTCGACCTCTGGGGCGTGACCCCCAGCCAGCCCGAGCGCTGGGACGAGCTGAAGGCAAAGATCGCACGGGTTGGGCTTCGAAACAGCCTCGTCATGGCCATCGCCCCAACGGCGACCATCGGAAGTATCGCCGGGTGCTACGAGTGCATCGAACCGCAGGTGTCCAACCTCTTCAAGCGCGAGACGCTGTCGGGCGAGTTTCTCCAGATCAACACCTACCTGGTGCGAGAGTTGCAGTCGCGGGGCCTGTGGACCGAAGGCGTTCAGGCCGCCATCAAGCGGAACGAAGGTTCGGTCCAGGGCATCGCCGAGGTGCCGACCGAGGTCCAGGAACTGTTCCGGACAGCGTGGGAAGTTCCGATGCGTGCTCTCATCGACATGGCCGCCAGCCGCGGCGCCTTCATCGATCAGTCGCAGTCGCTGAACCTGTTCATGGAGTCGCCGACGATCGGCAAGCTGAGCTCCATGTATCTCTATGCCGGGCAGCAGGGCCTCAAGACCACCTACGCCCTGCGTTAGCGGCCGGCGACGAAGATCAACAAGTCTGCTGCCGCTGCGCCGACCGATGGGCCCGGCGGATCAGGTGGCGGTGAACCATTGATCCTGCCGACCACCGCAGTTGTCGATGCTGCCGCTGCTGCGGCCGCAGTTACTTCGCCCACGACCTACACCGATGCTGAAGCCATCGCCTGCAGCCTCGAAGACCCGGCGTCCTGCGAGGCATGCCAGTGAGGCGTCGTCCTCGCCAACAACACGCTCATCACACTCGCCACGCCCCCCGAACACGCCCCACCTACCGCACACCGCATTCCTGAGGAATTCCATGTCACTTGCCGAATCCATCGCCGCCCCAGAACCATTCGAATCCTTCGACACTCCGAAGCCGGTATCGCCCCTTGCGGCGCCGGCCAACGGCGCCAACCTGCTGAACCCCGGCTTCAATCTCACCTTGCGTCCCATGCAGTACCCGGAGTTCTACGAGATGTACCGGGCCGCGATCCGCAATACGTGGACGGTCGAGGAGATCGACTTCTCCGACGATGTCGTCGATCTGACCCGAAAGCTCCTGCCGGCCGAGAAGCACATGATCGGTCGACTCGTGGCGTTCTTCGCCACCGGCGATTCGATCGTGTCGAACAACCTGGTGCTGAATCTGTACAAGCACATCAACTCGCCCGAAGCTCGCATGTACCTGAGCCGGCAGCTCTACGAAGAGGCACTGCACGTCCAGTTCTATCTGACCCTCCTGGACAGCTACATCCCAGATCCGGAGGAGCGTGCCGAGGCTTTCACGGCCATCGAGTCGATCCCGTCGATCAAGGCGAAGGCCGAGTTCTGCTTCAAGTGGATCGATTCCATCAACTCGCTCGAGGAACTGAAAAACCGGGAAGAACGCCAACAGTTTCTTCTCAACATGATCTGCTTCGCATCGTGCATCGAGGGATTGTTCTTCTTCGCCGCCTTTGCTTATGTGTACTTCCTCCGGTCGAAGGGTCTGCTCAACGGTCTCGCCGCTGGGACCAACTGGGTGTTCCGCGACGAGTCGTGCCACATGAACTTTGCGTTCGCTGTGATTGAGCAGGTCCGCTCCGAGGAGCCGGACCTGTTCGACGATTCGCTGGCCGAGCGCGTCACTGAGATGATCCGCGAGGCCGTTGACGTCGAGTACCTGTTCGCGGCAGACGTCCTCAGCGAGGGTGTCCCGGGGATGAGCCTGGGTGACACCCGGGAGTACCTGCAATTCGTTGCCGATCAGCGTCTACTGGCGTTGGGAATGCCGAAGATCTTCGGCTCGAAGAACCCGTTCGGTTTCCTCGAACTCCAGGACGTCCAGGAACTCACGAACTTCTTCGAACGCAAGGTCGTGGCGTACCAGACTGCGGTCGAGGGCGAGGTCAGCTTCGGCGAAGACTTCTAGTTCCCGCCTCAGAATGTCGACCGACCCAATCACGTCCACGCGCCAACCCGGAGTAGTGCGTGGTCAAGGGATCCTCGGCGTGTGTCGATGTGGGACTTAGCCTCTCTCCCGAGTGGCTGTCGGTCGCATGTGGTGAGGGAGTTGTTCGATGAAGTTTCGTCGTGTCGTGACGTTGGGTGTGTTGCTGGCGCTGGTCGCTACGGGTTGCGTGACCGGTGTGCGAGCTGGAGCGCGATGCAAGTCTGCTGATTGGGGCGATGACGGCACGTTCGTGTTGAAGTGCGAGAAGGGGCGGTGGGTCCGAAAGGCCACCAAGGTCCAGGTCGCACAGTTGATCATTGCGATCCTGAAGGCACGGACCTCTACGACGACGAGCACCCAGGTGCCCGCGCCTGCTCCCAGCGTCGCCCAACTCGCCGCTGGCGCCAGCCACACGTGCGCGCTAATGAACGCTGGCACCATCAAGTGCTGGGGTTACAACCTCCAAGGCCAGCTGGGCAATGGAACCAATGCTGCTAGCCCCACGCCGGTCGCGGTCATCGGGATCACGGGCGCCACCCAACTCGTCGCCGGCTCCAACCAGTCGTGTGCGCTGCTCGCCGCCGGCACCGTCACGTGCTGGGGCGCCAACGCCGTAGGACAGCTGGGCAACAGCTCCAACACCAGCAGCGCTACCCCGGTCGCGGTGACTGGAATCACCGGCGCCACCCAACTCGCCGCTGGAGCCAGCCACACGTGCGCCGTGCTCGCTGGTGGCACCATCAAGTGCTGGGGCTACAACAGCTCCGGCCAGCTGGGCGACAGCTCGGTGATGACCAGTTCCACCCCGGTAGCGGTGACTGGAATCACCGGTGCCACCCAACTCGGCGCCGGTGACGGCCATACGTGCGCCGTGCTCGCTGGTGGCACCATCAAGTGCTGGGGCAACAACTTCTATGGGCAACTTGGCAACGGGTCCACGACGAGCAGCGCCACCCCGGCACCGGTCCCCGTCAGTGGGATCGCGACTGCCACCAGACTCCGGGCCGGCTTCTACCACACGTGCGCGCTGCTCGCCGGTGGCACCGTCAGCTGCTGGGGCAACAATCTGTACGGTCAACTTGGCAACGGAAGTACTGCCGACAGCTCGACGCCGGTCGCGGCCACCGGGATTACCGGCGCCACGCAACTCACTGCTGGCTCCGGCCACACGTGCGCGGTGCTGACCGGTACAGCTCGGTGCTGGGGCGTCAACGCGACTGGCCAGCTGGGCAATGGCACCACCACTAACAGCTCGACACCCGTGGCGGTCGTCGGGATTCCATAGGTCACAGGTGACTTCGCGGGCAGGGGAGCAACCACGGGTGCCGTTGCTCGATAGCTGACTGGCGGGTGCTCGAATCGTTCGATCATTCGCTGTCGCAGGGTGTCATTAGACTCGTACACATGTTCGAGCATCACCAGCCCGGTTCCGCAGCCGACAGCGACACGGCCACCGTTGTTGATGTTGTTGATGTTGTTGATGTGCATGATGGTCGGGGTTGTTCGGACCGGTTCGGTAACGGTGATGTTCGTGGTCTGATTGATGCACGGTTTCGAACCCGTCGGGCTGAGGACGCCGAGTTCGCCAAGATGTTGGTGTTGTTGGACGATCAGGGTGTCACTGACACCGAGTCGGGGATGCGGACGTCAGGGTGGGTTGCTGCACGGTGGAATGTTCCC
>JBBRSC010000020.1:0-21789 GCA_038245795.1 Acidimicrobiales bacterium
CCATGCGACAGGTGTCGACCGATCTGAGCCTCGGCCAGCCGCTCGAACTGGTGGACGGATCCTCGATGACGGCACTGGAGATCCAATGGGAGATCTACGGAACGTGTCGGCGCTACTCGGACACGCACGGTCTCGAGAGCGTCGGCGAGTCTGTTGGTCTCGAGGTGCTTGATCTCTGGGAGCAGGTCCTGTCCGGCCTCGAATCCGACCCGATGTCGCTGGCGCATCAGATCGATTGGGTGGCGAAGTACCGCCTCATCGACGGCTACCGCGAACGGCACGGACTCGAGTGGTCTGATGCCCGGCTTCGGGCGATGGACCTGCAGTACCACGACATTCGTGGCGAGAAGTCGCTCGCGAAGCGGGTGGGGTTGGACACGTTGGTCTCGCCCAGCGATGTCGAGGCCGCAATCACCGATCCGCCGCCGGACACGCGCGCCTGGTTCCGGGGCACGTGCCTGCAGCGGTTCCCGGACGAGATCGTGGCCGCCAACTGGGATTCCATGGTGTTCGACATCGGTGGCTCCTCACTGCAACGTGTTCCCATGATGGAGCCCTCGCGCGTAACCCGTGCCCATGTGGGCGCGCTGTTCGACCAGGCCACCAGCGCCGCGGAACTGCTCGCTCTCCTCGGCAACTGAACTGATCCCAGCCAACGTCACGCAATGACGGATGGATCGGGAAGCCAAACGAGGGTTGATCGGTTACACCGATCTGCCGATAGTGCACAGAGCGGCCGAAGCCAGGTGTCCCGTCGTACGACAGGGCCCGCGCTACGGTGATGAACGACGTGGAGGTCGACGTGGCTGAACGAGAACAGATCCGAAAGCCGGCACCTGACCGGCGATCTGATGAGGTCGACGAGGCGCCGGCGACTACATCGCAGGGCGACAAGATCAAAGCGGAGCTGGATGATCTTCTCGATGAGATCGACGACGTGTTGGAGACCAACGCCGAGGACTTCGTGAAGTCCTACATCCAGAAGGGCGGCGAGTAGCCCCCGATGGCGATTCCGTTCTTCACCCCCGGTGATGACCCGGGGCCAGACTTCGCGGCGCTGCTGCGTCGCACCGGCAACGGTCCGGTCGACATCCCGATGGATGGCGCTGACCGCCTCGAGATCACCCATGGCACGACATGTGTTGCGGTTCGCTATGCCGACGGTGTGATCATCGCCGGTGACCGGCGAGCGACCTCGGGCAATTGGATCAGCCATCGCAGCATCGAAAAGGTGTTCGCCGCCGACAAGTTCTCGGGCGTGGCAATCGCTGGCGCTGCAGGGCCAGCCATTGAGATGGTTCGGCTCTTCCAGTTGCAACTGGAGCACTACGAAAAAGTCGAAGGCTCGCATCTCAGCCTGGAAGGCAAGGCCAACCAGCTCTCGCAGATGATCCGCAACAACCTGCCCGCCGCCATGGCGGGCATGGCCGTGGTGCCGATCTTCGCCGGGTACGACACGCTCCGGCGCACAGGTCGGCTCTTTCAGTTCGATATCACCGGCGGGCGCTACGAAGAAGCCGATCACACCGCCACCGGCTCCGGCTCCATGCACGCGGCAACCGTCGTGAAGTTGGGATTCGAGCCCGCTATGGAGCGCGACGCCACCGTGGATCTGGTGCTTCGTGCACTCTGGGAAGCAGCCGACGAAGATTCCGCCACTGGCGGGCCCGACCTGATTCGCGGGATCTACCCAGTAGTTGCCACGATCACCGCCGAGGGTTTCGAGCGACTCACCGACGAGGAACTTCAGGAGCGCGTGCGCAACATGGTCGATGAGATCTCCGCTCGCGAGGCCCGTCGATGAGCATGCCCCCGCCCATTAGCCCCCCCGCCACCCACCCCCATTTGGACAGGCCCCTCTCGTCGCTGGGGGCTCCTCGATGAGCATGCCTTTTTATGTAGCACCCGAACAGGTGATGAAGGACCGAGCCGACTACGCCCGCAAGGGCATCGCCCGTGGGCGCTCGCTCATCGCCGTGACCTACGCCGACGGGATCCTGCTGGCCGCCGAGAATCCCTCGAGGATGCTGCGGAAGATCTCTGAGATCTACGATCGCATTGCGTTCGCTGGCGTGGGGAAATACAACGAGTTCGACCAGCTCCGTATCGCTGGTATTCGCCACGCCGACCTCAAAGGCTTCAGTTACAGCCGCGAAGATGTCGACGCTCGCAGCCTGGCCAATCAGTACGCGCAGATCCTCGGCCAGATCTTCACGAACGAGATGAAGCCGATGGAGGTCGAGATCTTGGTCGCCGAAATCGGCACCGTCCCTGCTGATGACCAGCTCTTCCACATCCAGTACGACGGCACCCTTGGCGACGAGAGTTCCTTCACGGTGCTCGGCGGCGACAGCGAAGCCATCAAGACCCGCATGGGCGAGAACTTCGTCGAGGGTCAGGACTTCGCTACTGCGCTGCACGGTGCCTTGGCGGCGCTCGCCGGCCCCGATCGCACGTTGGGCGTCAACGAGCTCGAGGTGGCGGCGCTCGTTCGCAACGGAGGTCGCCGGGCCTTTCGACGGATCGAGGCTGCCGAGCTCGAAGCGGCGCTCGCCGCGGGTTCGCTCGCACCCGCCACAGAGTCTCATGCTCAAGTGGTCGATGATGCTGGGGCTGAAGCGTCTGATCCAGATGCCGGAGATGCAGGCGGCGACTCCGGAAACGGCGACGTACCGGCCACCTGACCGAGTGATGTGGCCGATGTCATAACCATCGGTTCTGCACATTGGGGGATAGGTTGACCCTCGCATGGATCGGCGAATTTTCGGACTCGAGAACGAATACGGAGTGACCTGCACGCTGCGCGGTCAACGACGGCTCAGCCCCGACGAGGTCGCTCGGTATCTCTTCCGGCGGGTGGTCTCCTGGGGTCGGAGCTCCAACGTGTTCCTGGCCAACGGTGCCCGGCTCTACCTCGATGTTGGTTCCCATCCTGAATATGCGACGCCCGAGTGCGACTCGTTGCACGATCTCGTTGCGCACGACAAAGCCGGCGAACGGATCCTTGAGGGGCTGCTCGAATCGGCAGAGCAGCGTCTGAACGAGGAGGGCATTCGGGGCGACATCTATCTGTTCCGAAATAACACCGACTCAGCCGGCAACTCCTACGGCTGTCACGAGAACTATCTGACGTCCCGGCGCGACGAGCTCAATCACTACACCGAAGTGCTCATCCCGTTTCTCGTGTCACGCCAGATCTACGCGGGTGCCGGCAAGGTCCTCCAGACAGCCCGCGGTGCCATGTTCTGCGCGTCGCAACGCGCTGAGCACATCTGGGAGGGCGTCAGCTCCGCCACCACCCGGAGCCGACCCATCATCAATACCCGCGACGAGCCACACGCCGACTCGGATCGCTATCGGCGGCTCCACGTCATCGTGGGCGACTCGAACATGGGGGAGTACCCCACGTTCTTGAAGGTCGGCGCCGCGGCATTGCTCTTGCGAATGCTGGAAGACCCGACGGTGGTCTTGCGAGACATGACCCTCGAGAACCCGATCCGGGCGATCCGCGAGATCAGCCACGATCTCACCGGCCGTCGGCGTGTTCGGTTGCTCAACGGACGCGAAGCCTCGGCGCTGGAGATCCAGTCCGAGTATCTCACGCGGGCGCTCAGGTACGCCGAGACCCACGATCTCCAACCGCAGGAGAAGCAAGCGCTCGGCATGTGGGAACACGTCATGGCAGGGCTCGAAAACGACCCGTTCAGCATGGGACGCGAGATCGACTGGGTCACAAAACACAATCTGATCGAGGCCTATCGGGCGAAGCACGATCTACCCCTCTCGTCGCCGCGGGTGGCGTTGCTCGACCTTCAATTCCACGACATCAACCGCAATCGTTCGGTTTTCTACAAGCTGCAGAACCGGGGCATGGTCGAGCGTGTTGTCACCGACGCCGCGATCTCCGAGGCCGTCGAGGTGCCGCCCCAGACCACTCGCGCGAAATTGCGCGGGGACTTCATCAAGGTCGCCAAGGAGAAGAAGCGGGACTACACCGTCGACTGGGTCCATCTGAAGCTGAATGACCAGGCTCAGCGGACCGTGCTGTGCAAGGACCCGTTCAAGAGTCGCGATGAACGTGTGGAAAAGCTGATCGAGTCGCTGTAGCCATGCCGACCTTCGCCAGCGCTCAGGTCACCGATCTCATTTCGGAGCGCCAGGGACTCCAACGGGTCAACGTGTCGATCGACGGTGACGTGCCGGGCGACCGGGCCTATGTCCTCACCGAACTGACCGGCGATGTGTCCATCGGGGACCGCGTAATTCTCAATACGACCGGTGTCGAGCTCGGTCTCGGCACTGGTGGTTGGCATGTCGTGCACTGGAACCTGAGTCGCACCGAGTTTCGGAGACCCGGCCCCGGCCACATCATGAAGCTCCGCTATACCTCATCGCAGATCGATGCCGGCACGAGCGAACTTCTGGCCCCCGAGCTGATTGGCGACCTGCACCGCATCCCGGTGATCGCCACGCTCGTGCACTCCCAGGTCGGCGTTGTTGCTGCCGTACTTCGTCACCGATGGCCGGAGGCGCGAGTCGGATATGTGATGACCGACGGCGCGGCGTTGCCGCTCGTTATCTCTGACCTGGTCCACGAACTCAGATCCCGTTCGCTGATCGACGTCACCGTCACCGCCGGACATGCGTTCGGTGGAGATCTCGAAGCTGTCACCGTTGCCTCGGCGCTGGCGCTCGCTCACGAGGTCGCCGACTGTGACGCCATCATCGTGGGGATGGGCCCGGGGGTGGTCGGCACTGGAACCACACTGGGCACCTCGGCTCTGGAAGCGGCAACGACACTGGACCAGGCGGCAACGATGAACGGGACCCCGATCCTGTGCGTTCGCGCATCCGAGGGCGACGATCGATCCCGCCATCTTGGGATCAGCCATCACACCGCCACCGTCGCCCGCTTCACCGCCGCTCGACCGTGGGTCGCGCCTGTCCCAGCGGGGGCAGCCGAGCTGCCCGGTGTCCGAGTCGCAGACGTCGGCGCCTCGTCCCTGACCAATGTCGGGCGCCTGCTCGATGAGTTGTCCCTGGTGATCACCACCATGGGGCGAGATCACCACGCTGATCCGCTGTTCTTCGCCGCGGCGGGCGCGGCGGCGGATGTTGCCGTGGCGGTGCGACCGCTCCCATAGGCTCACGGCGTGATCGACAAGTTCGAACGTCTCCTCAACCTCATGGGAACGCTGTTGCAGACCCGCGTCCCCCTCACCATCGATGAGATTCGCGTGAGGGTGAGTGGCTACAGCGACATCGACAATTTCGATTCGTTTCGACGCGCATTCGAGCGGGACAAGCTGGATCTGAAGGAGATGGGCGCCGAGGTGGTGCTCCTCAACATCGATTTTGGCGAGCCGGGGCAGCAGGGCTATCGGATCCTTCCTCAAAACCACTACCTCGCCGACCCTGGACTCGATGGCGATGAACTCGCGGCGGTTCAACTGGCGATCGAGTCAGTCCGTCTCGATCAGAAGACCGCCTCGCTCGGCCTTCGGCATCTCGGAGGCCGCGAGGTCAGCGGTGTCATCGGAGCCGCAACCGAGCTCGACGCCGAGTTGCCGAACAGTCCCCACCTTGGTGATGCAACGATGGCGGTACAGCAACGCCGAACCTTGAGCTTCCACTACGGGGGAATCGATCGCGTTGTCGAGCCGTATCGCGTCGGATTGAATGACGGTCAGTGGTATCTCGGTGGCTGGGACCGACTGCGCGACGCCCATCGGACGTTCCGCATGGACCGGATCGAGGGTTCGATGGCCGTTGGCGCGCCGGGCGAGTTCGCTCGTCCTGATGTTCCTGATCAGCTCCGGCTCGATCCGTGGCGTTTCGGCGACGGTGTGGCGGTACGCGCGCGCGTCCAGTTCGATCGGGGGCACGTCGAACGCGCAATGGCCGAGTTCGGATCCGACACTGAATGGTCGTTGCAACCGAATGGCAGCGTCATCGGCGAATTGGACGTCACGGCCGCCGACGGTTTCCGGTCCGTGGTGCTCAGCTTCGGCGATCACGCCGAGGTTCTCGAACCACCTGAGGCGCGTCGGGACATCATCGAGTGGTTATCTGGGGCGGTCAACTGATGGCCGGCATGACCGCCAGTGATCGGATTCGACGGATGCTTGCCATCGTGCCGTGGTTGGTCGAGCAGGGTGGCGCATCCGTTGACGAGATCTGTCAACGATTCTCGATCACTGAGAAGGCACTTCTGGCTGATCTCGACGTGCTCGCCTACACCGGGGTCTATCCGTATACGCCCGACGCCATGAACGAGGTCTCGATCGTGGGGGACTGGGTTCGCGTCGAGGTCGCCCCGCACTTTCGCAAGCCCTTGAAACTCACCCACGACGAAGCGCTCGCCGTCGTCGTCTCGGCACGGGCGTTGGCCGAGATGCCGGGGGTGGATCCCGACGGACCGTTGCAGCGCGCTCTCGTCAAGCTGCAAGGTTCCTTGGGCGATGCCGCCAGCGGGGTGGGTATCGACCTCGGTACCGCGGATGGATCGATTCTGTCGACGCTCCGCAACGCGATCCGTTCCCGCGAGCGGCTCGTGATCACGTACTACTCCGCCGGTAGCGACCGGATCAGTGAGCGCGCGATCGATCCACAGCGACTGGTGACCCGTGATGGTAACTGGTATCTCGTGGCGTGGTGCCACAGCGCTGCCGATGAACGACTGTTTCGGGTCGACCGAATTTCAGCGGTCGACCGAACCGACGAGACCTTCGAGAATCGTGGCCTCCTCGGCGAGGCGACTTTTCTGTCAGACATCGCTGATCTACCGCGTGTCACGCTGCAACTTGCGCCGCCAGCACGGATCTGGATGGAGCGTGTGCCCGTGGTCCACGCCTCGGAATCCGATGATGGGCAACTGACCGTCACCCTGGCCGTGAGCGGTCGAGCGTGGTTGGCGACGTTGTTGATGCGACTCGGTGGTGACGCGACGATCGTGAGCGTTGCCAGCGGTGCCGGGAGTGACCTCACCGTCGCGGACCTCGAAGCGGATCGTGCGGAGCTGGTGGCACGAACGCTGTCGCGATATCGCGACGCCACATGAAACGGTGGCGCCCGATCATCGAGTGGGTCGTGATTGTCGGCGGAGCGATCGTCGTGGCGTTTCTGTTGAAGATGCTGGTCCTCGAGTCCTTCTCGATCCCCTCGGAGTCGATGGCGTCGTCGCTCACCAACGGCGACCGGGTGCTCGTCAACAAGCTGGCGTACACGTTCCACGATGTGCGCCGGGGTGACGTCGTGGTGATCGAGCGACCAGCAGGGGCGCCGATCGCTCAACCTGGAGAACCACAGGACCTCATCAAGCGGGTGATCGGGCTTCCCGGCGAGACCATCGAGACCCGCAACGGTGTGGTCTTCATCAACGGTCGGGCGCTGACCGAACCCTATCTGGACGCCGGAATCGAAACCGACAACATCGATCAGCCGACCGTGGTGCCCGCAGGATCGATGTTCGTGCTCGGCGACAATCGACAGCGTTCCGTGGACAGCCGACGCTTCGGTCCGGTGCCCACCACGCTGCTGATCGGCCGTGCCGCGATTTTGATCTGGCCGTTGAATAGGATGTCCTTTCTGTGATCGATGACGAAGCTCCGGGGCGATCCGTCACGCTTCCGGAGACCAAGAAGAAGTGGGTGCTCGGCGCCGCCTTGGGCTGGGTCGTCACGATCGGGTTGGCGTTGGCAGTCACGCTGGGAATCAATGCCTGGGTGTTGCAGGTGTACTCGATTCCTTCGGAGTCCATGGTTCCGACGCTGCTGATCGGTGACCGGGTTGTCGTGTCGAAGCTGAGTACCGATCCGGGCCGGGGTGACATCGTCGTGTTCGAGCGGCCGCCCAATGACCCAGCAGGGCCTGGCGATCCTGCGGTGCTCATCAAGCGCGTCATCGGACTTCCGGGGGAGACCCTCAGCGCACAGGCAGGTGTGGTCTACGTCGACGGCAAACCCCTGCAGGAGGACTATCTCCCCGAGGGGATGGTGACGCTCATCAATGGCGAGATCAAGGTTGGGCCGAACCAGCTCCTCATGATGGGCGACAATCGAACGAACTCCAAGGACGGTCGCGTCTTCGGTCCGATCAGCAAGGATCTGATCGTCGGCCGAGCGATTTTCAGAATCTGGCCCTTCGGTCGCGTCGGCGGCCTCTGACACTTCCTCCTCTGACACTGCCTCCTCTGACCTGAGCGCTTCAGCCGATCTGGACGGCCGCGTCCACCATGCGATCGACGAATCGGCCACAGACGGCGTCGATGCCCATATCGAGGACCCGGGCGATCGCCGGCTCGAACTGGGCGTCAGTGGCCCACGCTTCACGGCGAAAGCGATGCAGCCTGGTGACCTGGCCGGCGTTCCAATCAGGGGCAGGCAGACTGAGCGCGTCGATGGCCGATGTACGCAACCGATCGGCGTGTCGTTCGGAGCCGCCGTCGAGCGCCGACAATCGACTTACATGAGTCAGTCGGACACCTGCGCTCAGCTCCCGCCAGGCCCGAAGCTGTTCGATGTCGCCGCTGGTCAACCAAAGCCGATCGATGGCACCGGCACTCCGAGCCGCCTGGAGAATGTGCTTCCCCAACTCCAGTGATCCAGCTCCCATCCCGGTCGGCTCCAGGATCAACGTCGGCTGGTGAGCGTTCGCCAGCAGCAGCTCGAGCGACACGACGTCAACGGGGAGGTCCGTCGACTGGGTGTCGGCGATCATCCGGCGCCGCACCCGACCACCGAGGCGGCCCGACTGATGTAGCACCGGAACCCCGTCGCTCGATGTCCAGACACGACACCAGATGCCGTGGGCGCCAAGGCGAAGCGCCGTCGTGAGTGCGTCAGTTGACGCCGCCGGAACGTGACCGGAGGCCCCCTCAATGGCGACAAGACGGGCCGGCGGCGACAACGGCGACAGTCTTGGCGGCACCGGGAGAGTCTCGTCATCAGGTGAGACCAGCACAACCCCAACGGGGACGGGAATCGAATCGCGGCGAAAAGGTCAACGTCTGGCAAGACCGTGCCGACAGATCACTTACGTATTCGAGGAGGAGACGAAGATGGCCCTGATCAGAGCGACGTGCAATGAATGTGGTGATGTCGAGCTTCGTTCGCGTGATCTCCAGGTGCGGATCTGCACCGACACCTCGACCTCCACCTATCTCTTTCGATGCCCGGTGTGCCGGATGACCGAGGTCAAGAACGCCGACGATCAGATCGTCGACATCCTGGCTGCGGCGGGAGTGAAGTGCGTGGAGTGGCGACTGCCGCAGGAGATGACCGAGCGCCCCGTGGGGGAAGCAATCACCCACGACGATGTTTTGGACTTCCACGATCTGTTGGCCTCCGACGCCTGGTATGCCTCCTTGGCAGAAACTCTCGAACCCTGAGGATCGGACGGGACCGGTGAGCATGTGGGCTGACGCTGATCCTCCACGTAGCTCGGTACACTTTGACGATGGGTCCCCACAGCGTGTTCGCCCTGCTCGACACGCTGACCTTTCCTGAGACGATCACGTTGGTGGTGTTGGCACTCTTGGTGCTCGGACCCGACAAGTTGCCGACCGCCGCGAAGACCATCGGCATCTGGATCCAGAAGATCAAGACGGTCAGCGCCGGACTACAGGCCGAAGTGCGGGAGGTTCTCGACGACCCCGCCATGGCCCCTCTGAAGGAATTGGGCGAATTCGCTGCGCAACCTCGCCAGAAGCTGGCCGAATACGCCCGCGCTGCGACCGCTGATGAGCCAACCGAAACGAAGGACGTCAGCATCCCGGCGACCCCGGAGGTCATGACTCCTCCCGTGGACGCCCATGGAGGCGATCCCGCTACCGCAACAGCGTCCGTGCCAGACGCCCAAACCGCGGCTCAAACCGAATCGGCTCTCATCGAGGCGTCTGGCGAGCCTGTCGCCGCCGCCGCTGAGCCGACTGCTCCGACTGAGACGCCGACCGCTCCGACTGAGACGCCGGCTGCTCCGACTGATTCGCCGACCGCTCCGCTGGCGGAGCGGACCTCAAAGATTGTCGCCACCGGCCCGAACCATCCGATGGAGCGATTCAGCCGCCCGGTGAACACAGACGAGGTGCGGTGAACCTCAAGTTCCGACGGAAAGCGAGAGGCGCCGAGGCAACCGCCTCGCAGATGACCCTCATGGACCATCTTCGCGAGCTTCGCAACCGCGTCTTCAAGGCGGTGTGCACCATTGTGGTGGTCGCGATCGTGGCGTACTTCGTGTACGACCCGATCTTCCGGTTCATGACCGAGCCCTACTGCCGCAGCATCGAAGGCACCTCGCGTGACTGCCAGTTCTATCTGTCGGACCTTCTGGGGGGCTTCCTCCTGCGCCTCAAGGTCTCCATGTACGTCGGGTTTATCGGAGCGCTTCCCGTCATCCTCTGGCAGCTTTGGCGGTTCATCATGCCGGGGCTCTACAAGAACGAGCGTCGATACACCATTGCGTTCGTGGCCTCCTCGATCCTGCTGTTCCTCCTGGGAGCTGCGCTGGCGTACTACACCCTTCCTCCCATGTTGTCGTGGCTGCAGGACAGCGGCGGTCCCGCGAAATCGATCACGTACATTCCGAGTCCCGACAAGTACTTCTGGCTCTCGGCCCTCATGATGCTCGCCTTCGGTATCGGGTTCGAGTTTCCGTTGCTGCTCATCGCGCTGCAGATCGTCGGGGTCCTGAACTATCGCCAACTCGCACAGGTGCGTCGCTACGCTGCTGTCGGCATCACCGCGGTCGTGGCGGTCATCACGCCGGGAGGTGATCCGATCAGCTTGATCGTGTTGTCGATTCCGCTCTATCTGTTCTACGAGATGTCCATCATCGTCGGTCGGCTGATGAGCCGATCGAAGAAGAAGCAGAAGAAGGCGAACGAGCTCGAACGGGTCGACGCCACCAGCGCGTCGTGACCGATTTCGGGTTTCCGCTCGATCGGTTCCAGCTCGACGCCATAGCATCGCTTGATCAGGGCCGTTCGGTGCTCGTTGCTGCACCCACCGGGTCCGGCAAGACAGTCGTGGCCGAGGCGGCGATCGACCTTGCGTTGGCAGCTGGCGGGCGGGCGTTCTACACGACGCCCATCAAGGCGCTGTCGAACCAGAAGTTTGTCGACCTGGCGCTCCGCCTCGGAACGGATCGCGTCGGACTGCTGACGGGCGACAACTCAGTGTCTCCTGAAGCTCCGGTGGTGGTGATGACGACTGAGGTCCTGCGCAACATGATCTACGCGGGTTCCTCCGCACTCGAGGATCTGCATGTGGTGATCCTGGATGAGGTCCATTATCTCCAGGACGCGTACCGCGGGCCGGTCTGGGAGGAAGTCATGATCCACCTCCCCGCCAACGTGCGGCTGGTGTGTCTTTCGGCGACCGTGTCGAATGCCTCGGAGCTGGGCGAATGGATCTCGACGATCCGCGGCCCGACCGACACGATCGTCGAGACAGAACGACCAGTCGAGCTCACGTCGTGGTATCTCGTTGGGGATCGCCTCGCCGAGGAGGATCATCTGATTCCTGTTTTGGTGGACGGTCGTCCGAATCCGGACGGCTACCGCTTCGCCGAGGATCCACGAGCAGCGCGTCGTCAGGGAAAGTTCCGTCGTCGTTTTGCCACGCCCCGCCGCCTCGAGACCGCCATCCGTCTTGGGGAGGAGGACCTCCTTCCAGCCATCTACTTCATCTTCAGTCGCAACGCCTGCGACGACGCATTCGCCGCCTGTCGGGATGCGGGTCTCAGGTTCACCACCAGCGACGAGCGCCAACGGATCCGCGCCATCGTCGAGGACCGTACCGCCGCCATCTCCAGCGAGGATCTCAACCTGTTGGGCTATGACCTCTGGCTCGCTGGCCTCGAGGCGGGGCTCGCTGCGCATCACGCCGGAATGGTGCCGGCATTCAAAGAAGCGGTCGAGCGGTGTTTCGTCGAGGGCCTCATACGGGTCGTGTTCGCCACCGAAACGTTGGCCCTGGGCATCAACATGCCCGCCCGATCGGTGGTGATCGAGAAGCTCACCAAATACAACGGCGAGAGTCACGAATTCCTCACCGCCGGCGAGTTCACGCAGCTCACGGGACGCGCTGGGCGGCGCGGGATCGACGATGAAGGACATGCGCTCGTCATGTGGTCGCCCTTCGTCGGGTTCGATCAGATCGCGACCTTGGCCGCCAGCCGTTCCTTCCCGCTGACCTCATCGTTCCGCGCCACCTACAACATGGCTGCGAACCTCATCCGGCGCTACGACCGCGACAGCGCGATCGAGATCCTCGGGCTGTCGTTTGCGCAGTTCCAGGCTGACAAGGCGCTGGTCGGGCTCCAGCGCCGGCTCGTCGATGAACGCACCCGGCGCGATCGGTTGGCGGAGACGTCGCATTGTGAGCGCGGTGACATCGAGACCTATGCGTCGCTCCGGGCACGCCAGGAAAAGACCCGCCGCGATCTCCCCGATGGCAAACGAGCGATCGAACGCGCCCTGTCGATGCTCCGCCCGGGCGATGTGATTGCATTGCCGGACAACGGCGGTAACGCGGCGGTCATTTCGATCGCTCATCGTGCGGGCGGGACCATCCGAATCCGGGCGGTGACCGGCGAAGCAGAGGTCGTTGTGGCTACGGCCGACGATTTCCTGCAACCGATGCACCCGGTGGCGTTCACCGAACTCCCGGCCCCGTACGCTCCGACTGACTCAGTGTTCCTGAACGCCACGGCGCGCCAGGTCGCCGACGTACAACTCAATCGCGATGCACGTCGCCGAACCCACGCTTCGACGACCCGCAGCGACCTGGACCGGGCGATCTCGGGGCACCCCGTCAATGCCTGTCCCGATAGCGACGTCCACCTGCTTGCGTTGAACGAACAACATCAGTTGGACCGAGCTGTTGAGCAGCTCCGCTCGCGAGTTGCCAAGCGGCAGGGGTCCGTCGTGCGGCGATTTGAGGCGGTGCTCGATCTCATGACCAAGTGGGACATGGTCGAGTCGTGGACATTGACGCGTGCTGGTCGCCTCCTCGGTTCGCTCTACCACGAGTGTGACCTGCTGATTGCGGAAGCCATGGCGCAAGGCTGTTTCGACGAGCTCGACGAAGCGGAACTCGCGGCGCTCGTGTCGTGTGTGACCTTCGAGGAGCGGCGCCAGGACGCTCCCCGCCATCCCAGGGCACCGAGCATCCCCGTGGGATCGAGATTCGTGAAGTTGGCGGCGATTGCCGAGCGACTCCAGGGAGCTGAACGTTCCCGGGGTCTGCCGGTGACCCGACTGCCCGACATGGGCTTTGCGGCGACGGCGTATCGATGGTGCGCTGGACAGGATCTCTCTGATGTCCTCGACGACGACATGTCGGCGGGCGACTTCGTACGCAACATCAAGGTCCTCGTGGATCTGCTCCGCCAATTCGCGATCGTGGCGCCTTCGGCGTCGACGAGAGCAGTCGCCGACCGCGCCGCAGACGCGCTCGTACGGGGGGTGATTGCAACGTCGTCAGAAGTGATCGTGCCAGGCATGGACGAGGTGGATGTTGCCGGTCGCCCGAACCCGGTCGGACGATCGTCGAGCGGATGACGATCTCGCCCGGCAGCACGTGGGGTGAACCCTTTCCTGATCTCGTCGCGTTCGAGTCGCTCCCCGTTGCGTCGAACGACGCCGAGCTCGCAGCGCTCGCGTGGGCTACCGGTGGACAGTTTCGGCTGAGGGGGGGCGATCTGTTCCGAACCCTCGGTTCGCCCGACCCAACCCGGGGGGCTCGAGGTGAGGCGATCTGCTTCCCGATCGATCTCCTCGAAGTCTCGTTGGATGACGGCCCCGTGCGGTTCGCGGCCGCCCATGTTGTTGCACGTCGGGGAAAATGGTGGTCCCATCGGACGATCGTCGTCATGAACGCGTCGTTCATCGGTGGGCTGAACATGGGACCGAAGGCTCACCCAAACGACGGTCGGGCCGACGCCACCGACGGCCGCCTCGGCCGCCGAGATCGATGGTCCGCCGCCAAGCGCATGGCGGCGGGCACGCATCTCCCACATCCGAGTCTCAGCGTGACCCGTCGAGCCGAGATGTCGTTCGATTTCGCGGAACCGACACCGATCATCCTTGACGGTGTGCGGATCGGTGCCGCTCGCCATCTCTCGATACGGGTGATCCCTGATGCCTGTGCGGTCGTCGCCTGACGCGGTCCGACTCCAGTTCCGACGTGGGCGATCTCGAACGCGATGCACCGCATGCGCACTATCGCTTTTCGGTATCGATCGCTACGGTGGTTCCCTATGAGGGGCTGGTTTTTGCAAGATTCGCCTGGTGACTACGTGTTTGGCGAGGTTCCTACGCCGGAACCAGGTCCGGGGGAGGTGCGGATCGCTGTCAAGGCATCGGCACTCAACCACATCGATCTCTGGCTCACACGAGGCATGCCGAAGCCCCGTTCCTTGCCGCATGTCTCGGGGTCTGATGTTGCGGGCGTCATCGACGCCGTAGGACTCGGCGTCACCAACTGGAGCACCGGTGATGAGGTGGTCATGGAGGCCACCGTCACCAGCCTGGAAGCGATCCTCAACCTTGGGATCGACAACGTGATCGACCCGGGCATGCATCTGTTGGGGGAGCACCAATGGGGCGGACACGCTGAGTATGTGGTGGTTCCAGCGTGGCACCCGGTTCGAAAACCGGCGAGTAGAACGTGGGTCGAGTGCGCGGCCTATCCCGTGGCCTACGTGACAGCGTGGAGGATGCTCCGCAAGGCCCGCGTCGAAGCGGGAACGACCGTCCTGGTGGTCGGCATCGGCGGCGGGGTCGCCATGGCAGCCCTGGTCCTCGGCCAGTACCTCGGTGCCAAGGTCTACGTGACCAGTCGGGACGAAGCGAAGCGGCGTCGAGCGTTGGAGTTGGGGGCCATCGACGCCTTCGATTCCGCCGGGCGCTTCCCGATCGCCGCCGACGCCGTGATCGACAGCGTGGGGGCCGCAACGTGGGAGTCATCCATCCGTGCGCTCAAGAACGGAGGTCGCTACGTCTCGTGCGGCGGAACCTCAGGAATCGAAGTTCCATTGCAACTTCCCCGATTGTTCTTCAAACACCTGGAGATCATCGGAGTGACCACGGGAAGCCATCAGGAGTTTGTTCGAGTCACCGAGATCGTGGCCGACGGCCTCCCCGTGATGGTGGACGAGGTCTTTCCGCTCTCGGGCTACGCCGACGCCGTCGCCAAGCTCGCCCAGGGTGATCAAATGGGAAAACTCGTCATCGACCACACGCTCTGATGTCGATCGAGACGTTCGTTGCGGCCGTGACCAACGATGTTGAAACGCGGGCGATCGCCCTCCAGGACATCTCGCACGATCTCCACGACCACCCCGAGTTGTGCTTCGAGGAACACCACGCGCATCAGGTGCTGACCGATGCTCTCGCCGCTGAAGGTATCGACGTCGAACGACACGCCTTTGGGCTGGACACGGCGTTCCGCGCAACCATCGGGTCTGGCGACGGTCCGACCATCGCCGTGTGCCTCGAATACGACGCGCTCCCTGAGATCGGCCACGCCTGCGGGCACAACATCATCGCTGCCGCGGGACTCGGCGCGGCGCTAGCGGCCGGCTCGCTCGCTGAACAGCTCGGTGGGACGGTGGTGGTGCTCGGAACGCCCGCTGAAGAAGGCGGCGGTGGGAAAATTCTGATGATCGAGCGCGGTGCACTCGAGGGCATCGATGCCGCGATGATGATCCATCCGGCTGACGCCGATCTCGACAGCTTCAATGCCATTGCCGTGCACCATCTCGACTGTGAGTTCCACGGGCGAGCCGCCCACGCGGCGGCGGCTCCCGAACAGGGCCGAAACGCGCTTGATGCGGCGGTACTGGCGTACCAGAACGTCGCCGCGCTCCGCCAGCACATCACCGGTCGCGAACGCATCCACGGCATCTTCACAATGGGTGGCGACAAGCCGAACATCGTTCCCCATCGTGCGGCACAATCCTGGTATGTGCGGTCGGGAACTCGAGCTTCCCTCCAGGAGCTCGAACCCCGTTTCCTGGCATGCCTCGAGGCCGGGGCGCTGGCGGCTGGCTGCACACTCGAGCATCGCTGGGTGTCTTCGCCCTACGACGACCTGGTCCACGTAGCGTCATTGTCCGATGCCTATGGTCGTCATCTCGCCACACGAGGCCGAACGAGTGAACCAGCATCGACGCGCCCGAGCCTGATGGGTTCAACCGACATGGGAAATGTCAGCCACGTGGTGCCGTCGATGCACCCGATGATCCGTGTAGCGCCTGATGGCGTATCGATCCATACCGAGGCGTTTGCCGAGTACACCGGTGGGCCCGAAGGCGACCGGGCGGTGGTCGACGGGGCCATCGCGATGGCGGCAACAATGGTCGAATTGTGGTCAGATGCATCGCTGTTGCGCGGCGCCCGCGAGGAGTTCGCAGGCCAGCAGTAGGGGAATGCGCTGCGGATCGACCGTCCCTGGCGATCACCGAGAATCGCCGTAGGGTGAACCCCGTGACGCCCTACGTTTCTGAGTCGTTCAGCGCTGAAGAGCGCAATATCTTGCGCCGCTACTTCACGGACCTCGATGGGCCCGTTTTCGCCCTGGTCAACCTGCCCGAGGTGGTCAAGGGAGCATTGTTCGCACGATACTCCCGGTCGGCGAAGTCGCTCCGTCAACTCTTCCTCGACGAGTTCATGGGCGAGCTCGACGTTGCCGGGGACGTGACCGTTGATGCCACGGTCGGATTGGAACGTGCCGAAGCCCTGTACGACAAGGTGTTTCTCGAGTACGGCGACGATTCGGTGGCGCAACTCGGCGGGGTCCACCTGGCGTGCGAACAATCGTCGAATGTGCTCACCAAGATCCTCGAATGGGGTCGGCTCATGGCGTACCTCGAGCAGTCCACTCGCTACATCGCCTATGACACACGCCTCGGTGGCCGCTACCGCTACTTCCGAGATCCCGAAATTCTTGCGTCGTCGATGGGCGCCCGCTATGTCGGCGACATGGACCGGATTTTCGACGTCTACGGAGAACTCGTCCCGATCATGACGGAGCACTTTCGAGGCCTGATCCCGAAGGCGGCAGAGGACAGCGACTTCATCTACCGCCAGGCCATCAGAGCCAAAGCGTTCGACGCCCTACGCGGGCTGCTGCCGGCTGCGTCGCTCTCCAACGTCGGCATCTACGGCACGGGTCAGGGCTACGAGCAGCTCCTCCTCCGTATGCGCGCCCATCCGTTGCCCGAGGCGAGGGCCTACGCCGACATGATGCTCGTGGAACTTCGCAAGGTCATTCCGTCCTTCCTCAAGCGGGTTGATCTTCCGGATCGAGGGGGCGAGTGGAGCGACTATCTGGCGTCCACCGGCTCGGCGATCCGAGACGTGTCGGATCGGTTGTTGGGTGACATGAGCGACATGTCAGGGCCGAGCGATTCGCGGGTCTCGCTGGTCGATTTCGATCCTGATGGCGAGATCAAGCTGGTTGCCGCCATGTTGTATTCCACTACGCACGTCCCCGAGCAAGTGCTCGAGGATCGTGTCGCGGCGATGAGCGTTGACGACCGGCTCGCGGTCATCAGGGCCTATGTCGGCGACCGTAAGAATCGTCGGCACAAGCCCGGACGTGCGCTTGAACGCCTCGACTATCGGTTTGATGTTCTGAGTGACTACGGCGCCTTCCGTGACCTCCAGCGTCACCGAATGCTGACGATCGAATGGCAGGACCTTTCGCCCCGTCACGGGTTTGTTCGGCCTGAGTCGATCGGCGATGCCGGGGCGCTCGAGGTGTACGACGCCGCCATGGAACTTTCGTCGCGACTGTGGACCGACCTCAATGAGGAGCTCCCAGCCCAAGCCTCGTACGCGGTGGCTCTGGCCTACCGGGTGCGGTACACGATGCAGATGAACGCTCGTGAGGCGATGCACCTGATCGAACTCCGTTCGGCGCAGCAGGGACACCCCAGCTACCGCACGGTCGCCCAAGACATGCATCATCTCATCAAGGACGTTGCGGGACACCGCGCGGTGGCCGAGATGATGATCTTCGTTGATCACGCCGAGGAGGCCGACCTCGAGCGCATCGAGGCAGAGCGTCGGGCTGAATCCCGGCGTTCCTCGCTCAGCTGAGCTGCGGTGTGGCCGGTTTTGTGACCCGGATGCGCGCCAACGCGCTCAGACGTGTCTATGATTCCGCCGCATCCGGAGACAGCGGGTCATCTGGAAGGGACGGCAGTAGTGGACGAGGAATTGACGGAAGAGTTCGAAGAGGAGCCGGTCGAGGAAACGATCGAAGTTCTCCCTGACGACCTGGACGAACCTGACCTGGACGACGAGTTCGGTGATGACGACGTCGCTGAGGATGTGATCGAAGATCTAGATGCCGAGGTGGTGGACGCCGAGGACGAGGTCGAGGAAGCTGCCGTTCCTGCGCGCCGGAAGGTGGCTGCTGAGGAAGAAGAGGACGACGAGGACGAAGCAGATCCTGACGACGTTGAAGAGGACCTCGACACGATTCTCAAGGATCGCATTGCGTCCGGCGACGACCTCGAGGACGAAGAAGAGGAAGAAGTTCCCGATCGCAACGATCCCGATGCCGCAGACGGCGTCGCTGCCAAGAAGGCCGGTGAGTTCACCTGCCCTGGTTGCTTCATGATCATGCATCCTCGCCAGTTCGGCCGGCTGGACGCCATGATCTGCCCCGAGGGGTATGCGCCGTGCCCCGCAATGGCCATTGTCCGCTCCATGAAGTGACTTTCTGAGCCTCAGCTGCTCGGAGAACCGGGCCCCGATGTGCGATATGCGGTACCGGTGGGGCAGTATCCAGACGTGACGACTTCCCCGTTCCAGGATATGTTGACCGCCGCGACCGGTCTCGCGGCTGAGGTGGCCGGAGCGGTGCCTCGCTTCGCTCAGCGGAGCCGCGATCAGGCCTCGCTCATTGGGATGCTGCTCGAGAAGCTCGGCTGCCTGAGTTCGTCGGATGGCGACGCTGTTGCCTCGTCGCCGGTGGCGAGCATCCGCCGTGATGTGGACTCGATCATCGTTGATGCCGCCACGAACGGACGCGATGCGACGGTCGTGCCGCTGAGGCCTGTGGCAGCGGCCAAGAAAGCTGCTGCGAAGAAGGCTTCCGCTACGAAGAAGGCTCCCGCTGCGAAGAAGGCTCCCGCTGCGAAGAAAGCTGCTGCGAGGAAGGCTTCCGCTGCGAAGAAAGCTCCCGCTGCGAAGAAAGCAGGCGCGAAAAAGGCTCCGGCTTCCAAGAACGTGCAGGCCCGCATCGGTTTGGCCATCGAGGGCTACGATACGCTCGCTGCCAGTCAGATCATTGCCCGACTCGATGGTTTGTCGGTCGCAGAACTCGACGCGATCAGAGCGCACGAAGTCGCCAACCGCGACCGTCGCACGGTTCTCGGTCGGATCAATCAGTTGCTGAGCGACGGCTGATCGCCCCCATGGTGACGGCCCGCGCCTCGGTGCATGAAGATCGGCTCGCGGCGACCGATCTCGCACACGCAGCGCGGGCACTCATCGTCGATGAACGAGGCGGGACTGCTTTCCTCGAAGCGCTCGGGGATGCTGAGCGCGTCGGCGATCGATGCGGTAAGCGATTGCCCGATGTCGTGGTCGTCGGTGAGGTCGGCGGTTACGTGCTCGGCTATGCCTTCCTCTCGGTCGCGGGCCACGTTGGGGTGATTGCCGAGCTCTTCGTAGCGCCAGACGCACGAGGCGTTGGCTTGGGCCACGTCCTGCTCGCCGACTCGCTGTCCAAGATGCGCGAGGCAGGATGCACCCGCGCCGATACCTCAGCGTTGCCGGGCGATCGTGCCACGAAGAACTTCTTCGAGGCCCACGGTCTGGTCACTCGTCTGCTCACGCCCAGTCGGGCGCTATGAGCGAGCTTTCGGATCGGCCACGGGTGTGCGCCGGAGCGGTCGCCGTGCGCGACGACTCGCTCCTCATGATCCAGCGCGGGTCCGGTGGATCAACTGGGCAGTGGTCCCTGCCGGGTGGCCACGTCGAACACGGCGAGATGGTCGCCGAAGCGCTGATTCGCGAGGTCGCAGAGGAAACCGGGCTGGCCGGACTCTGCGGGCCGCTCATCGGTTGGTCCGAGTTCATCGGCGAACACGCCCATTACGTGATCCTGAACTTTCGGGTCACGATTGTCGACGATGGTGACCCAGTCGCCGGTGATGACGAGCTGGACGTTCGCTGGGTCCCCTTGTGGGAGGTCAGTGAACTCCCACTGACACCGGGGTTGGCCGAGTTCCTCGCCGACCACGACGTCATCGAGTTGCTGGCCTGACAACGCTGGTCAGCGTCCGTCCCGGCAGGCCGTTAGCGGCCCTTCCAGACGGGCGGACGCTTCTCGATGAAGGCGTTGAGCCCCTCGGCGAAGTCCTCGGTAGCGAACATCGCCATGATGCCGTCACCGGACATCTTCCAGCCAACATCGTCCGGCTGATCGGTGGCCTCGATCACGATCTTGCGACTTGCCCGAACGGCCAGCGGGGCGTTCTCAGTGATCTGCGCTGCCAGCAGCTTGGCGGCGTCCAACGCTCCGCCCTCCTCGGAGAGCACGTTGACCCAACCGAAGTGATAGGCACGCTCTGCTGGAAAATCGAGGCGCCCGGTGAGCGCGAGCTCCATGGCGATATTGCGCGGAATCTTGCGAGGGAGGCGGAACAACCCACCGGCGGCGGCCACCAGGTTTCGCTTCACCTCGGGGATCCCGAAAACGGCCGTTTTCGAGGCGACCACGAGATCACACGACAGGACAAGTTCGGTGCCGCCAGCGAGGGCTGGGCCGTCGACTGCGGCGATGAGCGGCTTGGTGCGTTCCCGCTGGACCAGACCGCCGAAGCCACCCTTGGCGGTCGACATGCCGCCTGGATCGACACTCATCTGCTTGAGGTCGGCACCGGCGCAGAAAATGTAGCCCTTGTCGGTCTTGGCCCCGGTGAGAATGCCGACCCACACCTCGTCGTCGGCCTCCATCTTGTCGATGGCCTCCTCGATGCCGGTGGCAACAGCTGTATTGACAGCGTTGCGGGCCTCCGGACGGTTGATCGTGATGATGGCGATGTTCCCGATTTTTTCGTAGTCGATCATGGTCGAACCCTAGGGGCGACTTGACCGCTCGGTCTAGTTGTCGGATCGACCCCTACGATCACCAGGATGGCGCTCATTCCGGTTTTCGATCTCGACGGCACACTCATCGATTCGGACGAAGCATTGGTTGATCCGTTCCTGAAGATGGGGATCGCTCGCGAGGACATCATCTTCGGGCTCCCCGCCGAGCAGGCGTGCGTGGAGCTCGGGGTGACCATCGAGCGATATGTCGAGCTGTACGCCACCGACGTGGTCGAGCCATTCGCAGGGGCATCCGAGCTCGTGGCGTCGTTGGATCGGTGGGCCGTGTGCTCGAACAAGCATCCCGTGTCAGCCACGGCGGAGCTGGACCGCTTGGGCTGGTCGCCGGAGGTGGCGTTGTTCACCGATGCGTTCGGCGGGAGCCCCAAGGAGCTGGGTCCGGTCTTGGCACTGATGGGGCTGGACGCCGCCGCCGTGGTGTTCGTGGGCGACACCGCCCACGATCAACGATGTGCCGAAGCTGCGGGTGTGTTGTTCGTATGGGCGGGATGGAATCCGCGAACCCGGGCGATGAACCTCGAGGGGCGCGTGCTCTCGCACCCGTTGGAACTACTCGACCTGATCACCTGATCCACCGACGGCACCAGCTTCGACGGCAACCGGCTCGGGTTCTGGTGCAGCTTCGACAGCGGGCTCGACCTCTGGTGCAGCGTCAA
>JBBRSC010000021.1:0-21664 GCA_038245795.1 Acidimicrobiales bacterium
CGATGACAGGACCGCGATGATCAGCAATTTGAGCATGACCGGTCCGAAGCCGGCATCGCCGAACACCTTGGCGGCGCCGGTTTCCAACACGTCGGTGCTGTCGGTGAGTTCGCCGACGCTCGCCACGCTGATGACGGCGAAGCTCACAATCACGTAGTTCGCCACGAGTATGAAGGTCGAGATGACCGCCGCCCGACCCGGGGTCTTGTCGGCATCGCGACATTCCTCGTTCACCGCAACGGCGGTGTCCCATCCCCAGTAGATGAAGAGGGAGAGGTTGATGCCAGTCGCAAGGCCCGACCAGTTGAATGACCCGTCGTCGTTCTTGATCTCCAGGGGGTTGAGCCACGACAGCTGTGGAGTGATGTTCGACTTTGCCAGCGCTACGAGGGCGAAGATGACGAGGATGATGACCTCGGCACCGAGGAGCCCCATCTGTGTCTTGGCGTTGAGCTCGATGCCGATCACGCAGATCCACGTCATGGCGAGGATGAAGAGCACCCCGACGACGAGGACTGCCCATCGATTGAGCGCCCATTCAGGTTTGCCGATCAGCAGGAACAGATACTGACCGGAGATTCCTGCCAGGTTCGGCATGATCACCAGGTCGGCCATGATCAGTCCCCAGCTGGCCAACCACCCCGACTTCGGTCCCACGGCGCGGGTCACCCAGGTGAACGTCGTGCCGCAGTCGGGGTCGACCTTGTTCATGTATTTGTACGCCGAGGCGATGAAAAACATGGGGACAAAGGCGAGGAGGATGATGGCGGGAGCCTGCGTGCCGACCGCACCCACAACGCCGCCGAGGCCGGCCGCCAGCGAGTAGCCGGGCGCGGTGGAGGCGACCCCGATGACGATGGCCGAGCCGAGGCCCAACGCTCCCACCTTGAGGCCTTTTCCTCCAGCATCATCCGTCTGGTCAACCACTGCTGCCACAGCCCCACCCCCGTGAGTTCGATTCCAACTGACAATGGATTCCATCGTTGGATGTAGCCCAAACAACGAGTCCCGTTGTCAGTGAGGCCAAAATATTCCAGATTCGCAGCTTGGGCGCAAGGAGTTCTTTCCAGCGCAGCCGTCCAGCGCGGTCTACGAGTGTGCGTTCAGCCGCTTGTGGATCGGCTTGTTCGCCTTGTAGATGTTCGCGAACTCGTCGAAGAGCTCGTCGTAGATCGCCCGGTTGGCAGGATTCGGGCGGTACGTCGCCGCGATCGCCACCTTGGTGCTCAGGTCGTTGGCCTGAACATGGCCGAGCGCCACCGACGCCAAGAGCGCAGCACCTCGGGCGTTGGCCCGAATCGGATGTTCGACCTGTCGGATCTCGCGGTCCAGCACGTCTGCGTGGATCTGGCACCACAGATCGGAATTGGCCCCTCCGCCAATGAAATTGAGCCACGGAAATGGTCGACCGACGAACTTCTCGACGACGCCCATCAGCCAGCGACTATTGAAGGCCACCCCTTCGAGCACCGAGCGGATCATGTCGGCCCGATCGTTGCCCAACGACAGATTGTGCCATCCAGCGCGGATCGTGTGATCGTCGACCGGGGTCCGTTCGCCGTTGAGCCACGGCGTAAAGATCACACCGTTCGAGCCAGGCGACACCGTGGCCGCCAACGCATCCATTCGCTGCAGCGCATCGTCGGGCGCTGGCCCCGAGCCGAGCGCATCGTCGGGCCACAACACCTGATCACGTAGCCAGGTGAGCGCCTTGCCGGCGCACTCCTGCTCGTTCGCCACGAAATACTTTCCCGGCAAGGGTGACGGCAACGACGCCACTCCATTCAGCAGGTTGGTTTTCTTGTTCGGCACATGACATGTCAGCCACGACGACGTCCCGATGTAGAGATGCCCTTGGTAGTCGTCGACCGCGCCCGAACCAATGGTCGCCGACTGGACGTCCGGGGTCCCGCCGATGACCGGCGTTCCAGCACTCAACCCGAGCTCGCGCGCCACCTCGGGGAGGACCCCACCGACGATGTCGGTCGCCGCGATGAGCTCGGGCAACTTGGCGCGATCCACGCCTGCGTCCGCAATGAGCGAGTCGACATACGCGATCTTGGCAGGGTTGCGATTGTCGGTCAGCCAATGCAGGACAATCGAGTCGAAGGTGGCCACCGCACGGCCGGTGAGTCGCAGATTCAGATAATCCTTGGGTTCGAGGTAGGTCGCAGTGGCCGCCGCCACCTCCGGCATCTCCGCCTCGATGTAGAGGATGTGACTGATCGGATCTTTGCCGGAATGCGATGGCGCGCCACCGGTCAACGTGATCCAGTTCTTCAGCTTCCGGGGGTCGTAGCCCGCCACGCTGAGCCGCGAGGAGGCCATGTCGTGTGTGACTCCGGCGCCACGGGCGTCCATCCAGATGATGGCGTCATGGGTGGCGTCACCGTTGGCATCCACCGGTACGGTTCCGGACCACTGCGAGGTGACCGATACGGCGGCAACGTCCGCCGGCGCAACGACGACTCGCGCCCACATCCGCTCCGAAGCCGACACGATCGCCGACCACCAGTCATCGGTGCGCTGCTCGACCCCACCGTTGGGGAACAGCACCAGATCCACCGGAGAGAATTCCCCGTCGATGTACTCGCCGTCCAGCGTGAACAGCGCAACCTTGGGCCCCGATGTTCCGAGGTCGATCGTGAAGACATAGTTCCCCGTCATGGGCGATCACTGTAGGGCGATCCCCTCACCTCGAGGGCCGTCAGGCGACTTCTTTGTGGAGCAACGCGACGACCGTCGTCGCGCGGGCGAGAACGGCTACCACGATCAGCATGACGACCGCGCGGGGCGTGCCGAACCACGCCACCGCCGAGTCGGTGCCGGTGACGTTGGTGATGATCGACATCGCGGCCGACCGGATCGAGATCGAGCCGAGGCCGCTGCCACCGCGTGCCAGGAACTGCTCAGCGATCAGCACGTACCCGATCCCCCAAATCAGTGCGCGACGCGTGATCAACCCCAGCGCCACGAAGACTGCGGTCCCTGCAATGGTCGCTCCGGCAGTGGCAACGACAACGGCGAGCACCATCCGCAACGGCGCCCCCAGTGCGAGTTGCATACCGAGTGCGGGGATCATCACGGCGGGAAGCGAGATCATCAGCGCAGCGCCGTGGGCCGCGACCGAGATGATGAACCGCGGGGTCGGCCGCAGCCAGAGATAGACCAGCGTCTGGTCATCGGCGAGATCGCCGAACATCGCAGTTCCGAAAATCAACGACGCCAGCGGCGCCAACAAGGAGATCCCGATGATGTCGGCCACACTGGCAGCTCGCTGGAGTTCGTCGGTCTCGGGACGGGTTCCGAGTCGCCACGCCACGGCCACCGCGACGGCCCCGATGCAGACGATCCCACCAACGCGGAACTTCGAGCTTGCGGTTCCGAGGAACAGGCGAAACAACGCGCGCAACGCGGCGACATGCTCCGTCATCATCGACCGTCGACCAGGTAGCGGAAAACGCTGTCCAGGTCGTCGTCGAGGGGCCGGATCTCCTCGATCAACAACCCGAGTTCTGTTGCCATCGGCGCGAGGCGACGCGCGAGCACGGCAACGTCGTCGGTGGCGACGGCCAAAGATCGCTGATCGTTGACGATGATTTCGCTGACCAATCCTTCGAGCAGCAGTTGCGAGCCCAGTTGGTCGGCATGATCGACGAGCAGCCGGATCCGATGCGGACGGTCGTCCATGAGATCGCGGATGCCGGCCACGCTCCCCTCGGCCGCCAAGCGGCCCTGCGCCATGACGAGCACCCGGGAGTCGAACCGTTCCACCTCATCGAGCACGTGCGACGAGATGATGACTGCTCGACCCTGCTCGCCCAGGCGTCGCAACGTCTCGATCATCCGGACCCGTTGGCGCGGATCGAGTCCGTTGAGTGGCTCGTCGGCGACGATGATCGAAGGGCCGGTCACGAGGGCCTGGGCGATCTTCACCCGTTGTCGCATGCCGTTGGAGTAGTCCTCGAGTATCCGTGGGTCATCGGGGTCGAGGTCGACCGCATCGAGCGACGAACGCGCAGCTTGCACGGGATCGTCGACCTCGCCGAGGGTTCCCGCCAGTGAAACGAATCGGAGCGCCGTCATGCGTGGAAAGAGCCGCTGATGTTGCGGCACGATTCCGACGAAACGGAAGACCCGTCGCTCCGCTCGCGGATCGTGCCCGTGGATGCGAACGACCCCCTCGCTGGGACGGGTGAGGCCACAACAGAGCCGCAGCAGGGTCGACTTACCAGCGCCGTTGGGACCGAGCAACGCGGTGACCCCCGGTCCGATATCCACGCTCACCTCAGAGCACGCGACGACGTTGCCGTAGCGCCGCGACACATCGGTCAGCGACACCATCGGCGCGCCAGCGAGCGCGGTGACGTGACCGCTCATCGGACCAGCGCGAGACGTCGGTAGCGCCACGACACCACCGCATATCCCAGGACGAGCCAGGCAAAGAATGCCGCCACCAGCAGCGCCGTGGGCACAGGTGCCTCGGCGTTGATGGTCAGCGGGCTCGGCTCGTCGAAGATCCGGTAGACCAACTCGTACGGCAGGGTCACGAGGTTCAGCAGATTCAGACGATTGGTCATGCCGCCCTGCGTAATGAGCAATCCGCAGAGACTCGATCCGCCGACCACGATTGCCAGGAACCCAGCCGACGCCGCCGCACGACGCGACGTCAACGAGGACATCGCCAACGACAGCGCGGTGAGCAGCGTCGAGATCACCATGGCGGCTAGAACGATGCGCGCCAGCGTGAGCATCCACTCGCCGAAGCCCTGGGGACCGTATCCCTGCATCGAGTAGCCGATCAGGAGCACCAGCGGGGGGCCCAGCGTCACGACCGACACCATCGCGGCCACTGCCACGGCCTTGGAGACCAGGTAGGTGGTCCGGTTCAACGGCGACGCCAGGTACAGTCCGAGCATGCCGGTGCGTTGGTCGGGGCACAGTACCTCGGGTGCAACAAAGGCGCTGAACACCACGACCGCCAGCACGATCTGTCCGTAGTTCTGTGCGTAGTTCGGAACGAGCGTCATCGCCGTGGTGCGACCCGGAAGACCCTGACGATCGAGCCGATTTCCCAGCACCGTGACGCCCACATACACGAGGGTCGGAAGGTAGGCGAGCGCGATGACGACGACCGGAAACACCTTGGTCCTCAGCGGTCGATGGATGCCGAGGCAACGCTGCATCGTCAGGCGACCGACCGATGTCATGGCGCCTGCCACGCCCGTCCGCTCACCCGAATACGGGCGATATCCGCGTGTTGCGATTCGGGCAGTCACGAACGGGATGCCATCCGTTCGGCGAGCCCGGTCCTGACCGGGGTCAACGTCCGGATTCCCACGGCATTGACGGTTGCTGACTCCTGGATCAGCGCGAGCAGGTCCCGGTGCGAGTTCGCTGGCGACGAGGCTGATGATGATGATGACGGGACCGCGATCGACAAACGTCGACCCGACGGCTCCGAGCGGGTGACGACGACGCCGCGTCGCTCGATCCATGCGGCAAACGAATCAGCGTCGCCATCGATCGTGACCTCGAGCGCTTCTGGGGCGCGCAGGCTGTCGTGCATCGGGCCGAGCTCGCGAACGACTCCCCCGTCCAGTATCAGAACGCGGTCGCAGGTTCGTTCCACTTCGTCGAGCAGATGAGACGCCATCACGATCGTCATCCCGCTGACGCCTCCCACACGGGAGATGAGCGCCAACATGGCGTCCCGTTGAGATGGATCGAGGCCGTCGGTGGGTTCGTCGAGCAGCAACAACGCTGGATCGAAGGCCATGGCGGCAGCGAGTTTGACCCGTTGACATTGACCAACCGACAGTGTGCCGAGCGCCCTGAACCGCTCCTCACCGAGGTCGACCCACCACAGCGCGTCCGAGGCGCGGGTGGCCGAGTGGTTCCGGGGAATGCCGTGCAGCTCACACATGTGTCGCACGAAATCAATGGCCGGGAGGTCGCCCGGGAACAGTTGATGTTCTGGCGAATAACCGATGCGTGCGCGGATGGCGGGACCGTTGCGACGCGGGCTACTCCCGAACGTTTCCAATTTCCCCTCGTCGGGCGTCAGCAGACCGAGCATCAACCCCATCAGGGTCGTCTTGCCAGCCCCATTGTCGCCCAACAATCCCCACACGCCCTCGCCGATCTCGAACTCGGCGTTGGCGAGCACAACGCGGTTGCCGAACCGTTTGGTCAGTCCTTCCGCCCGAACGACCACTGCCATGCGGTCAGCTTCGCACAGCCGTTGTGCTGGGCGTCACCCGTCGGAACACTCCTCGGCACCAGTCGCCGTCGTCGTTGGGCAGACGTCGGCATCGATCCCGGCGCTGATCTTGGCCATCAGCTCGCCGAGGAGGTGCATCTCCTGGTCATCGAGATGATCGAAAATGAAGCGGCGAACACCAGCGACATGGGTCGGCGCGGCCGCCTCGATGGCATCGAATCCAGCCTCGGTGACGGCCGCGAAGGCTCCCCGCCCATCGGTCCCACACTCTCGGCGCTCGACCAAGCCTTGCTGCTCGAGGCGCTGGAAGCGGTAGGTCAGAAAGGGCTTCGGAAGACGGAGCGCCGCGCCGAGTTCGCGGAATCGAAGCTGATGGTCCGGAGCTTCGCTCAACATGGCGAGGATGCCGTAGTCCTCCGAGCTCAGCTCGTGCTGTTCCTTCAATTCACGATCCAGCATGCGACTGACGACCGTCGACACGGTGACGTAGTGACGCCACGTCGCCTGTTCGGCATCCGACAGCCAGTGCGTGGAGGCTTTTTTGACCATGGGGACAGGATATCGGAACTAGTTGTTCGAAATCGAACTAGATGATACAGTTTGATTTCAAACTAGAAACCACCCCCACCTCCCAAGGAGCCAGACATGTCCCACACAGACACCACCACGCCCGCACCTTCTCGCACCGTGGACGGCCGCAACGTTCCCACCGCCGGAACCTGGAACGTCGATGCCAGCCACAGCACCGTCGGGTTCGTCGCCCGTCACCTCATGGTCACCAAGGTGCGCGGCTCCTTCACGGACTACTCGATCGAACTGGTCATTGCTGATCGACCCGAAGACTCGACAGTTGCCGTCACCATCCAAGCCGCCAGCTTCTCGACCGGCGACGCCACCCGCGACGGCCACGTCATCTCGCCGGACTTCCTCGATGCCGAGGGCTTCCCCGCCATCACCTTCAACTCGACCTCAGTGAAGCCCGCTGGCGACACGTGGTCGGTCACGGGTGATCTGACGATCCACGGCGTCACCAGGCCTGTCGTACTCGACGTGGAATTCGGCGGCGTAGCAACTGACCCCTGGGGCGGAACCCGGGCTTTCTTCAGCGCCACCACGGAGTTCGATCGCAACGACTTCGGCATCACGTTCAATCAGCCGCTCGCCAGCGGCGGCGTGCTCCTCGGCAAGACCATCAAGGTCGAACTCGAGGTGTCGGCAGTCGCAGACTGATCGAACCCAGTCGCAGACTGATCGAACCCAGTCGCAGACTGATCGAACCCAGTCGCAGACTGATCAGTCGCCAGCGCGACGGATCGTCGACGCGTCGAGGCCGAACAGATCCAGAGTGGTCCGGCCGGCCGTGAGCCCCTCCAGAATGGCGGGCTCACGGCCGGCTTTCGCGTGGGCACCCTCGTAGATCGAAACGAACTCGTCGAGCGGAATCACCACCACGCCATCGGCGTCGGCCACGATCCAGTCGCCCGGTTGCACCGAGATCCCACAAATCATGATGGTGACGTCCACTCCCCCTGGCCCCGACTTGGTCGGACCGACCGGACACACCGACGCTGACGCCACGCTGAACGTTCGCGCCTCGCAGGCAGAGACGTCTCGTACCGCTCCATCGACAATCACCCCGGCGATCCCCCTGACGGCAGCCGCCACCGCCAGTACCTCGCCCCACACGCCGGCCTCGGCACCGTCGCCACGAACTTCGGCGACGACGACCTCGCCTGGCAGGGCCTCCGCAACCGCAACCTGCACCGCGAGATTGTCGCCTCGCTCAACCCAACAGGTCCTCACCAATCCAGCGAACGGCCCACCCGACCGCAGTTGGATACCCGCCGCCCAGTGGGCTCCACCATCGCTGAGGGCAGCAGCGCCGAGTTCACAGAGGGATGCGGCGTTGGTCATGTCGACATTCGACCACACCGAAGGATCGATAGCCTGGTCCACATGGAGCAGGATCCCCAGGACGACTTCGGATTCCCAACCGATCCGGATGACGAACCTGACGAGAGTCCGCGCCTCTGGCTCGAGTCGGAGTGGCTCGCCGACACCTGGACCGAGCCCGAAGCCTTGGCGCCGTCACGTACGGTCGATCGCTTTCGTCATACCGGCGCCGGCATGATCATCGGGGCGATCGGTCTGGGATTGCGGGACATCTTCGAACCGGAGCGAGAAGAAGCTCCGATCATCGTGCAGGCCCCCGGCGAACCACCCGGGCCACGACGGATCACGATCGAGCTGGACGATGATCCCGCCGCCTCGACCGTGACGTTCCGACCCGACATTCCCTAGTTCGGCACCGGCACCGGCACGGGCACCACCGTGCCGTATCGCTCGACGCGTCGCCATCCAAGAGCTCGCCCGCAGAACCACAGGTAGAGACTCCGAATGACTGCGTAGAGCTGGATGGGTCGCCACACCAGCCGCAGGAGCGGCGCCGACAGCAACAGCGACCAGCGCTCGCGATCCAGAGCCACTGCGACCGCTGCCACGACAACATCGGCGGCGACCGCAAGGAGCGCCATCCACATCGCCATACGTGCGTTCCCCGAAAGCAACAGGAAGATGAGATACAGATCGACCAGCGGACCAGCGACCGGCAGCACCACTTGGCTGATCACCATCCATGGAATGCCGATCCACCCCAGGCGTCCGCCGCCCCGCCGAAGGGCGAGCGGTGAGCGTTTGGCGGCCACCTGGACCGTGCCGAAAGACCAGCGGTGGCGTTGCTTGACCACATCGCGGATGGTCTCGGGTGCCTCAGTCCAGGCAATGGCCGTGGGTTCGTACACGATCTTGGCCCCGGCAACGAGCAGGCCGACGGTCAGGTCTGCGTCTTCGACCAATGTGTCGGTCGGGTATCCACCCACCTCGATCAGCGCCGATCGGCGGAACGCACCAGCAGCGCCAGGAACCACGGAAATACAGTTCAAGGTGTCTTGCGCCCGCCGATCGAGGTTGAGCGACACGATGTATTCGAGGCCCTGGAGCGATGCGAGGAGCTTGCGACGATTGCCGACCTTGACGTTTCCGGCCACGGCCGCGACCAACGGATCGTCGAAGCGGGGGACGATCTGCTGGAGGAACCGAGGATCCAGGATCGTGTCGGCATCGATGACGACGATGATGTCGCCGGACGCTTGGTCGATCCCCCGATTCAATGCCGCAGCCTTGCCCGCCTGGGGTTGCGAGATGACCGTCACGTCGAACGATGCCGCAATCGACGCGGTCGCGTCACTCGATCCGTCATCGACAACGATGACCTCCACCTCACGCCAGTCCAGTTGCGCAAGCGACGCCAGAGTCTTGGCGATCACGGCCTCCTCGTTGAAGGCCGGGACGATGGCGGTCACGGTTGGCGGCGGGTGATTCCCGACCGTGTTCCGTGCCCGATGACGACGTCGGGCATGGATCATGGCGAGGGGAACCCCGAAGAACAGACGGAACAACGACAACAGGACAATCGCGACGAGCACCCACATGAAGACCTGTCCCGTCGCGCGCTCGAGACGGAAGCCGGAGACCAGCAACACCCCGCGGGCCTGATCGCCAAAGGTCGAGCGCTGGAAGTATGGACCGGCTATCGAAGCGTCGAGCGCGTCAACGGTCGTCAATGTGTATCCGCGCGCCCGGAGTTCCCTGATCAGCTTCGGAAGCGCGGCGATGGTCTGGGAACGATCTCCACCACCATCGTGGAGCAGGATGATCGACCGTTCGGACAATTGATTCAAGGCGTTGGTCACGATGGCATCGACACCGGGACGACTCCAATCGAGGGGATCATCGTTCCATCGCACGGGCTCGAAACCGAGGCGGCGAGCGATCTCATCGGCTCCCAGCGCCTTTCCCTTGGTGGTATCACCCTCGCCGTACGGGGATCGGAAGAGTCGGGGCTTGTGACCCGACACCCCCTCGATCACGGCCGCACCGCCCAAAATCTCCAGGCGGGCCTGGGTGTCGCCGACCTCACTCATGTTGGGATGCGAGTACGTGTGATTGGCAACCACATTGCCATCTCGGATCTCGCGAGCCACCAGATCCGGTTGTTGTTGGGCGTTCTTGCCAATCAGAAAGAACGTGCCCGGTGCATGCTCTTGGGCCAACACGTCGAGGATCTGTGGCGTCCAGAGCGGATCAGGTCCATCGTCGAACGTCAGGGCGACCACACCCGCGGATCCGATGTTCTGGACCGGTCGGTCCAGAGGTTCCGAGATCAGGCGATTCGAGGTATCCGGCAACGAAGGAAGCGTCGCTGGGTCCTCGGAGCCGATTCGCCACAGCGCGACCCCGAGCCAACCGAATTTTCGGGCCAGATCGGCACGCATCTGAGCGCTGCGCGAATCGGCGAACCACGCTTGGCTCCCGTCGGGGAGATCGAGGCGCCACTCGCCCTCCGCTGAATCCCAGGTCGTGATCACTCCAGGTGTTGTCTTCAGGGCGACGAAGTCGCGCCACGTCAATTCGTCAGCAGTGCCGGGCGAATGCCACGAATATCCGTAGCCCGCCAAGCCCAACAGCAGCTTGGAGGCTGGAATCTGCGAACCGAACTGAAGCATGGCGGTCCGCACGAACGACATACCCGCAATGGGCCCCGCATCCCCGCTCGGATCGTGCTGGTCGTAGGCCATTGCCATCACCGCGTCGGCTACCGAGCCCAACCCGGCAAGGTCGTAGGCCGCCGCGTCGGGGTCGGTCGGATCGGTGAAGACCGGAACCGCAACGATGACCGGCCGATTGCCGAGCGCGACGTGGAGATCGCTGACGAACTGGACGAGCGCCTCGCGAGCCGACACTGGCAAAAGCTCGAAGTCGACCACGGCTCCATCCCATTCGGACCGCACCACTTCGGCCACGACATTGTGAACGAGCGCCGCCCGCGCAACCGGATCAGCGAGGACGTCGCCGGCCAGCGCGCCGTCGAAGTTGTCATTCGACACATTCGACAGCACCGCGAATGCCCCCGTGCCAGCAAGATGGGAGCGATTTTCGATATCACCCGTGGGATCACCAATGACCGCACCATGGACATCGCCGACTCGCAGGGTGGTTGCCGCGACCACCGACAACGAGGACATATCCTGATCCAGTCCCGGACCCGTATCGGCCGCATCGCTCTGCGTGAAGCCCATCGTGACCAGACGTCCTGGTACCGCCGTCAGGAGCGCGCGGGCATTCACCCCGGATACCATCGGACGGGGTCCGGGAACTGCTGACGGCGGCGGCTTGGCTCGATCGCGGGAGCGAAGCACCAACGGCGTCGGATTCGTCTTGGCGATGTCGACACTGATCGCCACGAGCGTGCCGAACACGGTGGTGAGCGCCAACGCGACGACCACAACGCCAATCAGCACACGCCGGCGCCGCATGCGTGCCGCAACACGCACCGCAACGGCACCGGACACGAGAATGACCGCGGCGAGTGGGTCGATCACCGCAACAGCGATCACAACAACCACCAACAGGCCAAGCGTGACCACTTGGCGGGTGTCGATGCGCGGGGAACGCAGTGGTGAATTCACCGAGAGATCTTCTGCATGAGCCAGGTGAACATGTCGTTGGTTGCCCCCCGCCAGAACGCGAATGTGTGACCCCCATCCCTCGTGGCGGTTCCCACGTCCATTCCGCTGGCGACGGCTTGGGGCAACAGCTGCGCCAACGCCTGCTGACCTCGGGTGTCGCCGGTGCCGGTCTCGAACCAGCCGTGGACATCGGGGTAACGATGATTTGCCAGGAGTGCAGCTGGATCGTGAGCTGCCATCGCAGCGACGTCACCGCCGTAGAGATGGGTCAACGTCGCCGTCGACGTACCAAGCGTCGGCATCGCATCACCGCTGAGATCGACGAAAGTGCGGAACACGTCGGAATGACGGAGGGTCAGATGCAGCGCGCACGTTCCGCCCTCGGACAGGCCAACGACTGCCCACTGCGCAGGATTGGTCGATGAACTGAGTTGAGTGGTGACGGCTGCGACGACGTCGCTGGTCAGATACGTCTCGGCGCGGCCCTGCGGACCGTCAACGCATTCGGTGTCGTTGAGTCGCGAGCCGTTGCTGTCGGGAAAGACCAGGATGGGCGCCTCGCCATGGTGCGTCTTCTGCCAAGCATCACCAAGATCCGTCGTTTTTATAGCTCGCAACCAGTCGTCGGGTGCTCCGGGCGAGCCCGACAGAAAAATCACCACTGGCAGTGGCGCATGATTGGCCTGGAACCAGGCCGGCGGTAGCCACGCGAACCCGGGGCGATGAGGAAAACCTGACACCGTCGCCGGGGGGTCGAAGCTCACCAGCTGACCGCTGACCGTCGGCGTCGCGATCGATGACACCCTGCCCGATGACACCCTGCCCGATGAGACCGTGCCCGACGACGGTGATGCCATGAGGCTCGCCTCTCGAATCCGTTGGGCCGACATGAGTGACGACGTCGGCGGGGGATTCAACAGGGAATCGAGCGTGGGGTAATAGCCGAACCAACGATCCAGGTGCACACCGGATGCCACGACGGCCAGGCACAGTAGGAGTGGTGTCGAGAGTCGACGCCAACGAGTGGTGTGACGCCATGCCAGCGCTGGAAGCAGGAGCGTCGCAATCGGCATCACCATCCAGAGATAGACCGACCACGGGAGCCTCGTGCTGTACAGCTCGCCGGCGGTGAAGACGTCGGCGAGGGTCGCGAGGGCCACCCAGATCGCAGCGGTGATTCCAATCCGACGCCAGGTCGCAAGCCTCCGCACCGAGCCCGACACCAGGAGGCTCGCCAGCGCGAACAGTCCAATGGCCACGCCAATTGTCCAGCCGCTGGTCAACGACAAGGTCATGACAGTTCCGATGGTGACCGACTCGCCATGAATCGGCCGATCACGGGAAGCTCCCACCACGACTCGGCTCGGGCGAGCGCCAGAGACGCGCTCAGCAGCTGGTCATATCCTTCGACCACCGCGTAGCGGGGACGCCACTGGGGACGGAACTTCTCGTTGTAGTGCCACAAGGATTCGATCTGCATCGAGTCACCCATGCGATTGATCGCCCACCGCTCGACTCGGCTGAGCAGGGTGTCGTCATGTTCGCCGGAGACCACCGTTCGCAGCGTCGCGAAGTTGAGTCCGAGACCTCCGAACCCGAGGGTGCGGAGATGGACGATGGTCTCGACAACGACAAAGTCGATCAGGCCATTGGTCCGGTCCGACGACCGGCGGCGCATGACGTCCAGGGAGTACCCGTTGATGCCCGATGCTGGCGCGTACTGACAGAAGGCGGCGGGCCGACCATCCGGTCCGATGACCACTGCCAGCAGCAATCCACGGTCGTTGGAATCGAACAATCTTCCGAGCGTCATCGAGAAGCCGCGTTCCTCGTCACCCCGACGACTGTCCGCCATGAGGTCGAGGAGCTCACGACGCAGATCTTCATCGAGCTTCGACGGGTCGAGGAACTCGACCCGGTAGCCATTCTTCCGAACTTTGTTGACCGTATGGCGGAGGCTCTTATTGGCCGTGCCGTCCATCGAGAAGGCCCGCACGTCGACAATGGCCTCGTCGCCCAGATAGACCTCACGCATATTCATCGCGTGGTAGTTCGGGAGCCACTCGGCGCTCGCGCCGATCACCGCGACGCGCCAACCTCGGCCGTGGGCGAACCGGCAGAACTCCGTCCAGACCGCCGCTCGCTGATCGGCAGGACCGATCGGGTCCGGCGACACCAGGCAGACACCGTGATGGACCGCATAGGCAACCATCGACTCGCCCGAGAAGAACCATCGTTTGTCGTCCCGGAGGGCAAAGTAGGCCAGCGTGTCGCTGCCATGGAGAGCAACAATTTCCCGCGCCCGCTCTGCCGCATCGGGGGCCATGGCGGTTGGTCGTCGTCGCCACTCAACGGCAAAGGCCGACCGATGCACAACCAGCCAGCCAACCAACGCCAACGACACCGCGGCTTCTTCGATGTCGAGGCCCTTGAGGAGGTGCCCCGCCGCCGCCGCTAGGCACAGCGCAACAGTGAGAATCCAGGCTCGCCGCCGGCCTCGTCGGAGTTCATGCGCGGCGGCCGCCAATCCAATGCCCACCGCCGCCGCGACCACGGCCGCCGCCGTCGGCACGAACGTCGGCACGAGATCGTGCATGAACTGGACCCGATCGTGGAACGGGGGCGTCGCTGCTGACAGGAGGTCAATGCCCGCAACGATCGCGGTCGCCGCCGCCGCGACCCGTCGAGTTCGCGAAAAGGGACTGAGCAGGCGACGATCGAGGAACGAGAACCGGTCGGGACCGCCCCACCGCGCCGGCACGGCCGCAACGACCCGTGGTGCCCCGATCGAGTGGACATCACGACGGCGCAGGAACATGCCAAACCCCGGTCGACCCGGACAACGTGAGCGACCGACAATCAGCCGCGCGGTGAGTTCGCTTCCGCCGTCGAGCTCCAACCAGGCCAGCTGGCGAACCAACGTGAACGCGGGGAGACCAACTCGCGCGTTTCGGCGGATCAGGATGTCGGTCGCGGAACCGCTCAACGCAACAAAACGACCACCATCTATCGAGGTGATCTCAGGTCGAAGACTCCCGGCACCGACATACCCTTGGAGCCCGTCACCACGTTCCAACACGCTGAGTCCATGGCCTCGGGCGGGCCCGTCGGGATCGGCTTCCCACTCGAGACCAGCGGCGTCCGGTCCGGCCGCGTGCCGGCCGACCCGACCCGACCAACCCACGGCTGCCGCAATGACGAGGGCGCCGGCGATCAGAGCGACGCCAATGCGGCCCGTGACCAATGCAATCGTGATGGAGATCAACATCGCACCCACCAGAGTCGGCACGCCACCGACGTGACCCCACCAACGTGCCGCCACGAATGATGCGGCGTCCGACGGCACCTCGAGCCGATCCACGCCCTCGGACCAGTGGGGGCGGTCGTTGTCGTGCCGGGGTGGTCCGGCAATCGGCTCGATCAGGACCGACCGAGGTCCGCCGCTCGTCTCGCAGGTGATGATCGCCTGGTCCGAAACGATCCAACCCCGCTCGTCGAGGTGCCGACGACCTGTCCGATCGTGAGCGAGAGCGGATTCGGACTCGCCGAGCAACACCACCACTGATCGACCCTCATCGGCCCCGTAGCGTTCCAGCGCAGCCGTGAGGCGAGGGTGACGAGCGAGCGCCGGACCGCAGTCGGGGGGAATGGCAGGCGCCAGTTCGAACACATCGCCGGCGAGTATCACCGAGCCGGGCCCAGTCAACGCGTCGACGGCATCGGCGACACGCTCAGCAATGGTCCTGGAGCTGGCAGTCGGATCCGCGGGAAGTCGAAGTCCCCCGATGATCAGTGATCGGCTACCGATCGGATGCGAGATTGATTGCACGAATTCACAATGGCGCGCACTCGGTTAAGCGATGTCCTTCCGAGTGTCAATGTTCGGTCAAGTCGATCGGCAAGCTGAACGTGAACTCAGCTGCCCGGGCGTCGCCGACCACAAGCGTCCCTCCCTCGGCCTCGATGAGTTCGCGTGCGAGCGGCAAGCCAACTCCGTGGCTGCGGCCAATGGGACTGGTGACGAAGAGTTCATCAACGCCTGATGTGATCCCCTCCCCCTGATCGCGAACGGTGACCGTTGCCATGGCGTTGTCGCCCCCAATCGACACGGTGACGAGTCCGGCTCCGTGGCGTTCGGCGTTGGCGAGGAGCACGTCGATCGCTTGGCCGATGGCGCCTGGCGATGCTCGAACCCACACCGGCTCGGGTCCGTCGACGCGCAGCGTTCGAGATGCTTGGCGCAACGTCAGGGAATGATCGTCGGCGTGTTCGGTCGCCAGACGAGCAAGATCGAATCGAACGGATGAACCGGCACGGCCGGTTCGAGCCAGATCCAGCATCGACGTGATGGTCGCCGACAGTGCATCCGTCTTTCTGATGGCCACCTCGAGCTCCTCGTTCGTGGTGCTGTGAGTCCGAGCCGCCAACTCCTCGAGATGAAGCCGAAGCACGGTCACGGCAGTCCGTAACTGATGGCTGGCGTGCGTACTGAACCTCCGTTCGCCGTCGAGCAGTGACCCGATCCGACGGGCCGACACGTCGAGCGCCTCGCCCACACGATCGATCTCGCTCATGCCACTTCGACGGGCGGTCACCGAGAAGTCCCCACCCCCCAGCCGCTCAGCTTGGCTGGCCAGCGTGTCGAGTGGTCGCGTCAGACGCCGCGACAGCTTCACTCCCACAGCGAAGGCCAACACCACGCCCGCTGCCCCAATGGCGGCGAGAAGCAACCAGGCTCGTCGGGTGAGCGCCTCCGTCGCAGCCGACGATTCACTCAGAACGACGGATTCACCGGCGGCATCCACCTCGACGCTGATCCGATTGGAGGCCGCCGGGGGGCCGACATCAACGCTGCCTTCGGATGTGACGACCCGGGCGGACACCCCCGGCGGAGTCGTTCGACCGAGACGTCGGGCATCGAGGCCTCGTCCCTTCTCCAACTCTGCGTCGACCTGCGCCAACAGCCCCGCGCCGACTGATTTGAGGCGCGCCGAGGCTTCGTCGCGGATCGTTTGACGGACGAGCAGTCCAACAGGAACCGCCAGCGCAACCAGCACCACAGTGGTGATACCCACCAGTGCGGCGAGGAGTCGGCGCCGCATATCACGCCACCTCGAAGCGGAAACCGACGCCCCGCACGGTGGTGATGTACCGAGGTCGGTCGGGATCATCGCCAAGCTTCTTGCGTAACGACGAGACGTGCATGTCGAGCGTTCTGGTCGACCCGGAGTACCCGTCACCCCAGACACGGCGCATGATCACGCTCCGCGCCACCAATCGACCGGCCTCGCCCACCAGTACGGCGAGGAGATCGAACTCCATGGGGGTGAGCTGCAGACACTCGACACCGTGCGTCGCAGTGTGTGAGACACGATCGACTCGCACGTCCTGGGCTTCGTGAACCGTCGACGGCTCGACCAACCGGAGCCGGGCGCGGATACGGGCAACCAGTTCGACGAGCGAGAACGGCTTGGCAACGTAGTCGTCGGCGCCCGCTGCGAACCCGACGACCAGGTCAGCCTCGGCGGCGCGGGCGGTGAGCATCACAATTGGAAGCGAGTCGTGCGCACGCCGAAGACGTCGGCACACTTCCAATCCGTCGAGTCCGGGCAACGTCAGATCAAGCAGCACCAGATCCACCGTGTGTGCCGTGCTCATCTCCAACGCTTCGTACCCCGTGGACGCAATGAGGACATCAAACCCCTCGTGAGTGAGCACTCGACCCAACGACGCCGAGATGTCGGGGTCGTCCTCCACCACCATCACGCACGCCACGTCGATAGACCATACGGAAGTTACGCGGCCATGTCGGTTCAGGCGTCGTTCACACGGCGCCGCCAAAGAGATCGAGCGTCGAGGCCATGCCGCCATCAACCTCAATGGTCTGGCCCGTCACGTAGCGTGCGGCGTCGCTGGCGAGGAACGCCACCACGTCGGCGATGTCGTGGGGTGTCCCCCATCGCCGCAGCGCAGTCTGTGATTCGATCGATTCGATGACGCCGGGAATTGCGCGGTTTCGTTCCCACATGTCCGTGGTAACGGCCCCCGGGGCCACCGCATTGACGCGAATCCCGGCAGGTCCGAATTCCATGGCCAGCGACCGGGTCATGGCATCGACCGCTCCCTTCGATGCGGCATAGGCCGAGCGGCGAGGGGTACCTCTCACGCCCGAGATCGATGAAATGTTGATGATCGAGCCCGAGCCCCGATCGATCATCGAGGGAAGGAGCGCGGTCGTCAACAGCAACGGCCCCCTCACGTTCACGGCGTGCATGGCATCGATGATGATCGCGTCGAGATCGGTCGAGTCCATGCGAATCCCGACACCAGCGTTGTTCACCAGGATGTCGATCGGGCCTCGTTCGAGCGCTCGCACGGCCAGGTCCCGCACCTCGCCCTCGTTCGCAAGATCGGCAACCAACGGGTCGGTTGGTCGACGCAATCGGCGCGCAACTGCCTGCAGGGCGTCGCCGTCACGGCCGGACAGCATCACCGTGGCGCCCTGGTCATCGAGCACTTCCGCAATCGCGGCACCGATGCCGCGAGACGCACCGGTGACGAGCGCCGTGCGACCGTCCAGCGAGAACCGCGTCATCACCCGGGCCGCAGGACAGCACGCACCTGGGTCAGGAGGGCATCTTCGTGTCGGTGGTACACGGTATTGATTCCTGTCTTGGCGCCGTGGGCGGCCGCGATCCACTCCATCACCTGATGGCAGTCGTCGCTGTCACGTACCCGCGTGATGGCACCGATCTCGCACGCCGGATGGGCGGGGTCGAGCGAAATCGCGATCGGCAGGATGTCGCGGACGTCCAACATCATCGAGATCGTTCCCCGGTACAGGGGCTGGAGATGCAGGCTGGGGGCCGGATCGGGATCTTCGCCGCGACGCTGCTTCCACGTCGCTCGCACTCGCTGCACCAGGTTCGCCGCCAACGAGATGTCCTGACTGCCACTGGCTGCCATCGCCAGGAGTTGTCCACCTCCAGCGAGTTGATCGGCCAACGCCGCCCGCATCAGCTCGTTGTTGGCCCGGACGAGTTCGGGTGTCAGGCGTGACCGCCGACGACTGTTCGTCTGCGGCACGCTGAGGAACACGCGGCACATGTGTTGGAGCACTTCGATGGCAGGAACCCCGAAGGCCTGTCGTGTCGTGACCATCCGACTCACCAACACATTGGAACGATGCGCGAGGTCGCTCAACGTGATGTGCTCATCAAGGATGCCGAACTTCTGCTCCGGATCGGTCAACGCAAGAGTCGCGGCCGCCATGACGAGTGCGATGTCGATGATCTGGCCGTGGTTCGTGATGAGCGCCACGTTGCCGTGATCGTGGATCAGCCGATGATGGAGATCGTTCAGGAGATGCGACACACCGGCGTCGGCGAACGCTGAACCGAGGACCTCCTCGAAGTCCCGGTAGCCGGCGTGGGAGAAAAGTCGAACCTCGTCGCGGCCCTGAGGGCGGGGTTCAACGACAACGCATTCGGGATGGTGATACGGAAGATCACGGGAGAACGCCAACGATTGCAGCACCGAACCATCGTCGGAGCGTGCCAGCTCGGCGATACTCCGGAAGTAGCTGGCCGGCTCCGCCGCCGCCAGAACGCGACGAGGATCGTCCTCCTCGATCGGTGGGTCGTCGCTCGTACTCACGATCCCGCACTCACCCTTCGAGCGTACGTGACGAGGCCGGCCGAACCTTGGCGAAAACTGCCTTGAGGTACGCGCCCTCGGAAAATCCGACGGGGTGATCGACACCGTGCTCGAACATTTCCGGTCGGTACAGCGAACGGTCGACATCGTCGGCGGCGTCGTACAGCACGTCGGTGAACTCCTGAGCCGAGATCCGACTGGAGCAGGACGACGCCACCAACATTCCGCGATCGTCGACCAGCATCAGCGCGTCGGACAGCAATCGTCGGTAGGCATGAAAGGCGCCGTCTCGCTGGCTCTGACGGGAGGCAAACGACGGTGGATCGACAATGACCATGTCGTAACGCCGACCATCCTCCAACAAATCGGACATGACGCTAGCGGCGTCACCAACCGTCACGTCGTGGCGGCAGGCCGCCACGGTCGCGCGGTCCGCATTCATCGCCATGTTCCGTCGCGCGGCCTCCACTGCTCCTGCGCTGACATCCACGCTGTGCACGAGTGTTGCGCCGCCAGCCGCGGCACTCACCGAGAAGCCACCCGAGGCCGAGAACACGTCAAGGACCCGTCGCCCCGAGCTGCGGTCCCGGACCCGGGCACGGTTGTCCCGTTGATCGAGAAAGAACCCGGTTTTCTGTCCCGAGATCACGTCCGCTTCGAAACGAAGTCCGTTCTCGTTGAAGATCACCACCGGGTCCGCCAGTTCGCCGCGGAGGATCTGGCCGTCGTGCCAACCGTCTCCTGCCAGGAGATCGACGAGATTTCGCGCCAACCGCAAGACGACGGCACTGCCAGGAGTCGGAACAAATACGTCGGCGAGCGCTTCCAGAATGTCGTCGAGGTGGGGGATCCACGCCGCGCTGTAGAGCTTCATGACCAACGTCTCACCAAAGCGGTCCACGATCAGCCCGGGGAGACCGTCATTCTCGCCATGGACACACCGGTAACCGGTCGTCGCGGTCGATGCTGCCAGCTCACTCCGACGTGCTGCGGCGGCGGTCATCCGACTCCGCCAGAAGTCGCGGTCGACCGGCGTCGGATTGCCACGACGGATCACCTTGATGCGGATCGGGGACGCCGGGTCGTAGAGCCCAATGGCGACGAACTTCCGGCGGCTATCGAAAATGACGGCGAGGTCTCCCGCCTCACCACCCTCGGTGATCGAGACAATGGACCGATCGAAGATCCACGGATGTCCGCTGCGAACGTGACGCTCAGCGTCCTCGGTCAGACGAACGGCGAGGCGCGGCCGATCACTCGCCATCAGCCGACGCGATGGCCGAGGCGTTCGGAGAGCGCTCGAGTGGCATCAACGACAGCTGCGGCGGTTTCGGCGACCATTGGACGGAACCGTTCCAGCGGTCCGCAGACCGAGATCACCGCAATCGGTCCGTCCTGATCGAACACGGGAGCGGCCACCGATGCGGCATCGCTCTGCCGTTCGCCCAAGCTCACCGCGAATCCCTGCTGGCGGATCTGGTCGAGTTCACGCCGCAACATACCGATGTCGGTGATGGTGGCATCGGTGATGGCCGCAAGATCGTGACCCGCCAGATAGTCGTCGCGGTCGGCGTCGGACAGAAAGGCGAGAAACGCTTTCGAGGACGAGCCGGCATGGAGCGGGAACGATTGACCGAGCGCAACGGTCATCTTCACTTCGCGGGCCGGGGTCACCTGGTCGACGTAGACGCGAGTATCGCCGCTCCGCACCGACAGCGTGGCGGTCTCATTGGTCGCCGCCGAGAGTTGTTGCATGGATTCGAGTGCCATTAACCGCACATCGAGCCGGTCTCGATACGCGGCGGCCAGACGAAGTACCGCCGGTCCAAGTGCATATCGCCGGGAGTCCTCGTCGACCACCACCAGATCGCGTTCCCGGAGTGATGTGAGGATGCGGTGCACGACAGCTTTGGAGATGTCCAGCGCCTTGGAGATTTCGGTCACGCCGAGGTTCGCGACATCATCCTGAGCGAACAGAAACAGCACGTCGGCAGCGCGTTCGATCGTGGCAACACTCCGACCGGGGTTCTCACGCTTCTCGGGACGCTCGTCCATGTGGCTCTCCTCAGAACTCGATCGAACCCTACCGGAGCAGTGGTTCTGGAAACGCAGCAACATTCGGCTCGTTCCGCTCAGCGGAACCACGTTACGATCTCAGAGAGGCACCATGGCGCTCGAATCCGTCAAAACCCGTCTGGCATCGTGGGTCCAGGCAACGGCGTTGTCGGCTTCGAAATAGCGTTCCGCCCAAAGGAAC
>JBBRSC010000022.1:0-21489 GCA_038245795.1 Acidimicrobiales bacterium
AGATAGCGACCCTTCGTTGTCGTCCTGTGCCGGCGGCTTGACGAATCGCACCTGACTGCTGAGCCTGACGAACCGCGCGTGGATACGCACCCGAACGGTGCCTTTTCACGCGCAGTTCAATCTTCTTCGGAGGAGCGGTTGAACGTCGGCTGAGGGGGTTCTTCTCCGCCGACTCCGGAGTGCTCGCTTTCGCGAGCACGAAACTGCCAAGCTGGTCCCCTACCGCAGAGGATCCCCTGGGGCACCACCCATCGATCAGCGTTGCGGACCCCGACCCCAAGAAACGGACGTGCTGTGTCAGACCACCTTCCCCCTGTGGCCGACCTCGAACGCTGTACCCCCGATACCGATCCCGACAAGCTCAAGACACTGCTGCATCGCGACGGCGCACTGATCATTGAGGGTCTCATCGACGAACGTGCTGTTGACGCCATCAACGCCGAGCTCGAGCCGACGGTGCAGCGCCGTACACCTGGCTTCCGGTCAGATACCCACGCCGAGGACGACTTCTACGGGGCGAACACGATCCGCATCCAGGGCCTCGCTCGCAAGAGCCCCACGTTCGTCAATGAACTTCTGGTGCACCCCACGCTGCTGGCTATCGCCGATGCCATGTTGCTGCCGTATTGCGGCGACTACTGGATCAGCCAGGCCGAGACGATCTTCATCGGCCCGGGAAACCCCGCACAGACGCTCCATCGCGACGATCTGAACTGGGCGCACGCCGCCCAGCTCGGGATCGACCTCCAGATCTCGGTCCTCACGGCCCTCGGCGAGTACAGCCCCGAGATCGGTTCGACCATGGTCGTCCCCGGATCGCATCGTGTCCCGCTCGACGAACCCATCGATCCGCTCAGTGGACGACCCGTGGACATGGGTCCCGGCAGCGCCCTGGTGTATCTCGGCAGCACCGTCCATGGTGGTGGTCACAACCAGACCGCCGATCGTTGGCGGCGCGGTCTCTACATTTCGTATCTGGTCGGGTGGCTGACACCGGAGGAAGCCGTCCCCATGGGCATCGGCCACGAGTTCGCCGCGACGCTGCCCCAGCGTGCGCGTGATCTGCTCGGGTTCTCGAACCTGCGTCAGCCGTGCAGCGCATCGGGTGCGGGTGCGGTGCTCGAGCTCTGGCAGCTCGATGAAGACGACCTCGCCGACAACGCCGCCAGCTTCCACCACCGCTGAACGACGAGTGTGCGGGTTCAGCCGCACTCGACAAATGCCTCGCCATAGACTTGCCTGATGTTGGCGTGGATCGGTGTGTTGGCGCCGGTACTCATCGCGGTGGACACGGTCCAGGCGTATCGGCAACGTCGATCGCCCAGCATGTTGCTGTTCGTCTCGACAGCTGCGATAGCGGTTGCAGGGGTCGGCGTGTTCGTCGCGGGGATGGCATCGTTCGATGCCGACGCACAACGGGTGTGGGTGCTGTGGCTGCTGACCGCTGGCATCATCGTGGTTGCGGCCGCTGGCTACATCGCAGCGCGATGGATTGAGCGACGGGCACTCCCCGACGAGGATGCCTGAGCCGACCTGCACCGGCCCCGCCTGCAACGAACTTCACGCCTTCAGTGAACCCCAGGCGGCTCGCACGTCATCGGGATCGGCCCGGGTGAAGGTCGCCGCGGCCTGGACGCACGCTCCAAGCGCAACCATCTCCTCGACGGGGCCGGTCATGATCTCAGCCTGCGCCATCTCGCCGAGCGCTGCCCGGTAGGCGGCGGAACGTGCGCCGCCACCGATCAACCACACACGATCGGTATCGATACGGGCGTGGGCGGCCAAGGCGTCGCGACCGGCAAGGAGGCCGCCGACCACACCCTTGACGGTGGCGCACGCCAGCTGTTCGCGGCTCACGTCGGACCGGAGACCCACGATGGAGCCGGTGGCGTGAGGCAGGTTCGGGGTCCGTTCGCCATCGAAATACGGCACGACCTCTACGCCGCCAGCGCCCGCCGGTCCGGCGAGCGCCAGCCGATCGAATTCAGCGGCGTCGACCCCCATGAGTCGCGCCACAGCGTCGGTGACCTTGGCGGCATTGAGGGTGCAGACCAGCGGGAGGAAACGACCATTGGCATCGGCGAATCCAGCAACTGCACCAGACGGGTCAGCCGTTGGGGTGTCGGCCACGGTGAAGATCGTCCCCGACGTCCCGATCGAGATCACGAGGTCGCCGGGGAGGACACCGATTCCCAGCGCAGCAGCCATGTTGTCGCCGGTGCCGGGCCCGACGGTGATGGCGTGACCGTCGACATCCCAGACGCCAGCCGCTTCCACCGGGTCGAGCACCCGTGGCACCGTCTCAGCCCAGTCCCGATCGGCATCGATGATGGCCAACAGATCCCATCGGTACGAGTCCGATGCCGGCGACCAGTATCCCGTGCCCGAAGCATCGCCGCGGTCGGTGACCCACTCGCCGGTGAGCCGATGGGTGATCCAATCGTGGGGAAGACACATCCGCTCCATTCGCTCCCAGATGTCGAGCCGGGTGCGATGCAGCCACGACAACTTGGCGATCGTGAAGGCCGTCACCGGGACCGAGCCGCAGGCGTTCGCCCATCCTGCGGCGCCGCCCGGCAACTGTTTCACGAGCCAGTCGGCATCGTCCTCGGCGGTGGTGTCATTCCATAGAACGGCGGGGTGAATGGGGACGCCTGCCGCGCTGCACGGCACCATGCCGTGTTGTTGGCCGGCCACTGAGATCGCGGCGATGTCGCGGCGCGGTACGTTGGCAGTTGCCTGGCCCCACGCCGACTCGAACGCGCTCCACCACGTTGCCGGGTCCTGCTGGGAAACCGGCGGAGTGACCATCGGATGTGAGGCTCGCCCATCTGACACCAGCACCCCGGTCTCGATGTCGCGGATCTGGATCTTGGTCGATTGGGTGGAGCTGTCGACACCTGCAACCAGGGCCATCAGCGCACGCCCATCAACAACTCCGTGACCAACTGATCGAGCCGTTCGTGTCCGTACCCGATCTCGGCGAGCGCTGCCTCGTCGAGCGATCGGGCACCGCGACGCAACGAGTCGATGGCATCAGATCCCATTCCGTCGGGCGAGGTGGGCAACGCCAACTCGGCCTGTCGGGCGGTGACGAGCGCCGTCTGGATGTCGGAGTCAGTTCGATAACGCTCCGCTTTGGCGGCGAGGATCAGATACGTACGCATGCAGCCAGCGGCGAAGTCCCACACGCCCTCGGCGTCTTCGGTGCGGTACGGGTGGGCATCGAAATGGCGCATGCCCTGCCAACCTGAGTCCTCCAAGAGGCGCACGAGATGGAAGGCGTCGCGGATACCTTCGGACCCGAAGCGGAAGTCCTGGTCGTACTTGCCGATCCGTTGCGCATTGAGGTCGATGTGGAACAGCTTCCCGTGCCAGAGCGTCTGGGCGACGGCGTGGGTGAAGTTGAGTCCCGACATGGTTTCGTGGGCGAACTCGGGATTGAGGCCGACCATGTCGGGCCATTCGAGTTCGCCGATGAACGCCAGCGCGTGGCCGACTGTCGGCAGGAACATGTCGCCGCGTGGTTCGTTCGGTTTCGGCTCCAACGCGATGCGAAGGTCGTATCCGCGGTCGCGAATGAAGGCGCAACACAGATTGACGGCTTCGGCGTAGCGATCGAGGGCGTGACCGACGTCCTTGGCCGATTCGCATTCAAGTCCTTCCCGCCCGCCCCACATCACGTAGACCTCGGCGCCCAACTCAGTGCCGAGCTCGATGGAGTCGAGCGTCTTCGCCACGGCGTAGCGCCGCACGTCGGGATGGTTTGCCGTGAAGGCGCCATCTTTGAAGATCGGCAACGAGAACAGATTGGTCGTGGCCATCGGCACCTTCATTCCGGTGTCGTCGAGGGCTCGACGGAACCCCTTGATGATCGACTCGCGTTCGGCCGAGGTGGATCCGTGGGGCACCAGATCGTTGTCGTGGAAGTTCACTCCGTACGCGCCGAGATCAGCGAGCCGTCGGACACTCTCGATCGGGTCGAGGGGTGGACGGACCTCATGGCCGAACGGGTCCCGACCGGTGTTGCCGACCGTCCACAAGCCGAATGTGAATCGGTGTTCGGGGAGTACGACGTAGTCGTCGGCCAACGCTCCCACATTCGACCAAGGGGAACTCGTGGACGCGCTGTTGCCGAGAGACATGGGGACATCGTTGCATCTCGGGGACGGCGCAGTGGCGTGATTCCGCGAACGCCGTTCGACGTGGTATCGGCCCGTTTGGGCACGCTCGGGACGTAGGGTATGGCGCAAGGGGGGAATGCATCGTGACTGATCGAACGAGGGCTCGCGAACGTGAGCGGCCCTTTGATCACGACGTCCGATTCGAGCCGGACCGCGATTCCGACCCGAACCGGGTGTTGTTCTCGGCGATTGGCGATGTGCTTCCGCCTCCGGCGCCGGTCGAGCAGCCGACCGGAGTCTTCACGGCGGCCGAGGTTCCTCGTCCTCCGGTGACGTGCGGACCGCCCATTCATATGTGGATGGCTCAGGAAGATCCGGCTCAGCGTGGCCACCGCGTTGGTTGGGTCGTGGCAATCGCGGCGGTGGCCGTGCTCGCCGGCGGTTGGGTCGTGGTGGCGCAACGGGGACACGACAAGATCGATGGGCGCGTGGCCGTGGAAGGCCTCAACGAGTCGCGCAGTGTGGCTGAGCAGAATGTGACTGTGCGAGCTGCAGCCGCGTCGTCGGGCTCACCGACCGACGGATGGATCACCTTCGATGTGGTCGACCAGGCAGCGACGGTACGGCTACCGGGAACCCGTGAACGCCCGGCGGATGATCCCGCCGCTCCTCCGAACGCCGACCCGGCGATATCGACGGTTGCGTTCACCAGCGCTGGCATGGATATTCAACTCTCCACCCGTCCCGTGCCGGCAGATGCGCCGGCGGCTATCGGTCAGGTCACGGCGTCGGAGATCGCCAGCTGGTCCATGTCAGCAACAGCAACGTCCGTGCGGCCAGGACCGACCGTTGGTGGAGTCGCCACCCTGGACGCGGAACTCGGCGGCGATCCGCAGGGTCAGGCGCGTTGTGCCATCTCCACGAACCGCATCGTGTGTCTCTCGGTGCGGTGGGCGGCCTCGTCATCAGACCAGCCCGCTGTGATCGATATCCGACGACGCATCCTCGACAGCTTCACCCCTCGCCCGTAGTGGATGGGATCGATCTTTTGAATCGATCCGCATGGCTGCCACACAGGGAAACGGAATTTCTACGCGAGGCCAGCGAGGAGTGCGGTGAGCGCCGCCTTCTCGCCGACGAGGTCTGGACTGGTCGAGCGCAGCTGTCGCAACACGGGGTCGATCAGGTCGTCGACGGTGGTCCACGCCGCTGAGTCCTTGATCTTGAGGCGGGCCTGCGCCTTGTCCCAGCTCGACTCGAGATCGTCGATGCGGGTGGTGGCGTCGGTCTGCTTGCCGGCGTTGAGCAGGTCAAGGGTGTCCTGAGTGATCGTTCGGAACTGGGAGAGATCCCCGAGCGGTGACGTACTTCCCGTCGATGTTTCGGCCGAGGGCGCCTCGGCGGCCACTGCATCCTGGAGCGAGGACTTTCTGAGCGTGTACGCAGTCCCGCTGGCGATCAGGAGAACAGACACGACTGCGGCCGTCTGCCATATGCCACCCTTTTCTGCCGCCTGAACACCGACCGTTGCAGGATCATTCTTCGAAACGTCAGCCTTTGTGTACGACAGATAGCCGACGATGATCAGAATTCCTCCGATGAAGATTGCGCTGGTCACGGTCGTGCCGAGACCGAGACCGCCATTCTTCTGAGGTTGCGACAGATAGTCACCGATGGATGCACCCAACGGGCGGGTCAGGATGTAGATGATCCAGAAGGACAGGATTGAGTTGAGCCCCAGTCGCCAACCGATCGCCGTGAGCGCAATCAGCGAGGCAACGATCATCCCGGTATTGAGATAGCCAAGTCCGAGACCTTCCGCCATCAGATCACCGGTTGCCGTGCCGAGAGCGAAGCTGAACAACACTGCCAACCAGTAGAAGGCCTCGCGACGAACCGTGAAGATGGAGTGGATCCCGAGCGTCTTTTCGTTCGCATACCAGACGAGGAACGTCAGGGAGAGGAGCACGGCAAACACGATCGTGCTCGTTTCCAGAGCGATGCCGAGCTTGTCGGTGAGGTTGTCGGTCACCAGGGTTCCGAACACGCTCACCAGAGCAACGGTGACCCAGTAGATACCGGGTCGATACCTGTTCGAACGGAACTGGAAGGCGAGCGCCACCGCGAGCAGCCCACCGGTGACGACGGACGTTCCAGTCAGCCCGAGACTGAGATTGACGTTGAGATAGTCGGCCGCCGTCTCGCCGACGGTCGTGCAGAGGACCTTGATGATCCAGAAGTAGACCGTGACCTCGGGAACCTTGTTGAGGATCTCGCGGGTGCTGCGGACCTTGGTCGTGGTCGTCATGTGGGTCGTTCCTCGAGGTCGTGCGCTGCAACAGCGTCAGGCGGTCTGAGTTCCACCTGGTGGACAACGTAGAGAGCCCCGAGTGACGTCCAAACGCACATGCGAGAGGTTTTGCCGTCCCCTTACTGAGCTTCAGTCGGAGCTAGCCATCGAGAGCCCAGCCTCGCCGATCTCCTACCGAAGCGCGAGCTTCGCGGCTGTGCTGAGATCCGCGAGCCCGGCCCGGAGTTCGTCGGTGGTGGGCCACCCGTAGCCCAGTCGGAAGTGATGGCGATCGGCGTCGAACCAGTGGCCTTCGCCGACGAACGTGCCCCGCGCGTTGGCTTCGCGTACGAACACATCGGGGTCGGCTTCGTCGACCAGTCTCGGGAAACACACCACTCCGCCGCTGGGCGCGACCCACGAGATCAACGGATCGGCGTCGATCCACTCGGTCACGATCTTCAGATGCGACGTCATCATCGCCCGAGTTTCTCCCAACAAACGAGAGGCGTTCGCCAACGCATGGGCTGCCACCGCCTCGTCCAAGGCGGACCCCGTGATCACGATTTGTTCCTTCGCTGCCAACAACCTCTCGGCCATCTCCGGCGACGTCGTGGTCGCCCACCCCATCCGGATCCCCGGGATCCCGAACGTCTTCGACATCGAACTCACCGCCACGGCACGATCTGTCAGTGTCGACGCTGACGGCAACATCTCGCCATGCGTCAATCCCCGGTAGGTCTCGTCGACCAACAACCACGCACCGCTCGACTCAGCCAACGCCACCACGGCCTTCAGTTCGTCCAGGGTGATCATGGTCCCTGTCGGATTGTGGGGCACCGTCAACGAGATCAGCTTCGTGACTCCCGGTCGCACCAACCGGGTCAACTCGTCGAGATCGAACCGGAACCCGGCCTGCCAACTCACGTCGAGCAGATCCACCTCAGCACCGATCAGTCGTGGTGTCTCCAAGTTGGTCGAGTAGTTCGTGTGCTGCACGACCACGTGATCGTCGCGTTCCAGCACCGCGGTCGCGACCATGAACAACGCCGCCGCCGCTCCTGGGGTGGCCAACACATTCGATGGGTCCAGCCCGTCGGCAGCTGCGATCAGCGATCTCAACCGGGGGTCACCCCGATGATCGAGATACGCGAGCACCAGATCGTCCAGCGACCCCACGTCCAACTCGCCGAGCGTGCGGTCCCGCACCGACGATTCCGTCAGGTTGTTGCGGATGGTGTCGTACCCGCGTTCCTCGGGTGATTCGATCTCGATGGGAAGACGTCGATACTGCACGGGCTGATCTTCTCACGAGGCCAGCCACGCCGGTTCAGCACCAGATCTGGCCTGACGTGTGGAACCGCGGGTTTGGGGGGAACCTTACGGGGATGCGTCGATTATCGTCGGCGTCACACAACACGAGACCACGGCGAGATCCGTGAATCAGGAGACCCCTCATGGCGTTCGAACTACCCGCACTGCCCTACGCAATCGATGCGCTGGCACCCCACATCAGCCAGGAAACTCTCGAGTTTCACCACGGCAAACATCATCAGACCTACGTCACCAACCTCAACAACCTGACGGCTGGAACTGACCACGAGAATGCGTCGCTCGAGGACGTGATCATGGCGGCCGACGGCCCGCTCTTCAACAACTCGGCCCAGGTGTGGAACCACACCTTCTACTGGAAGTCCATGGCCCCGTCCGGTGGCGGCGAGCCCACCGGCGCAGGCGCTGAAGCCATCAACTCGGCCTTCGGTTCCTACGGGGATTTCCGGACCAAGTTCGCCGAGGCGGCGACCACGCAGTTCGGCTCGGGCTGGGCATGGCTGGTCGATGACGGCTCCAAGCTCGACATCGTCAAGACCGCCAACGCCGACCTCCCCATGAAGCACAGCCAGAAGGCATTGCTGACCATCGATGTGTGGGAGCACGCGTATTACATCGACTACCGCAACGCTCGACCGAACTACATCAACACGTTCCTCGACAGCCTCGTCAACTGGGACTTCGTCGCCGGGAACATGGCGTAAGCCACGACGGCATGGCGTCAGCCACGACGGCATGGCGTCAGCCACGACGGCATGGCGTAAGCCACACCGGCACGGCGTCAGCCACGACGGCATCGCGTCAGCCACAACAACCGCGCGTCAGGCGTACTTCAGGTCTCCGGGAGGAGACCGGGGTGCGCCTGTACCGCGTTCGGGCGAAGATCCAGAACCGGCCCGACCGCCGCCGCTGCCGAATTGGGGACGAGGCTGGCGGTCGGGCGGCACAACAGATAGCCCTGGCCGAAATCGCAGCCCAGGTCATTGAGCATCGTGAGCTGCTCGAGCGTCTCGATTCCTTCGGCGACCACTTCCAAACCCAGGTCGTGGGCCAACGAGATGATCGACGTCACCACCGTTGCGGAGTTGTGTGTGAGTCCCAGATCGCTCACGAAACTCCGATCGATCTTGACGAAGTGAACTGGCAATCGGGTGAGGTAGCTGAACGATGAGTAGCCGGCACCGAAGTCGTCGATCGATAACCACACCCCGAGCGATCGCAGTTTGCGAAGCTGACGGAGGAATGTGGCGCTGTCGCTCATGACTGCTGTCTCGGTGATCTCGAGGCACAGCTGGTCCGGTGGGAAGCGCTCGGTGTCGAGGATGCGTGAAATGCTGTCAACCAGGTCCTCGCGGGCCAGTTCGACAGGGGACAGGTTCACGCTGATCAGCGGGCGAGCATCGGCGATCGGGGGATCGATCATCGGCCTGGTCCGGATGGCTTGGGTCATGACATGGGGATCGAGCGCCGTGATGAGCCCGGTTTCCTCGGCGATGGGAATGAACCTGTCGGGCGCAATGATGCCCATCTCCGGATGCTGCCAACGCACCAACGCCTCGTATCCGTGGATGTTGCCGTTGCGGAACGAGATGATGGGTTGGAAGTGCACTGCGAACTCGTGACGCGATCCGTCCAGTGCTCGCCGCAATTCGTGCTCGATCTCGACCCGTCGAACCGTGTCCTCGTGCAGGCTGGTATCGAAGCGCTCGATGCGAGCACCACCAGAATCGACGGCTTTCGTCCTCGCGGTTTCGGCATCTCGAAGGAGCCGATCCGGGTCCAGTCCACCGCCGCGTTCGGCCACGATGCCAATACTCAAACTCAGATACAACGGCCGGTGCTGCGCGGTGAATGGAGTATCGAACGCCCGGATGATCTCCTCGGCCAATCGTGTCACCTCGATGTCGTTCAGGCGCTCCACGATGACCGCGAAACCCGCCCCGCTCACCCGTGCCAGCAGCGTGTGCGGTGGGAGAACGAGCGCCAGACGTTCGGCGGCCTGCACCAGGATCTGATCGCCGACATCGCGCCCGTAGCTCTCGTTCACCGGACGGAAACGATCGATTTCGAGTGACAGCACGCTCACGGAAACGTTGTGGCGTGACGCGTGGACCGCTTGGCCGAGGTGCTCGCGCAGGAATGTCCGATTCGGAAGCCCCGTGAGATCGTCGTGCAAGGACTGATGGACGATCTCATGCTCGACCTGTCGCCGTTGCATCGCCTCCGTCAGGAGCTGGGACACGTTGCCGAGGAACACACGGAACGCAACGCTTGCCAAGCGATCATCGCCGCCCAGCAGGATGACCCCGGAGCGGCGTTGATCCGACCCGATTGTGGCGGCGAGGCAATGACTGGACTCGTTGATGGGCGCGATCAGCTGCACCGATGCAGGCGACGAGGACAGCACTTCCAGGTCGAGTACCGCCGAGACCTCAGCTCGCGAACCGACTCGTCGTTCGAATGCCCGGCGGACCAACGTGTCGAAGGAGTGGTCGATCTCGAAGGCGGCGACCCACAGGACGGGCAGAACGTCGACGAGAAGGCGGCAGGTCTCGGACAAGATGTCCTCGAGAGGTGTGCCATCGAGGATGAGGCGCCCCAGCTCGCTCAACGCACCCTGACGACGGGAGTCGTGGCGCAGCCGTTCGTTGGCGACTTCAACTTCTTCGAGGGTGCTGTTCAGCCGACGCGTGATCCGGGCCCACTCGCCTTCGAATGAGAACTCGTCGGCCCGGACGGTGAAGTCGCCGGATTGCACCGCCTTCTCCACCCTCGCTGTCTCGATCGCCAGCCGGACCATCGTTGACTCCATGGCACGGAAGCCCTCTGACACCTGGCCGATCTCGTCACGTCCGACATAGCTGCCGACGGTCACCGGCTGACCCGACGACAGCTCGGTCGCATTGCGGGCCAGCAACTTGAGTGGCCGGGCAATGGCACGACTGAGCAATATCGCCATGGCGAGACATGCCGCCAGGAAGATCGCCATGGCCAAGAGCCCGACGATCAGGACGCTGGTTGCTGCCGAAGCGACGGCGGATGCTTCAGTGGCGATGGCTTGGCGTTGAGCGTCGCGTACCTCTTCGAGAACCTTGAGTCGGGCGGACGATGCAACCAACCATCGGGCCGGATCGGTTCCCAGGCCTTCGGCTCCGCGCCGGTTGTCCAGGCGCTGATGAACCGTGGCGACTTGGAGAAACGCAGAGCTCTGGGCTGCATCCACGAGCAGCGATCGGGCGGTGTCTGAGGCGAGCGCGTTGAATTGGGCCAAACCCAAGCGGTCGGCGTTCACCAGCTGTTCGGCGGTCCCAATGTCGGAGCCTGTGGGCCGAACCGCGTACAACGCGGCCACCGCAGAGCGTTCCCGGGACACGTCGTCGATCACCTGGCCGACGAGGCGGGCACCGTCGACGGTTTCGGCGAGGGACACGGTCGGCGCCGATCGAACGACGGCGAGCGTGACATCAGACAGCGTGACCAGGACTTGGTCGTACGCGGAACTCAACGCGGGAGCGGAAATGCCGCCGGTGTCAACCCGAAGCCGGATGGCGGTCAAGGTGGCGGTCAGCGTCGACAATCGATCGGCTGCGATACGAACCTCAGCGGGAACATCTGTTGTGGCCGACGCGATTTTCGAGAACTTGTCGAAGGAGCTGTTGAACGCATCTCGCGCACCCGCAAGATTCATCGAGGATCCGGAGAGCGCCCGTGCCGTGGACTCCTCGCGTTCGTCGATCAACATGCGGTGTGCCGCAGCGGCCGCATCGGAGACGCGCGCACCGTTCTGAAATGTCTCGATTTCCCGCTTGTCGGCGTACAGCTTGGACGTGTCGCGGGTGCTGAGCCCTACGAGTAGAACAATCGGAATCGCCACCAACAGCAGCAACTTCGATCGAACGGCCAGATTGTGGACCGCGGAGCTCAGCCTCATGTTCCAGTCCTGGCAGGCCAACCGTTGTCGATCCGTCGGATGACCTCGTCGGTGGTGGCGCCCTTGGCGAGGTCGATCATCTCGCACAGGAACGTTCCAGTTCCCACCTCGGGTGTCATCAGATCGGAACCGTCGAAGGCCAGTTCGGAGGCTCCGGACAGGATTCTGGCGACCTTCCGGATGGCTGGATCGGGGTAGTCGGCCGGATCGAACTGCTGTAACGGCGACAGGTATCCCCCAGCGGAAGCCCAAGCCTTCGCGAACTGCTCGGTCGTGAAGAATGCCAGCAGCTGCCGCGCTGCGGGGCTGTCGTGGGCGATGGCCGCGATGTCGCCGCCGACGAGCAGCCGCCCGGGAGGTTGTCCCGCGAATGGCGGCACTGGAAAGACATCGATATCGCCGTCATCGCCGACGGTGGTACCCGAGGGAAACTCGCCGGTCACCCATTCGGCCATGCGGTACATGAGACAACCCGGGTTCTTGCCGAAGAGCGGCGTCATCGCGTCCTCTACTGGTGTCGAGACGACGGGCTGCTGATGACCGACGGAATGATCATCGTTGAGCGCCAGGGTGCGAACGCCGTCGATGGCTCGACGAACCTCTGGTGAATCGAACGGCAGTTCATGGCGGACCCACTTGCCGTAGGTGTCGGTACCGTCACGTTGGAGCACCGCGTCCTCGACCCAGTCGGTCAGTGGCCATCCCGCCGCTGACCCGTCCTCGAGCCCGAGACAGAACGGTGCCGGGCCCTTGGCTGCGGCAACCCGATCGACGAGCGTGACAAGCTCCTCTTGGGTGGTGGGAACGGTGTACCCGGCCGCGGCGAACTTGTCTCGCCGGTACCAGATGAGGCTGGAGACGCTGGCTCGGGTCCACACGCCGGACAAGGTGCCGTCCACGGTCGCCAACGCCGCGAGCGCTGGTCCGTAGGCGACGCGAGCGGTCTCGCTGAGATTGTCGACCGGTACCAGCTTGTGCGCCCGAGCCTGCTGCGCAAACAGGCCAGGCTGCGGGAACAACAACACATCGGCGCCGTCCGCGCTGGTTGCGGCGATCGAAGCGGCCGGGGCGAAGTCGCCGCCCGCAGATACCGCCTCGACCTGAGTCCCGGTCTGTTCGGTGAACGAGGCGATCGCCGTGGTGAAGTTGTCAGCATCGGCACCGCTCATGGCGGTCAGCACGCGGAGGTGCTTCACCGTCGGTGCTGAGAGTCGAGCCGCCTGTTCGGCCTTGCCCGGGGACGTGCTGGCACAGCCGGCAACCACACTGACGACCGCAACGGCGACGGTGAGAGCACGATGAGCGCGCCGAACGGACCGTTCCGAGTCGGTCGAATTGATGTGCGCAGAACGCATGGCGGCTCTTTCCCGCGTCAGAACAGACGCGAATCGTCTGTTCCAATCGTCTCGGTCGGTCGCGAGTTGAGGGATTCGACCGGAGTGGACAGGATGGTCGCATGTCGTTTTCCTTCGAAGTTCGCCGTCGAATCGCTGCCCCGATCCAGGATGTGTGGGACACGGTGGTCGACCATCGCGGCTACAAGAACTGGACACCGGTGGTCACCAGCAGACTCGAGCAGCTCGGATCGCCCGACGAGAACGGCGTGGGCGCGCTGCGGGCGCTGGGGGTCGGACCGATCGGCGCCAAGGAACTGGTGGTCGAGTTCGAGCCGGACGTCTTCCACATGGGGTACGAACTCGTGAAAGGGGTGCCGGTCACGGGCTACCGCGCCGATGTGTACCTGACTGCGGATGGCGATGCCACGGAGTTGGTGTGGCGGGGACGCTTCCAGTCGGCGCCGCCCGGGATGGCCAAGGCGTTGAACGCCTTCCTGCGCAGCATCGTGGCGGACACCGCACAGCGGCTTGATCGGCGCGTCACCCGGCACTGATACGAGTGCCCGCTGCCGGGGCCTGTGTCAGTTCCAGGTGCGTGTCAGTTCGTCGATGGCCGCCCCGAGTTCGTCGGCTGTGGACTCGCTGCTGACCCGGTGAATTCGATCGGAATCGCCGCCCGACGCTGCACCTTCGAGTGCCGAGCTGATGGTTCCGAGCCGCCACTCGACATAGCGGGCGTCGACATCTGATCGACTCCGCAGACTGTGACGAGCCCGTTCCGCGATGACCTGGTCGAGGAAGCGGTCGCGATTCGCCGCGGCATCTGTTGGCTGGACAATCAGGGCGCAGGCGCCTGTCATCTTGCCAAGGATCGCTGGTAGCGATTCGGCGTACCCGACCCCGGCAGTGACGTGTCGAAGGTTCGATGGCGCTCCATCGACGGCTGACGTTCGGGCTTCTGCGGTGGCGACCCACAAGGCCAGTAGATCAACGATGTGCTGTTGGCCAATGGTCGACAGCATCCACTCGGCGAAGTCAGGAACGTGCCAGCGGTATTCGAACGCGGCGGACGTGAACCAACTGGCCGCGAATCGTGCGCTGTCGATGGTCGCCAGCGGCTCGGCGCCGTCGATGGCGACCATCGGCTCCAGCTCGGCGAATCCCCTCGATCCACAGGCCTGCTGCGCGTCGGAGAGCTCCACACCGGGCGCACCGGTCACGATGAGGACCCGCGCCGCGCCGACGGCGGACCCAATCGGGGGACGATCTGACACCAAGAGATCAATCAGAAGTCGCCGCGCCGCCCGTCGTCCGGACGCGCTGAGGTCCGCTTGTTCATCGAGGGACCGGGAAAGCACCGCGAGTGGCTCGGCCAGGACTTCGTCCCACCAGAGTTCAGCGGGTGATCGCTTCATGGCGTTCGTCACGAGGGCATGGTCCTCCAGGCTCGCCGTTGCCCGACCGACCCGCTGCAACCAGCGAGAGGTTCGGGGCGCGGGGGCCGAGGGCAGGGGAACCGGGGGAGATGGAACCGGTGTGGGCGACATCGCATGAGCATGCCATCCTGATGATGTGTCCAGTGCAGGTCAGGCGTATCTCGTTCATCCCACCGGCGGTGCCGGTGTGGCCCCTGGGGTGCTGGTCCTGCACTCGTGGTGGGGGATGACCCAGCACGTGAAGGATCGGTGCCACGCGCTGGCCGACGCTGGTTATGTGGCGATGGCGCCGGACCTCCTGGGCGGGGTCGTGCCGTTGACCGCTGCCGAAGGTGAACTGGAACTGTCGCGCTCCGACCCCAACGTGAACGCTGCCTTGGTGTTGGCGAGTATCGTGACCCTCCGCACCCAGACCATCGATCCCGAAGGGCCGGTATCGATCGTCGGGTATTCGATGGGCGGTTCGTGGGCGCTGTGGGCGGCGGCCCGACAGGCACTGTCAGTCCGTGCCGTCGTGAGCTACTACGGAACCCAAGCGATCGGGTTCGATGACCTCGTTGCACCCGTGCTGGGTCATTTCGGCGAGCAGGACCACCTGGTTACGACCGACGAGGTCGTCGAGATGCAGGCGCACCTCAAGCTGTCTGGCACCGACGCAGCCGTTGAGTGGTATCCCGACGTGGGGCATTTCTTCGCCGAACCCGAAGCAGCAGACTTCCATGATCCCGAGGCCGGGGCCTTGGCATGGCAACGCACGATGGACTTCCTCGCCGCCGCCCACCGCTAGAACGGTATTTCGTGGGTGGCCGCTACCAGAGCTCGTCGGTGTAGGTGTCGGTGCCGATCACGGTCGGAATGAAGCCGGCCGCCAGGTTGACCGTCGCCAGGCCACTGGCATTCACGGCGTCGGAGAAGGTGTGGATCCGGTCCCAGCATTGCTCGGGATCACACTCAATGAATGCCAGGAACATCGATCGCTGAGGAGTCCCCGGACCGGAGCCCAACGGCATGGGCGCCTGTTCGCCTTCGGGGAGTCGTGGGATGATCGGCCGCCACATCGAGACGATGGCAACGGGGCTGTCGGGCCCGAGCAGGATGTCTCGTCCTGTCTCTGCGAACCACTCGTTGAGTGAGGGATGCTTCACGCCCTCAGCGCGATCGACATGGATGGAGACGAGCCCGCTATATCGATGATCGAGCGCCAACTCGACGGGAACTGGGTCGGCGTCACGGTAGAAATCCTGTTGATGGGTGTAGAGCGCTGTATGGGCATGGGTCCGCTCGTCGAAGCCGCGACCGCCGCTGTAGAGACGATGAACCTGCGCGGTCGACCAGCTGAAACATTCGGCTTCGTGGTGTCGATGCACCCAGTAGGTCGCCAGATAACTGCCGGCGTCGATGGGCGAGGCCACCGTGGCGTCGCCCGGGAAACGGAGATTCTTCAGCCGGCGTGTCGCTACCCATCGACCACCGGCGAACAACCACGGACCGATCATGCAACCTGCATAGAAATGATCTCGCTCGTACCAGCGGTTGTACGCCACCTCATGGCCACGTTGAGGATCGACGAGCGTGTAGAGCATGGCGCCCAGCTCCACCCCGGCATCGAGCGGCGCTTCCTCGGGGGCAGAGTCGGTGGGCTTGGCATCGGGAGCAACGGTCATGGTCGGCTACCGTACCTGACGACCCGTCAGATCTGCGGGGACGCGAAGGGGAGACATGACACAGCGGTTCGACGGATCCATCGCGATCGTGACAGGCGCGGCTTCGGGAATGGGCCGCGCCACGGCGCTGCGGCTCTCGTCCGAGGGGGCAGCCATTGCAGCCATCGACCTCAATGCCGATGGCGTCAGCAATGTCGTCACTGAGATCGCAGACGCTGGTGGTCGCGCGATTGCCATCACCGCCGACATCTCGTCGCGTACGGCCTGCCACGAGGCGGTGGCGCGCTGCGTCGCCGAGTTGGGAACGCCAACGCACCTTGCCAACGTTGCGGGCGTACTGCGGGCAGCACACGTCAAGGACGTGACCGAAGCCGAGTTCGATCTGCTCTTCGGTGTCAATGTGGCCGGGACGTTCTGGATGTGTCAGGCCGCCCTCGCCGAAATGGTGGCTGCGGGACGGGGCAGCATCGTGAACATTGCCTCAAACGCGGGCCTCATGGGCACCGCGTACACGACGGCCTATAGCGCCTCGAAGGGTGCGGTTGTGAACATGACCCGGTCGCTGGCGATGGAATTCGTCAAGACCCCAGTGCGGATCAACTGTGTTGCACCTGGTGGGGTCGTGACTCCGATGACCTCGGGCGCAGTGATGCCCGATGATGTGGACTGGAAGTTGATGGCGGCCTATGTCGGGTTCCGCCCGATGGCCGATCCGTCGGAGTTGGCGTCGGTGATCGCCTTCGTGTTGTCTGACGAAGCGCGGCAGATGCACGGCTCGATCGTGTCGGCAGATTCGGGCCTCACCGCCGGTTGAGGCAACCGATGGGCGCTGGCCTGGATCGCGCGGCAAACTCATTGAGTGGACGATTTCGCTGAACCAACCCCGGATCTCGATGCTCCGCCACCGCCAACGCTGCGGGATTCGGGGGTCGTCGATGAACTGGTCGAAGTCGAAGCCGATGAAACGGCCGAGGTCGTCGCCGATGAGCCAGTCGAAGCCGTCGCCGATGCGGACGCCGAACCGCTGACGGAGCTTCCGACCGGAGCGGTCGGCGCAGCGCTCGTCGACGAACCGGTCGAACTCGTCATCGACGAGGCTGTTGAACACGCTCCCGCCATCGGTGATGCGGGTCCGCTTCACACGCCGCCATCCACGGCGCCCATTCCGGCTCACCTTCCGAAGATCGTCTTCGTCGATGTTGTGACGGCGAATTCTGATGAGATCGAGGTCAAATTGGCCGATGGTCGTTCGGGAGTGATCGCTCGCCGCGATGCCATTGTGGATTTCCCGATGTCCCCCGGTGCGTCGATCGAGGCAGCTGTGCTGGCCCGTACCGATGCCGCTGGCCGCGTCATGCTCAGCCAGAAGTGGGCACATCAGCAACGGGCTTGGGAACAGATCGACAAGGCCCGCGCCGAGGGCACGCCGATGATCGGCGTGCCACGTCGAGAGGTCAAGGGTGGAGTGGTCGTTGAATTGGCGGGGCTGCGGGCCTTCATGCCCGCCTCGCACAGTGACCGGCCAGCCGGCTCGGACCTCAGCGCCATGTTCGGCCAAGAACTCGAAGTGGCTGTGCTGGAAGTCAACCGTGCGGCCGACCGCATCGTTGTCTCCCGACGCGATCTTGTTCGGCGCCAACGACGCGCCTCTGAGAAGGCGGCCTTTGGCTCACTTCTCGTCGGATCGATCGTCACCGGCAAGGTCTCAAACTTCTTGGAGTTTGGAGTGCAGGTCAATTTGAGCGACGGGGTGCGTGGGCTCGTGCATCGCTCGGAGCTGTCATGGAGTCGCGTCATCGATATGTCCGCGCTCGTCGCTGTTGGTGACGAAGTGTCCGTCAAGGTGCTCGAAGTGAACCGATCCAAGCGGCGGGTCGGGTTGTCGATGCGCCAGACCCAGGCCGACCCGTTGGCCGGGGTGACGGTGGGCGATATCGATTCCGCCGTGATCACATCGGTTGTCGAGTACGGGGCCTTCGCCCGGATGGTCACGTCTGGGGCCGAAGGGCTGATCCACCAATCGGAGCTGACCGAGCAATTCGGACTGCGCCCCGATCAGGTGGTCATGACGGGCGAAGAGGTTGCTGTGAAGGTGCTCGATATCGATCTGAAGAAGCGTCGCCTCGGCCTGTCGGTCCGCCAAGCGGTTCTCTCCTGACGCACATCCCGGCCAAAAGGGATGTCAGTCGAAGACGACGGTGCGGTTGGCGTAGGCGAGCACTCGATGCTCGAGATGCAATTGAACGCTGCGCGCCAACACGATCATCTCGAGGTCGCGACCGCGTTGCACCAGCCGGTCGACATCATCGCGATGACTCACTGCGGTGACGTCCTGGCAGATGATCGGTCCCTGATCGAGATCCGACGTTGCGTAGTGGGCGGTGGCGCCGATCAACTTCACACCTCGGTCGTAGGCCTGGTGGTACGGCTTGGCACCAAGGAAGGCCGGGAGGAACGAGTGATGGATGTTGATGATCCGATGCCGGAACCGCTCGCAGATCTCGCTTGGGAGGATCTGCATGTAGCGCGCCATCACGATCAGGTCGGGCTCGATCTGATCGAGCGTCGACAGTAACTTGCCGTGCTGCTCGGATCGACGGTTCGGGTCCACCGGCAGGTGGATGAACGGAATGTTGAAACGTGCGGCCGCATCGGCATGTGTGTCGTGGTTGGAGATGACCGCCGCAATGTCTGCCGGCAGATCGCCCATGGCGGAGCGGGCCAGCAGATCGTGCAGGCAGTGCCCCTGTTGTGACACGAGGATTGCCAGGCGTTGACGCACCTCGCCGGTCACGACGTTCCAGTTCATCGACAGGTTGGCGGCGAGCGGTGCAAAATCAGCGGTGAATGCCGAGGTCTCCACCCACGACGGCAGATCGAACTCGACTCGTTGCAGGAATCGTCCGTGGGTGCGGTCGGCATGCTGGTCGGCGTGGATGATGTTCCCACCACGGTCGTGGATGAAGGTGGCGACCTTCGCCACGATGCCCGGCTGATCGGGACACGACAACAACATCACTGCCATGGCGACGATCGTACCGGCTGATCTCGATGTCGAACCGCGAACGTGCAACCACCTCTGGGGTGGTCAGACGTGCGCAGTTGGGGCCTGACTCAGCCGAAGCGGAGTTGCTCGACCTGCCAGTACGCGCGGAGGGCGATGAGCAGCCCCTCGGTATTCGTCCGGTAGGTGAACACCCCGTCAGTGTGAACCACCGTCCCGTCAGCCAAGGTGGTCGTAATGGTCCCCACGTTCGCGATGTCGTCGCCGCATGCGTAGGACGAGGTGATGGAGAAGCGGACCTGATTGGGAGCGATCACCGTGTCGTAGAAGGCGCCAATCGCGTCCAGTCCGCAGTGGCCGAGGCCCGTCGGATCCAACGTTGACACCCCGATCGGGTCCTCGACAACAGCATCGGGTGCAAAGAGCGCCAACCAGCCCGCTCGGTCGCCAGATTCCACCGCCTGCATCGACGCCCGGGAGGCGGCCTGGGCGCGCTGCTCGGTCACGTCGCGACCGGGGTGAAGCTGGCTTCCATCCTGGTGATCCCATTGATGAACGGGTTCATCAGGTACGTCGGTTCCGACGATGCACGGATGTCGGGGAGCGCCTGGAACAGTTCCTCGAACATCACTCGGATCTCCCGCCGGGCCAGGTTCGCTCCGAGACAGAAGTGTGGTCCGCCGGCGCCGAAACCGACGTGATCGTTGGGGCTCCGTCGTACATCGAACGCGTACGGATTCTCGAAGTGGTTGGCATCGCGATTGGCCGATTCGTACCACATGACGACCTTGTCGCCTGCGGCGATCTCGGTATCCCGAATGCGGGTGTCCTCGGTGGCGGTCCGACGGAAATGAACCACCGGGGTGGCGTAGCGGACGATTTCCTCGACGGCCGTCGGAATCACGTTCTCAAAGTCGTTCATCAGAATGTCGAGCTGATCCGGGTGCTTGGTGAAGAGGTGCAGGCCATGGGTGATGGCATTGCGGGTCGTCTCATTGCCAGCGGCCGACAGGAGAATGAAGAAGCTCGACATCTGGGTCGGATTGAGACGTTCGCCATCGACTTCGGCAGCCATGATTGCCGAGACGAGATCGTCCTTCGGATTGGCGAGTCGGTCCTCGCCGACTGCTTGGGCGATCGCCGCCATCTCGAGCACGGCACCGAGCAGCACGTCGAAAGAATCGGTGGTGATGGCATCGCCGAGGATGATGTTGGTGCATTCGAAAATGCGCTCCCACTTGTCCTCGGGAATCCCCATCATGTCGCAGATGATCTCCAGGGGGAGCGGTGCCGCAAGCTCTCGCACGACATCGATGGTGCCCCGATCAGCGATCTTGGCGATGATCTTTCGGGCTCGGACCCGGACGTCGTCGTCGATACGAGCGACCATGCGGGGGGTGAACGCCTTGTTGACGATCAGGCGTGTCCGAGTGTGCTGCGGGGCGTCCATGTTGATGATGGAGCCCATGAATTCGGCGATCTCGATGGGAAGATCAGGGATGTTCGTTCCCTTTCCCGACTGGAAGAGCTCGGGGTGGCGTGAGACGTGCATGACATCGTCGAAGGTTGTGAGCGACCAGAAGCCGGGGCCTGCTGGGAACCCAGGAATGTCGGTTTCCGGAAGGAAGGCGATGGGGCGGTCCTCGCGGAACTTCTTCCACATGGCCTGACGACCATAGGAGCCGCCCGCATAGGCGGTCCCGCCGACGTAGTCGAGCGAGTCGAGATTGATCCCTGACGTATCGGGCCCGCTGGTATCGAGCGCTGAAAGCCCGGGTGCTGTATCGGTGTCAGATGAGTCAGCCATGCGCAGTCGATCGTAGCGCCCGCAATTGACTGATCGGTCAGGTTGCGGAGGTTCTGCCTCTGAGCACCGTGCCGGCGCGTGCCCCAGTGTGCTCGCCGCGTTCGAAGGTGACCTCGCCCCCGACGATGGTGGATTCGTACCCGTGCGCACCCTGGACAAATCGCCCGGCGCCGTGAGGGAGATCGTGACGGAACGTCGGCAACGGCAGCGCCAGGCCATCCCAATCGATGAGGTTGATGTCCCCACGCATCCCGGGGCGGATCCTCCCGCGGTTCGATAACCCAAACAGCCCCGCACCCGCCGCGCTCAGCCGTTGGATGGCGCGCTCGATCGAACAGATCTGGCGTTCACGCACCCAATAGGTGAGGAACCACGTGGGTTGGCTGGCGTCGAGGATCTGCCCGACGTGGGCGCCGGCGTCGGCGAGGCCCATGACCACGTTGGGGTCGGCCAGCATCTCCTCGACCGCTCGGAGGTCCTGGTTCAGGAACGGGTAGTTGATGAGGACCCGACCGTCGCTCTCGAGCGACAGGTCCATGAACGCCTCGGCCACCGACACCCCGC
>JBBRSC010000023.1:0-21191 GCA_038245795.1 Acidimicrobiales bacterium
AACCCGATCGCGGCCGCCGTTGCCATCAGCGCCAGGAACACCACACAGACCAACCCGAGTCCGAACGTGCGGGTGCGGATGGAACCTCGCCGCCATCGGGAGGAATCCCGACCCGGCGTGGCCGCATGGATCGTTGACGCCACGCCGCGGATGCCGCCCGTCGATCGGGGCAACGGCGGCGGCATCTCCCCGACCGATCGTCGCCGGGGGATCCCGTTGCCGTTCGACGGTGGCTCCGTGGCGACCTCCGGCCGCGGCGCTGCCGGAGGCAGACCCGTTGAATCTGCGGCAGTATCGAGCGTGTCGGCGTCAGCTTCTACCGCCCCATGCTCGTCGTCGAACGCAGGATCGTCAACGTTCGTGGTGGCGAACGGTGACGGCTTTGGCGTCTCGGGGCTGGGGGCGCCCGGCTCGGCCCGCGCGGTGGTCAGTTCCTCAGCCACGTCGGCCGTTTCCGCAACATATTGGCGAAGCTCCCCAGCACTGAATAAATGGTACCAAAAGGCTTTGACATGAGCCGAATAGATGCGACAGCAATGGATATGGAACCACGTGTGATCGCGGGCCAGATGGTTCTGCGCATCGTTCGCTCAGGCATCAACGGAACAATGGGAGCACCAGTTCGCTGAAACGGCGGGCTTCTTCGAGATGGGGATACCCCGAGAGAATGAACGAGTCGACCCCGAGTGAGCGATACCGCTCGATGGTCGCGGCCACCTGTGTCGGATCACCGACGATGGCCGCGCCGCAACCGGAACGGGCCCGACCGATCCCGGTCCAGAGATGATCCTCGATGAACCCATCGGGCGCAGCAGCCGCGCGGAGTTCTGTCTGGCGGGTCACTCCGACTGAGCCGGTATCCAAACTCCGTTGGCGAATCTGCTCGCCCACGGTGTCGTCGAGTCGGCTCACCAGTTGCTCTGCGGCGACGCGAGCTTCGATCTCGGTCTCACGCACAATCACATGGACGCGAAGTCCGTAGCGGAGGGTTCTCCCCACCAGCGAAGCACGGGCGTCCATATCCGAAATGAGTTCCGCCACCCCGGCGAAGGTGTCCGGCCACATCAGATAGACATCGGCTTCGGCGGCCGCCACCTCACGCGCTGGTTCGCTCAGTCCGCCGAAGTACATCGGCGGGCATCCGCCGACCAATCCCGTCACGCGCGGCGCGGCCACCTCGAGGTCGAAGAAGTCGCCGTGATGATCCGTTGGTTCACCGTCGAGCAGGGTTCGTAAGATCGCCATGACTTCGCGAGTGCGTGCGTAGCGCGGTGCGCTGTCGAGCGGCGCTCCCGGAAGGTCGGAGCTGATGATGTTGATCGTCAGTCTCGATCGCCCGTCGTCATCGCGACCGAGCATCTGATCGACAGTGGCGAGTTGGCGGGCCAGTTGCGGCGGCCACATTTCTCCTGCGCGAACGGCGATCAACAGCTTCATGCGGTCGAGCTGCGGCGCGATCGCTGATGCGAACGACACCGAGTCGATGCCGAGTTGATATCCGGAAGGCAAGAGGAGATTGTCGAAGCCGAGTCGCTCTGCTTCGAGCGCGATATTCCGACAGTGATCCCACGACGACGCGAGCTTCGGGTCCTCAACACCCAGGAACTCGTAGTCGTCGTCGCACAAGGCGCCGAACCAGCTGATCTCCAACGGCGACACGGGCTCCATCCGCCGGTACGGTAGCGGCCATGACGAGTGCAGTTGGCGGGAGAGGCTCGACCACCGGTGGCGATCATCCTCCGGTGCGATACGGAATCATCGGCACGGGAATGATGGGCTGTGAGCACATCCTCAACCTCATGGCCATCGATGGTGCCCAGGTCGTGGCAGTCAGCGATCCCAATTCGACGTCGCGCGAGTGGGCAGTCGACTGCGCCAGCAATGATCCGGACCTGGCTGTCTTCGTCGATCATCGCGACCTCCTGGCGCTCGATGGGCTGGACGCCGTGGTGGTCGCAACGCCCAACGCCACCCACATCGACGTGCTGGCCGAGGTGCTCGCCACCGACGTGGCCGTGATGGTGGAGAAGCCCCTGTGCACGACGGTCGCGGATTGTCTCCGGGTCAAGGAGCTCGCCGATCGGCGCTGGGACGAACGGGGCGTCATGACGTGGGTGGCACTCGAATACCGCTACATGCCGACGGTGTCGCGTTTCGTGACCGCGTCACAATCGGGAGTCCTCGGCTCGATCAAGATGATCTCGATTCGTGAGCACCGATTTCCGTTTCTCGACAAGGTCGACAACTGGAACCGTTTCTCCGCCAATACCGGCGGCACGCTGGTCGAGAAGTGTTGTCACTTCTTCGACCTCATGAACCTCGTTGTGGGCGCCCCGCCCGTTCGTGTCTTCGCCTCGGGGGGCCAGGACGTGAACCATCTCACCGATGAGTTCATCCGACCCGATGGAACGGCTGCCCGATCAGATGTGTTGGACAACGCCTTCGTGATCGTCGACTACGCCAACGGTGCCCGGGGCTCGCTCGACCTGTGCATGTTCGCCGAAGGTGGACGCTACGAACAGGAACTCGTCGCCGTCGGCAGTCAGGCGAAGATCGAAACCACAGTCCCCGGAGATTCAGTTCGTGTGGGGCCGCGCGACGGAGGGTTCATCGAGGTACCGGCTCCCATCGGAGCCGATATCGCGTACGAGGGCTTCCACCACGGTTCGAGCTACCGCGAACATCTGGAGTTCATCGCCGCGTTGCGTTCTGGTTCGCCCCCAACCGTCGGAGTCGATGACGGACTGTGGTCGGTCGCGGTGGGCGCCGCCGCGCATCACAGCATCGAACGCGGTCGCCCCGTGCTGATTGCCGAATTCGGTCTGTGACCGGAGCCCCGAATCGCGCGCACACGGTCGGCGACGAGCTGGTCGAAGTGGTGGCCCTGGACGGCTCGGTGGAGCGGATCATCAGCCGACGCGAGATGCGTGCCGCCCACGCACGCCATCGGGCAGTCTCCGTTGTCGTATTGGGCACCGACGGGCGGGTGCTGATCCATCAACGCGCCCCCGACAAGGACGTCTGGGCAGCTCGTTGGGACATCGCCTTCGGTGGAGTGGTCGCCGTCGGCGAGTCGTGGGATGACTCGGCTCGACGCGAACTCGCCGAGGAGGCCGGACTGGTAGATGTCGAACTCGTCGAGGTCGGTCGTGGATCGTTCGATGATGCCGAGGTGTCGATGGTCAGTCGGGTCTATGTGACGATCAGCGACGGGCCATTCGTATTCGTCGATGGCGAGGTCATCGACACAGCCTGGACCACCATCGGTGAGTTGGACGCCACAATCGAACGACTCACCGTCGATCAGACCGAGTTCTGTCCGGACTCCCTGGCAGTGGTGGCACCGATCCTGCATCGATTGTACGCCTGACCGGCGGGCGCAAGGCAGACTTCAACTGTGAGACGTGCCCGACCTGTCGAGACGACGATCGCGTTCGGTCTGGCGCTCCTGATGATCGCGACGTCCTGTGGCTCATCGACCCCTCAGACGGTCGCACCACCCGCGCCGATCGGCACCGTGATCGCCGCAGCCGAGTTCCCGGCATCGCTGGCGGTTGCTCCCGATGGCTCGTTGTTCATCGGCGAACTCGCGACGGGACGTGTCCTCAAGTTGGCGTCGTCATTGCAGGGCGCGCCGAGCATCGTCGCCACGTTGGCGGTGACGTCCGGCGGGGGCTTCGACAAACAGGTCGGGCTGACCGGCTTGATCGTCTCGCCGACCGGTCGGGTGTTCGCGGCCTGGGTCCGTTCCGCCGACGATCGCATGGTGGTCTCTGAACTTGTCGATGACGCCCCACGCGACGTGTGGGTCGGTCCGGTCGCCGCGCGGCAGGCAAGCGCAGGCCGTCTGGTGTGGTGGCGCGATCGGCTCGTGCTGAGCATCGGCGATCGACTCATCGGAGCCGACCCCAATCCACCACTCGATGATCTCCGCTCCGCCCTCGTCACCCTCGACCCCGACCAGCCGACGACACAGACACCGCTGATCGTGTCGACGAACTGGAACAACCCGTTCGCTGTCACCGTCGACTCGTCGGACCGGGTGTTGGTCGCCGACAACGTCCCGGGTGGTGGGCCGGAGCGTCTTGGTGCCTCGACCGATCGAGGACAGACGATGTTGTCGGACCTTGGATCCGATGCCGAACACATTGCGCCATCAGGGATTGCCGAACCTCGTCCTGGCGTCGCCTGGGTGTGTGGTTGGATCAGCCAAGTGGTGACCGAGGTCCCCATCGGCACCGATGGGACAGCCGATTGGTCATCGCGGACCCGACGCGATGACATCCCGTGCTCGCTGGATGTCGTTCGTTTACCGGACGGACGGATGGTCGTCTCCACCGACTCCGAGGTCCGGGTCGTGCCGACCCCAGGTTGACCCGTGTGCACCACCGGACATTGCATCGCCGGCCGGACCCCACACAACACTCTGAGTGTCATCTTGGCTGTCACACCCCATCTCCATAGTGGGGACATGCCACGAAAGCCCGCCTCCGCCACCCACGTCCGGTCCCGGTTGCCGCTGACGGCGCCGCTGCGCCAACACCGATGTCAGGTGGCCCGTTGGGCGTTGGAACACGGCGCCACACTCGATCTCGACGCGCTCACCGTCATCCTCAGCGTCCGATCTGTGACACATGCCTTCCCATCCCCAGCGTTCGATGTGTGGGACACCGCCGACGTCGCGGCGTTCCTCTGGAATGAAGCGGCAGGTCTGTGCCTGGAGCTCAGCGTCGAGCTACCCTCGTCATGCGCTGAGACGCTCTGGACCTACTTCAGCTTCGTGCGATCTACCGGCGCCATCACTGGCGGCGAGCTTGCCGAGCTGCGGAATGAACTTACCGACGTCGCCGGCCTCAACCGATCGGGCCGCCTCAGCCATCCCGCAGGAACCCGGCTCAGTGCCCCCGGCCAGGTCATCGAGCTGCACCGAGCCAACGACCGAGTTGTCATTCGCAGGTGATGTGGTTCGCAGAACGCCCAGCTCAGCGAGCCAGCCCGAAGAACCGGATCACCTCGTTCGATGCGTCGTACGGCTCCCCGCGCGGCCAGACGTGAGTCAAGCCGGTGATCGTCACGAACTGAACCCGCGAGCCGTTGTCACACGGCGCGTACGTCACCGTCTCGACACTCCCGTCCACCGTCGACGCCGGGGCAGCGCAGCCCTGCGCTCCAGCGAGCGCAGCAATGGTGTCGCGGACCGGCGGAAAGTCGCCGCCTGCCAGCAGCCGCGCCGGACCCGACGATCCGCCGCCGTACGGCACGACTTCGTCGCTGGTTCCCGCAACGTGAAGAAACGGCAGCGCTCGACTCGGCTCGCACCCCGACACGTTGGTCCCGATCACGCTCGCCGCTGCGACGATCCGATCGGCATGGGCGCACAGATAGCGGTAGGTCATCATCCCGCCGTTCGACTCCCCCACCATGAACACCTTCGCCGGATTCACCTCTGGGCGCGCGGTCATCACGTTGATGGCAGCATCGACATAGGCGACGTCCTCCATGCCCATCGTCATCGCTGGTCGGCAGCAATTCCCCGCGTTCCAACTCTCGCCGATCCCGTTCGGGAGCAGCGCAATGAATCGGTGCTTCGCGGCCTGCACATCCCAACCGCCCATCCCGCGAGCAAGATCGGAGTTGGAGGAATGTCCGTGCAGCACAACAACCAATGGCAGCTGTTCACCTGCTCTCAAGCGCGCCGGAGCGAACACGTCCGCCCGGCGGGCAAACGGCCCCTGTTGAATGACGACCGAGAGGTAGCCGACGGGGTTGCCCGTCGACGTCGAATAGGGCGGCGTCTCACCCGGGACGCCACTGCCAATGGTCGAAATCCCCTGATCGTGGCGCACCCAGACCACGAAGCCGCCAAGCCCAACCACCACGATCATCACGGCGATGAGCACCGAGGCGCATCCCCAGAACCCGCAGCCTCGACCTCGCGGGGGATCGACGGGATCTGTCACAGAACTCATGCCAGCCCGAAAAAGCCCATGATCGCCTCGGTCGCCGGGAACACCGGCGCGTTCGGCCAGACATGGCCCAATCCACTCACGGTGACCAACTCGACCTGCGAGCCGTTGCCACACCCTGACCATCGCGAGGTGGCGACCCCGCCGTTGGTCGTCTGTTCGGGGACCGGATTGCAACGGTTCGCCGTAGCGACTGCGGTCACCGACGTTTCCACGGCGGGAAAGGTCACGCCGAGAACGAACGACGCCAACGATTGACCGCCCTGATAGGGCACCGTCATGTCCGCCGTGCCGTGGATGTGAAGAATCGACATCGACTGTGACGGCGAGCAACCTGCAATCGGCGTGCCCTCGACCGATGCTGCGGCGACGAGTTCCCCTGCGCCCTCGCACAGATAGCGGTACATCATCATGCCACCGTTCGATTCGCCGACCATGAAGACGCGCGTCGGATCGACATCCGGTCGGTTCTTGATCTGCCGCACGATCTCGCGGAGGAACGACACATCATCGATCTGCAACGCGGTTGCGGGCGCGCAACATCCCCCTGCGTTCCAACTGCTGAGCACCCCCTTCGGGACGGCCACCAGAATCCGATGCTTGACGACCTGATCGGACCATCCGCCGTTGGTGATGACCATCGACGGATCGTTGTTGAGGCCGTGCAGCAGGATGATCGCCGGCATGCGTTCGGAGGCCTTCACGGCGGGCGGCGACACGATCGTGCAGGTCCGTTCGGCAACGGGAAACCGACCGGGAATGGCGTTGCAATTGGTGAAGAGGGCGCCGTTGGCATCAACTTGGCCGCCACCAGGTCGCGACGACGTGGGGGTCGAGGGGTCGACCGGGCTGACCACAGGGTTCGTCGTCGATGTCACCATCCCGGGTCCGATGGGGACATCGGCTCTGTCGGGATCGTTCGAAGCGGCAACCACGGCAACGATACCGACCGCCAGAAGAATCACGCTGGCACCGATGGCCGCACCGATGATCGGTGAGCGACGGCGTTTCGACCCCGTCGATCGCCGCCGGTTCGGGAGGCTCGGTTCGACGGAGAACGGATTCACGGAGCGTCATGGTACGAGTGCGACCGCGTTCGCCCCATTCAGAGATCCGTCTTTCCGTTTCTGACGGGTCGTCAGGTATTATGCAGACCGTGCAGCTCAGCGATTCCGCGGCCGATCTCGACTTCCGGTCCGAGATCAGGGACTGGATGACCACCAATCTCGTCGGACAGTTCGCGCAGCTCATCAATCGTGGCGGCCCTGGGGACGAGCACACCTTTGTCCATGAGCGAATGGACTGGGAACGCCACCTCGCTGCAGCCGGATGGACATGCGTTGGTTGGCCGACCGAACACGGTGGTCGCGGCGTTCCGCTCAGTCAGGAAGTGATCTTCCACGAGGAATATGCCCGCGCCGGAGGGCCCGGCCGAGCCGGTCTCATCGGCGAAGGGCTGCTGGGCCCCACGCTGATGCACTACTCCACCCCCGAGCAACAGCGGCGGTTTCTCCCCGGAATCGTGGCTGGCACCGAGTACTGGTGTCAGGGCTACAGCGAGCCGAACGCCGGGAGCGACCTTGCCAACGTGAAGACGACAGCTCGGCTCGACGGCGACGAGTGGATCATCAATGGTCAGAAGGTCTGGACGTCTCTCGCCCAATGGTCAGATTGGTGTTTCGTCGTGGCGAGAACGGAGGAGGGCTCCCAACGCCACAAGGGCCTCTCGTATCTGCTGGTCGACATGACGGCGCGGGGAATCGACATCCGCCCGATCCGTCAGGTGACTGGCACCGCTGAGTTCAACGAAGTGTTCTTCGACGACGTCCGGACCCCTGTCGACATGGTGGTCGGCGAGGTTGGGGGCGGCTGGGGCGTGGCCATGGGAACGCTTGCGTTCGAGCGCGGCGTGCTCACCCTCGGGCAACAGATGGCCTTCGCCCGCGAACTCGACGCCATCTGCGACGCGGCTCGACGAACCGGGGTCATCGATCATCCTCTGATGCGACAACGCCTGGCCGACCTCCACGCCCGGCTGCGGATCATGCGCTGGAATGCCCTACGTACGCTGTCGGTCCACATCAGCGGATCGGACGTGGAACTCGTGCCCGCGGCGATGATCGGCAAGCTCTACTGGGCGAACCTGCATCAGGACATGGGCGTCGTCGCCATGGATGTCCTCGGCGCGGAGGCGGGCGTCACCAGCGACGACTACGGCCAGCACGATGCCCTCGACGAACTGCACCGGCTCTTCTTCTTCTCGCGGTCCGACACCATCTACGGCGGATCTGATCAGATCCAACGCAACATCATCGGCGAGCGTGCCCTCGGGCTGCCCAAGGAACCATCCATCGGAGCCACACCAATGAAGCCAACATCATGAGCCCTCCCATCGAGCCGGGCGGACATCAACTGCTCGCCGGCAAGGCCGTCGTCATCACCGCGGCCGCAGGCACAGGTATCGGGTTCGCTCTGGCACGGCGTTGCATGATCGAAGGTGCGACCATCCTCATCTCCGATGTTCACGAACGACGACTCGGCGAAGCGGCCGATCGGTTGGCTGAGGAGTTCGGCGTCCGTCCCGCAATTGCCATGTGCAACGTCACCAACCAGGCGGAGGTCGATGCCCTGGTTGCCGCAGGCATCTCGGAGCTCGGCCATATCGATGTGTGGATGAACAATGCCGGCCTCGGCGGGAACGCACCCGTGCACGAGATGACCGATGACCAGTGGAACGTCGTGCTCGACGTCACGCTGACTGGAACGTTCCGAGCGATGCGCGCGGTGCTTCCCCACCTCTACGAACGGGGCTCCGGGGTCATCGTCAACAACGCCTCGGTCTTGGGATGGCGGGCGCAGGAACTGCAGGCGCACTACGCGGCGGCCAAGGCGGGCGTGATGGCGCTGACCCGTTGCACAGCGTTGGAGGCGGCCCACCATGGCGTTCGCATCAATGCCGTCTCGCCGAGCCTCGCCATGCACCCCTTCCTGGCGAAGGTGACCCCCGATGGCCTGCTCGATGAGCTCGAGGCACGCGAAGCATTCGGTCGGGCCGCCGAGCCATGGGAGGTCGCCAACGTCATGGTGTTCCTGGCGTCAGACCTGTCGACGTACATGACGGGTGAAGTGGTCTCCGTGTCGAGCCAGCACGCATGAGCGATTCCGAGGCCGTCGCTGCCATGGTCGTTGCGTCGCCAGCTGCGCTGTTGGGTCAGGTCGGCACGCAACTGGGACCAACCGAGTGGGTTCAGATCGACCAGGAGCGCATCAACGAGTTCGCGGAGGCCACCGGCGACTTTCAGTGGATACATGTCGACGTCGATCGGGCGAATCGTGAGAGTCCCTTCGGCGCACCGATCGCCCACGGATATCTCACGCTCTCGTTGGTGAATCTCTTCCTTCCCGACCTGATGGTGGTCGAGGCGATCTCGATGGGCGTCAATGTGGGACTCGACAGGGTTCGATTCCCGAACCCGGTGACGGTCGGGAGTCGTCTCCGTGGACGGGGCGAGATCATCTCAGCTGAACAGATCGGTGAGGGATTCCAGGTCGTCGTCCGGGTCAGCATCGAGATCGACGGCCAACCGAAGCCGGCCTGCGTTGCGGACACAGTCAGCCGATTCTTTCCGTGAACGCCGAACTGCGAACGTTGGACCACCGAGTCGGTGGTCCAACGTTCGCAGATCGGCTCCGTTCGACCGGATTGTTACCCACGTGTAACATCTGGTTCACAACTCTTTGAGGGGAACCCCCATGCCTGAAGCAGTCATTGTCTCCACCGCACGCTCACCCATCGGCCGTGCCATGAAGGGATCGCTCACCACGATCCGCCCCGATGAACTCGCCGCTCAAATCGTCGATGCCGTCCTCAACAAGATCCCAGCGCTTGACCGCAATCTCGTCGAGGACCTCATGATGGGCTGCGGCCAGCCAGCTGGCGAAGCCGGTGTCAACATCGGTCGAGTTGTCGCCGTCCTGGCCAACATGCCGAACGTTCCCGGTGTCACCGTCAACCGCTACTGCTCGTCGTCGTTGCAGACGATCCGCATGGCATCGCATGCCATCAAGGCCGGCGAGGGCGACGTCTTCTTGGCGGCCGGCGTCGAGACCGTCAGCCGCTTCATGAACGGCATGGCCGACAGTGGCCCCGCCAACGAACGTTTTGCTGATGCAATGGCGCGTACCGCCGCACGCGCGAACGGCGAGGGTGGCGACTGGACCCCGCCGACCGGACTTCCAGATGTCTACATGGGGATGGGCCAGACCGCTGAGAACGTCGCCGAGCTCGAGAATGTCAGCCGCGTCGACATGGACGAGTACGCCGCTCGCAGCCAGCAACTCGCCGGGCAGTCGGTCGAGAACGGCTACTGGGAGGCGGAGATCACACCGGTCACCCTGCCCGACGGAACCGTCGTCTCCCAGGACGATGGCATCCGCGCCAACACCACCGCCGAGGGCCTCGCAGCCCTCAAGCCGGTCTTCAAACCCGAGGGTCGGGTCACGGCGGGCAACGCCTGCCCGCTCAACGACGGCGCTGCGGCGGTCGTCGTCATGAGTGACACCAAGGCCAAGGAACTGGGACTCACTCCCCTGGCGCGCATCGTGTCGTCAGGTGTCTCTGGGCTCAACCCCGAGATCATGGGTCTCGGGCCGATCGAAGCCTGCCGCCAAGCCCTGGGTCGAGCGAACATGGTGATCGGCGACATCGATCTCGTCGAGATCAACGAAGCGTTCGCGGCGCAGGTGCTGCCCTCGCAGCGCCATCTCGGGATCGAACTTGATCGCCTCAATACTCGCGGCGGCGCCATTGCCATCGGCCACCCATTCGGCATGACCGGCGCCCGCATCATGACCACGCTGATCCATAATCTTCAGGCGACCGACAAGCAGTTCGGTATGGAGTCGATGTGCGTCGGCGGTGGCCAGGGCATGGCGATGATCATCGAGCGACTCTCGTAGTTCAATCCAGGGCAGCGCGAGCTGCTTCATGCCATTCCACCATGCGCTCGAACACGGGCGCGCGCCCGGCCCACTCTGCGTCGATGCTCACCGATTCATCGAGGTAGACGTTGCCGGCGCGACCGGCGGTGAGTTGGCCGATCATGCGAACGGGCAGCCACGCGAATCTCGCTGCGGAGAGGTGGACGCCAAGTTGTGCGATGGTCGGGTCAAGAACGTTCGCGACAGCATCGAGCCAGGCGCTGGTCATACCGCGCTCCAGTGTCGGCAAGCGGTCCACGTCGATCAGGAGATCCAAGAAGTTGTCGAAGATCATGACCACCATGTCGAATCCGAACGGCGACACACCACAGAACGACCAGTCGAGCACCGCCGGAGTCCCGCTCGGGCGAAAGATCACGTTGCCGGGCCACAGGTCGTGATGGCCGAAGGTGGTGGGAAGCAGGGCGAGTTGATCACAACACCACCAACGGTCCTCCCACATTCGTCGAAGACCAGCCCGCAGGGCCGGGTCGATGACGGCTGCAACGGCCGGATGAGCCCACGCCTCGTCGTCGTCGTAGAGAGATCCGACGTCAGGCCGATGATCGAAATACGATCGAAGCCATTCCGATGGCAACCACTCCTCGGGCCGTCGATCTACCAGCGAGGACTGCGCTGATCCCCATCGACCGGCAAGCGAAATCAATGCCTCGTCGTCGGCGTCGATACCGGGGGTCCCCGCGACGTCCTCGAGAACCAACGTGATGCGGGAAGGTTCGTCGATCACGTCAATGAGTGCGGGCATCGACACCCCATGGGGCGCAAGCCACTCGCTCACATCCGACTGATAGATCAGCGCCTCGCGCCGCCAATAGTTGAGATCTGTCGGTAGCTCACCCGGCGGGTAGCCCATCTTGCTGACATCGTGATGAAGGCGAAGCGTCTTATGGATCGTTGAGTGACCATTCGTCGTGACCCGCTCAACGGCTTCGGTGACAGGGTTGAACCGATTGAACGTCAACGGCTCGCGATGCTCCACGACGACCGACTGTAGATCGGCGCGCACCTGCCGCTCTGACCGGTCAGGCGGTGCCGTACACCGGCGTCGGTGGGTCGGCTTCCGCCAGCAGGTCAGCGACCGCTGCTCCCACCTCGTCGGCTTCCCATCGCTCGCCCTTGTCGATGCGCGGTCCGTGGCGATAGCCGTCGGCCAGCCCGATGATGCCGCCCTCGACTTCGAACACCCGACCGGTGACATGAGCGGACTGGGTTGACCCCAACCACACCACCAATGGCGCAATGTTCTCCGGTGCCATGGCGTCGAAGTCGTTCTCACCCGGGGTCGCCATCATGTCCGCAAACGCGGCTTCAGTCATTCGCGTGCGAGCGGCTGGCGCAATCGCGTTGGCGGTCACTCCGATTCTCCCGAGTTCAGCGGACTGCACCAACGTCAGCGACGCGATGGCGCCCTTGGCGGCCGAATACGCCGCCTGAGCCACCGAGCCCATCAGCCCAGCACCTGAGGATGTGTTGATGATGCGACCATCGACAGGTTGCCCGGATTTCGACTGGGTTCGCCAGTACGACGCAGCATGTCGAGCCGGGGCAGCATGGCCGAGGACATGGACTCGGAGAACCGCCTCCCATTCAGACTGCTCGGAGTTCACGAACATCCGATCGCGGAGAATGCCAGCGTTGTTCACGACGACGTCGAGGCCACCGAACGTGTCAATCGCCTGCGCCACCATCTGCTCAGCGGCGTCCCACTCGGCGACATCATGGTTGGAGGCAACTGCCTGTCCGCCGCCAGCAACGATCTCGTCGACCACATTCTGGGCCGGCGTGGCGCTGGGATCGCTCCCGTCAGGCGCCACTCCGAGGTCGTTGACCACAACCGATGCACCTTGGCGAGCGAACTCCAGCGCATGGCCTCGACCAATGCCACGGCCAGCGCCGGTCACGATCACAACACGTCCATCACAGATACCCATGGGGTCATCCTCTCGCAGAATCTGACGACCCGTCACATCTGTGGTCGCTTCGATACAGTCGCTGTCCATGCGGTACGGCGTGACGATGTTCGGGACCGATCAGACCATGGATCCCGTTGAGCTCGCCGTCGAAGCCGAGGCTCGGGGATTCGACTCGGTCTGGCTTCCGGAGCACACCCACATCCCGGTGAGCCGCACGACGCCGCCGCCGACCGGCGACGCTCAACTCGGCGAGGAGTACAAGCGGAGCCTCGATCCCTTGATCGTCTTTGCGGCGGCTGCTGCCCTCACCACGACCATTCGACTCGGCACCGGTGTGTTGCTGCCAGCGCAGCGCGAGCCGATCGTCACCGCCAAGGCCATCGCCACGCTGCAACGTCTCGCGCACGGTCGTTTCGCTCTGGGGATCGGCTTCGGATGGAACGAAGACGAGCTCGCTGATCACGGGGTCGCCATGACAGATCGCCGTGACGTGTGCCGCGAGACCGTCCGGGCCATGCAAGCACTCTGGTCATCCGATGTCGCTGGCTATGAGGGTGAGTTCGTCAACATCTCCCCGTCGTGGTGCTGGCCCAAGCCGGAACACCCCGTGCCCGTTCTGGTTGGCGGCGGTGCCGGGCCGAAGTTGTTCAGCCACATCGTCGAGTACGGCCACGGGTGGATCCCCATCGGCGGCACCGGACTGACCGACGCCGTACCGAAGTTGCGAGGCCTCATGGAGGACGCCGGCCGTGATCCCGATGGCCTGGAGATCGTGCCGTTCGGCTCGCTGCCGACGGGTGAGAAGCTCGATCACTTCGAGCGGGTCGGGGTGACCGAATGTGTCTTCCGTCTCCCGCCGACGGGCCGGGACGAGGTCCTCGCAGTGCTCGATACGCAGGCTGCCCTCATCAACAGCATCGGCAACTGAACGAGCGGCGCAACCGGTTGATCAGGCGGGCATCGCCGCCGCCAGGAGGTCGAGCAGTGGCCTCGCCGTCAGGAGACGCTCGAAGGCATCAGCAGGTCGCGGCGGACCAATGAGATAGCCCTGCGCGCCGTGGCACCCGAGACGCCGTTGCATGTCGAGCTGCTCCGCGGTCTCGACACCTTCGGCGATGACACGGAACCCGAAGGTACGCGACAGCTCGACGACTGCTCGGACGATCGCACTGTCCTGGACGTTCGTGCAGATCCCAGCAATGAAGCTGTGATCGATCTTCACCACGTCGACCGGGAACCGGCGCAGATGCGTGAGTGACGAGTACTTGGTGCCGAAGTCATCCAGCGCGATCCTCACGCCGCTGTCGCGTATCGCCACGAGCACAGCGACCTGTGATTCGTCGGCCAGGAGCAGCGTGTGCTCGGTCAGTTCGATGACCAGCAGACTCGGGTCGAGCCCGTGGGTACGAAGCGTCCGACTGACCAGTTCGGCGAACTGGTCGTCGAGCTGGCTGGCACTGACATTCACGGCCAGTCGGAACGGTACGCCAGCCCGCGTCCATCCGGACGCAATGCGGCAGCTCTCGTCCAATACCCACGAGCCGAGGGTGGCCGCCAAACCGATCTCCTCGGCGACATCGAGGAAGTGCGCCGGCGCCAGAATTCGTCCGTCGGGATGTCGCAGCCGGATCAGGGCCTCGGCCGCCAGGGGATAGTCGTCGTCGTTGGGATGCACTGGTTGGAACCACATCTCGAACCAGCCGTTCGAGAGCGCGTCTCGGAACAACGACTCGCGCTCGTATCGCGATCGTGCATGGGTGCCGAGTTCTTCGCCGAAGCACTCGACCCGTCCACGACCGAGCGAGCGTGCACGCTGAAGGGCGGTGTCGGCCTGACGGAGCACCAGATCTGCGTCGAGAACTCCGTTGGGAGCCGAGGTCACGCCGATGCTCGCTGACGGCACGACCATTTCGCCGCCGGGTGACCGCCAGGGTTCGGCAATGGTTTGGCCGATGAGGTCTGCCATGGCCATGACGATGGACGGCTCGACGACCTCTGCCAGCAACACGACGAACTCGTCACTTCCCCAACGCGCAACCACGTCGCCGGGCCGCACCGTTCGCCGCAGCCGCTGCGCGATCTCGACCAGCAGCTGATCGCCGGCTTGATGGCCCAGCGATTCGTTGATGCGTCCGAAGCGATCGAGATCGAGCGAGAGAACCGTTCCGGGTGTGCGCGTCACACCCCAGTTCGCGAGAATCTCACGCAGCCCCGCACGGTTCACGAGATCGGTCAAGGGGTCCTGCAACGAGCGTTCCGACAGATCACGGAGGTCGATCAGGGCCTGTTCGAGTTGTCGGGTTCGATCATCGACGAGACGTTCGAGCGTATCGAGGCGCTCGATCAGCTCATCAGGCGGATGGACCGGACCAGAGCTGATGACGGTGCGACGGTCGAGATCCAGACTGGTCAGGTCGATCGCGGCGGGAAGCTCGATGAAGTCAGGAACGAGCGCCGGGCCACGTGCCGTTCGGCGCGGATCACCGAGAGCTGTAGGTCCACGTTGTGGATCCGTCGACCACATCCCCGGTGACAGGCGATCCATCCCAACCGGCTCTTGTTCGGTGACGTTCGAGATCGGCGTCTGGACCGCCGCTCGGCGATCCGCGGCACGCGCCGTTCTGCGAAGAAAGCTCGACTCGAACCGGCGGGTCGCGGCGAGATGCTCGTACGCATCCTCAAGTCGGCCAGCCTCCCGTTCCAACTCGGCGAGGACCTCGTGAGTGCGGGCGAGCCGACGCTCGCCACCCTTACCGACGAGCAGCGCTTCCCGAAGAGCGGTGCGCGCACCGGTTGCGTCGCCGAGCCGCCATGCCGACTCACCGAGTCCGCTCAAGACATCGAAGCGGAGTTCATCGAGCGTGCCCGCCGAGATCTCCATCAGAAGCTCCCCGAAGAGATTGATCGATCGATCGATATCGCCGCTGGTGAGGGCCACGTTTGCTGATGCCCAGCGCGCGATGATCGGTCGATGGCCCAGGCGGGACGCGATCATGCGGGAGCGCCGCTCATAGATCGCCGCAACGTCGTCGTCGCCAGCCGACATGTGCGCCAGGCTCAAGACCGCCGCCAGGTCGACCTCGCGTTCGGCTCGAGACGACGACCGCGATGCTGCCAACAGTTGCTCCAACCGGCGTCGCACGTCCGGTCCAGGAATCACCGCGCTCACGCCCAATCCGAGCGCGACAACAAGTTGTTCGAAATCTTCGCCCTCGGCGGGCGGGTGGTCGTCGGAACCCAGACCCTGTTCGACGAGGTCAGCGAGCAGATCGAGGCCGTCGTCGACCCGCGCCAACGTGATGTCGATTCGTGCCATCTGCCGGACCACCGTGGCGCGGCGTCTGAACCCCAACTCCGGCGGGAGATGGTCGATCATCCGGACCGCTGCCAACAAAGCTTCGTATTCGGCGGGGAGTTGATCGAGCGATCGGCGAACCGCCGCCAGCTTCTCCGCCAAGACGATCGACAACTCGAGGTGGATCGCAATCGGTGGGTCGCGCAAGAGTTCAACGGCTGCCGAGAACACCCGCTCGGAACGCTCGGGATCGATGTCGGTCAGCGCGTCGCCGAACTCCAGGCTGAGGTGCAGGAATTCGTTCAGACGACGAGTGGGATCACGGAGCGCGCGGCGATACCGCGCTTCCAGATCTCCCGTGGCGTCAACCACGTTCACGGGCGGTCAACCACGACCGCGTTACATCTCTCCGCACGTCACGGATCGTAGTGACATGGGTGCAATTTGCAGGGGACCCCCGGGGTACTGGGTCGCGCGTGACACGCAGCCGACAGCGCGCGTGGCTGAGGCCGTGACCTAGGCCGAGGGTGCCATCCAGTGTCCGCCGTTCACCGGCAACGACGTCCCTGTGACACAACGTGACAGTGCGCTGGCAAAGAACACGACTGCGCCGGAGATCTCCGCGCTGTCAGGCAGGTAGCCCAACGCCGTCTCAGCGGAGCGTTCGTCGTAGACGTCCTGCCAAGACACACCCTCGCCGCGCTCTGCCGCCTGCATCTCGAAGTAGATCCGCACGCTCTCACCCCAGATGTATCCCGGGTGCACGGAGTTGACGCGAATGTGATCGCGTCCGAGTTCGAGAGCGAGGGTTTTGGTCACCGCGCCGAGTGCCGCCTTGGAACCCGCATACGACCCGTGATTCGCCTCGATGTGCTGCACCGACATGGTGTTCACCATGATGACGCGGGCATCGCCCTTCTGCTCGCCCGCCGCGCGGAGGGCTGGCAGCAACGACTGGGTCATTTGCAGGGTACCGAAGTAGTTGATGTTCATGGGGCGATGCCACTTGGACAGATCGGCGCCGGCGAATGGTTCCATTCGACCCGCATGGAAGGCGCTGTTGACCAGGATGTCGAGCGGGCCCACCTCGGTCCACACCTGATCAGCGACCCGGTGACAGTCGTCGGCTTCGCTCACATCCGCCTGGATGCAGATCGCCCGTCGACCCAACGCCTCGACCTCAGCGGCAACGCTCGGCATGTGGCGATCACTCCGACCCACGAGCACGATGTCGGCTCCCTCACGCGCCAGTGACAGCGAGATGTCACGACCCATTCCGGGGCCGATACCCGTCACGACTGCGGTGGTGTTCTCGAGCAACATCGTTGCCTCCAGTGTGGTTGTCGGTGTGAGTTGGTCGGGTGTGACGTGTTGGGTCGGTGTTCAGTATCAGCGGTGGTTCAGGCTTTGGGAACTTCGTTCCAGGGCACATCGAGATCGGCGCGCAGCTCACGCGGTAGACCCAGCGACTGCTCCGCCAGGTTGTTCCGGTGCACTTCCTCGGTTCCGCCCCCAATGCGCGAGGCGAACTGATTCAGGCACTGGTACTGCCAGAAGCCGCCCCCTTCAGCGTCATCCCAGAGTGTTCCCTCCGGCCCTTGCAGATCCACAGCGAGGGTCACCCGGTGGGCCAGAGTCCGAGTGAACATGTTCTTCAGGAGGGATCCATGGAGCGCCAACTCTCGACGTCCCGACGCCACTGCGGTCTGCGTGCGGAGCTGCAGGTAGCGGAGGATCTGCTCGTTGGTCCACACCTTGGCGAGTTCCTGGCGGACCAACGGATCGTGTGTTCGACCGACCCGCTCGGCAACCCGTCGCACGTTCAGGAATGTCGTTGCCTGCCCGGCGCCAGAGATCATCGAGCTCTCGTTCCGAAGTGTGGTTCTGGCGACCTTCCAGCCATTGTTGATGTCGCCGATGACGTTCGCCACCGGGATGCGCACGTCATCGAGAAACACCTCGTTGAAGTGGGCCACACCCTGTGCCTGGACGAGCGGCCGGACCTCGATGCCAGGCGAAGCCATGTCGAGGACGAGGAAGGTGATGCCATCGTGCTTGGGCACGCCTGGATCGGTGCGACAGAGCAGGATCCCGAACGTCGCATGCTGCGCCTGGGACGTCCAGACCTTCTGGCCGTTGACCACGAACTCGTCGCCGTCACGCACCGCTCGACATCCCAACGCTGAAAGATCCGAACCGGCTCCGGGTTCGCTGAACAGCTGGCACCAGATCTCGTCGCCAGCCAGGAGTGGACCGAGGTAACGCTGCTGTTGCTCGGGCGTGCCGTGCGCCATGATCGTGGGACCTACCAGGGCCTGGGAGGCGGTCAGGAATCCGGAGGTCGCGTCCACTCGGGTCAGTTCCTGATTGAAGATCATCTGCTGGGCAGCGGTACCACCTCGACCGCCGAACGCAACTGGCCACGTGATCCCCGCCCAGCCTTCATCGGCCAGCATTCGTTGCCACGCCTGGCACCGCAACCGGAACTCCTCGGCCACCACGGGGTCAGTCGACGCGCCGTTACGCGACCAGTCGGTCTCGTCGCCGGCCTTGAGCGATGCATGGCGTTCGAGGAACGCACGGACCTCGGTCCGGAACCTCGCCTGGTCGTCGGTGTCACCCATCTGCACGACGCCGATACTAGAACACGTTCCAGTTTTTCATCGAGGTGGCCGGGAGGGGGTACTGGGGCTACAGACGCTCGATGATGGTGACGTTGGCTTGGCCGCCACCCTCACACATCGTCTGCAATCCGTACCGCCCGCCCGTGCGTTCGAGCTCTGCCAGCAGCGTGGTCATCAGTCGTATGCCGGTGGCTCCCAAGGGATGACCGAGCGCAATGGCACCGCCGTTGACGTTGACCTTGCCTGGGTCGACCTCAAGATCCTTCTGCCAGGCCAGTACGACCGATGCGAAGGCCTCGTTGATCTCTACGAGATCGATCTGATCAAGCGTCATTCCTGACTTTTCCAAGGCATACCGCGTGGCCGGGATCGGCGCCGACAGCATAAAGATCGGATCGTCGGCACGCACCGAGAGATGGTGGATCCGGGCTCGTGGCGTGAGGCCGTGTTCCTTCACGGCGCGCTCGCTGGCGATGAGCATGGCAGCCGACGCGTCGGAGATCTGCGACGCCACTGCGGCGGTGACCCGACCGCCCTCACGGAGGGTGTTGAGAGTGGCCATCTTCTCGGGGTTCGGTTCTCGAGGACCCTCGTCGTGGACGAACTCACCCACGGCGACGATCTCGCCGTCGAAGCGACCCTCTGACCGGGCCCGAATGGCGCGGGAATGCGACTCGATCGAGAACGCTTCCATGTCGTCGCGGGAAATGTTCCACTTCTCGGCGATCAGATCTGCGCCGCGGAACTGGCTGACTTCCTGATCGCCATAGCGCTTGATCCAGCCTTTCGATGTACTGAACGGATCTGGAAATCCCATCGGCTGCGCGACGGTCATGGCCGAGCTGATCGGGATCATCGACATGTTCTGCACGCCAGCCGCGACCACAAGGTCCTGCGTCCCGCTCATCACGCCCTGGGCAGCGAAGTGAACCGCCTGTTGGGACGAACCACATTGGCGATCAATGGTGGTACCGGGAACATGCTCGGGAAGTCCTGCAGCCAACCATGCAGTGCGGGCAATGTCGCCGGCTTGGGGGCCGATCGTGTCAAGACACCCCATCACGACGTCTTCGACGGCGCCCGGATCAATTCCCGTTCGGTCGATCAGTTCGGCCAGGGTGACGGCGGCGAGATCTGCGGGGTGGATCTGTGAGAGCGAGCCGCCTCGCTTGCCGACGGGCGTCCGAACTGTATCGATGATGTAGGCCTCGGCCATGGGGGGCTCCTCGGTAGAACGCGTTCTTGTGTCTACCGATGGTAGAGGCGGCGGGGGGTTCGGGTCGAAGTACCTGCGCTACCGTCTGGGTTCTATGAATCTCCGGGTCCGCTGAGGTGGCGCAACCATGAACGCCAGCACCACACCGGCGCCCAACTCGGAGATGTCCGCCTTTTGGAACGGCGATGCCGCGAAGCGGTGGATCGATCATGACGAGCGGTACGAGGCGCAGCTCGCGCCACTGACCGCCCACGTCATGTCGCGCGCCCGACTGCGATCCACGGACACGGTGCTCGACGTGGGGTGCGGCACTGGGACGCTGGACATCGCGGCCCGACGCAAACTCGGCACGACCGGCTCGGTCATGGGCGTCGACATCTCGGCCCGCATGCTGAAGAAGGCGCGAGTCCGTCTGGCGGACACGGGCCTGAACCGGGTTGCGTTCTTCGAGGGAGACGCGCAGGTGTCGACACTCGGGACGGGGGCCTACGACCGGATCATCAGCCGACTCGGTGTGATGTTCTTCGATGATCCCGGCGCCGCGTTCTCCAATCTTGCGAATGCTGCCAAGACCGACGCTCGTCTGGCCTTCGTCTGCTGGCAGGCACGATCCGAGAATCCCTGGGTCAGTACCGCGATCTCGGCGATGGCCGAACACATCGACATCTCGCCGACACCCGAGTCGGGCCCGGGACCATGGTCGCTGGCGGATCCCGCGGTGATCACCGAGACGTTGCAGCGCGCCGGGTGGCGTGACGTCACCGCCACCCCGATCCACGGGGATCTGCACGTCGGCGGACCGGGAACCGTCGAGGAAGCGGTAGAGTTCGTCTGCGCCACGGGAGCAGTGTTCGGGCCGTTGTCCGAGGCCAAGAAAAAGCAGCGACATCGCGCTGTCAAGGCCATCACCGAGGCATTCGAGCCTCATCACGACGGTACCGGCGTGGCGTTTCGCTACGCCATCTGGGCGGTCGATTCGCACCGTTCAACAGGCTGAGCCGTCAGTGTCCGAGTAACGCTGCCCGGACCGTTGCGCGATGCGCGCGTGCCGAGCCGTCGCGTCGAACCAGGACCCACGCACGTTTCATGAAGAACTGAAGGTCGTATTCAACGGTGTACCCGATCGCCCCGTGGCACTGCAGCGTGAGATCCGCCACCAACTGGGCCGCATCGGAC